>JARIFA010000083.1 GCA_031127075.1 Gemmatimonadota bacterium | reverse complement strand
CCCACCCCTCGCGTTACGAAACCCGCCCGCCCCTCCTGATGCGACATCTCGTCCTCGTCCTCGGCGATCAGCTCGACCCCACCTCGAGCGCGCTCGACGGCTTCGACGCCGACCGCGACGCGATCTGGATGGCGGAGGTCGCTGAGGAGTCGACGCACGTGTGGTCGTCGAAGCCCCGGACGACGCTCTTCCTGAGCGCGATGCGGCACTTCGCCGCGGCGCAGCGCGACGCCGGCCGCACCGTCCACTACACGGCGCTCGACGACGCGGCGAACACCGGCACGCTCGCGGGCGAGCTGCGACGCGTGATCACGACGCATCGCCCGGACCGCCTGCTGATGACGGAGCCGGGGGACTGGCGCGTGCGCGAGGCGCTCACGACCCTGGCTCGCGAGCTGGAGTTCCCCCTCGACATCCGCATCGATCGGCACTTCGTCTCCACTGTCGAGGAGTTCGCCTCGCACGCGAAGGGACGCAAGCAGCTCCGACTCGAGTTCTGGTACCGCGAACTCCGACGGAAGCATCGTGTCCTCCTCGATGCCGACGGTGGACCGGAAGGGGGTGACTGGAACTACGACGCCCAGAACCGTGGCAGCTTCGGCCGGAAGGGGCCGGGGCTGCTCCCGGCGCCCGTCGCCTTCCCGCCCGACGCGATCACCCAGGAGGTCATCGCGCTCGTCGGCCGACGCTTCGCCGACCATCCCGGCCGGCTCGACGCGTTCGATTGGCCCGTCACCCCCGCCGAGGCGCGCGAGGCGCTGGACGACTTCATCGCGCATCGACTCGCCGAGTTCGGGACGTACCAGGATGCGATGTGGACGAAGGAGCCGTGGCTCTATCACTCCCGGCTCGCCGCGGCGATGAACCTGAAGCTCCTCGACCCGCGTGACGTCATCGCCGCCGCCGAGGCGGCCTACCGGGCCGGCAGGGTGTCGCTGGCGAGCACCGAGGGATTCATCCGACAGATCCTCGGATGGCGCGAGTACGTGCGCGGGCTCTACTGGCACCTGATGCCGGGCTATGCGGACCACAATGCGCTCGGCGCCCACGAGCCGCTGCCGGCGTTCTACTGGGCCGGCGACGTGGAGATGGCGTGCCTGCGAGACGCCATCGGCCAGACACTCGACTTCGGGTATGCGCACCACATCCAGCGACTGATGGTGACCGGACTCTACGCGCTCCTCCTGGGCGTCGAGCCGCGGGCGGTGCACGAGTGGTACCTCGCGGTCTACGTCGATGCGATCGAATGGGTGGAGCTCCCGAACACGATCGGGATGGCGCTCCACGCGGATGGCGGGATCATGGCGTCTAAGCCCTACGCCGCGACGGGGAAGTACATCGATCGGATGAGCGACCACTGCCGCGGGTGCCGCTTCGACCCCACCGTCGCGGTCGGGGACGAGGCGTGCCCGTTCACCACGCTCTACTGGGATTTCCTCGCGCGGCACGAGACGCGCCTCGCCGCGAACCAGCGGATGGCGCTCCAGGTGAAGAACCTCCGTCGGCTCGATGCCGACCACCGGGCGGCGATCGCCGCCCGGGCCGACGCTATCCGCGCGAACGCTGGGTCGCCACCGCGGCATCCATCCTGATGGCGCGGATGCGCAAGAAGTCCGAGCTGCCGACTAAGATCTGCGAGGCCTGCGGCCGCCCCTTCACCTGGCGGAAGAAGTGGGAGCGCGACTGGGACCAGGTGCGCTACTGCTCGGATGCCTGTCGGCGGAAGGGGCCGTCCGCCGTCACACCACCACGTTGAGGAGACGACCCGGCACGAGAATCACCTTCTTGGGCGTCCCGCTGATGAACTTCGCAATCCCGGGTTCCGCCAGCGCCGCCGCGAGCGCCGCCTCCTGCGAGACGTCCTTCGCCACCTGGATCGTGCCGCGGGTCTTGCCGCCCACCTGCACCACGAGGGCCACGGTGTCGCTCACGAGCCGAGCGGCGTCGAATGCGGGCCACCCGCCGTCGAAGACGCTCCCCGACCGGCCGAGCATCCCCCAGAGCACCTCCGCGATGTGTGGCGCGAAGGAGGCGACGAGCGAGACGACGGGCGCCACCTCGTCGCGATGACACTGCCGCTCGCCCTTCCGGAGGACATTCATGTATTCCATCATCGCGGCGATCGCGGTGTTGTAGCTGAGCGCGGGGATGTCCTCGCCGACCTTCTTGATGGTCGCGTGCAGCTTGCGGAGCACTTCCTCGTCCGGCGCGCCGGTCGTCGTCGCATCGCGCACGGAGGCCCAGAGGCGGTCGAGGAAGCGCCGCACGCCGCTGATCCCCGCGTCGCGGAAGTCGCCCCCCTCCTCGAAGGGGCCGAGGAACATCAAGTAGGTGCGGAAGGCGTCGGCACCCCACTGCTCGAGGTACTCGTCGGGGTTCACCACATTCCCCTTCGACTTCGACATCTTGGCGCCCTCGCGGATGATCAATCCGTGCGCGCGGAACCGCGTGAACGGCTCCTCGAAGTCGAGCAGGCCCACGTCGTGCAGCACCATCGTGATGAAACGCGAGTAGAGCAGATGCAGCACCGCGTGCTCATTCCCGCCGATATAGGTGGTGACGGGGAGCCACCGCTTCGTCGTCGCCGGGTCGAACGCAATATCCGGGCGCGGCACGCTCGGATAGCGCAGGAAGTACCACGCGCTGTCGAGGAACGTGTCGCTGACGTCGGTCTCGCGCCGCGCGGGCGCACCGCACGAGGGGCAGGGCGTCCGGTACCACGCCTCGTGCCGCGCGAGCGGTGAGACACCGGAATCGTCGGGCTTGAAGTCGGCGAGGTGCGGCAGCACGACCGGGAGCTGGTCCTCGGGGACCGGGACCGTGCCGCAGCCGTCGCAATAGACGATCGGGATCGGCGGGCCCCAGTACCGCTGCCGCGAGATGCACCAGTCGTGCAGCCGATAGTTGGTCACCGCCTCCGCGTGCCTGTGCGCCGCGAGCCACGCGGTGACGTCCCGCTTGGCCGCGCCGACATCGAGCCCGTCGAATGCCCCGGAGTGCACAAGCCGACCGTCACCCACGTACGCCGCGCCGTCGAGCGGCGTCGACGCGTCCTGCCCCTCGCCCGCCACGACGCGCACGATCGGCAGGCCGAACACCTGCGCGAACTCGAAGTCCCGCTCGTCGTGCCCCGGCACCGCCATGATCGCCCCGGTGCCGTACTCCATCAGCACGTAGTCGGCGACCCAGATCGGGACGGGGGCCCCGGTCGCGGGGTTCGTGGCATACGCGCCCGTGAAAGCGCCCGTCTTCTCCTTCGTTGACTTCCGCGTCACGAGGTCCTGCCGCGCCGCCCGTGACTGATACGCTTCGACCGTCCCACGCTGATCCGGCGTGGTGATCGCCTCGACCAGCGGATGCTCGGGCGCGAGCACGAGATACGTCGCCCCGAAGATCGTGTCCGGTCGCGTGGTGAAGACCTCGACCTCGGGGACCGTCGTGGTCACCTCGGTCGTCACCGCCACCGCCGCGCTCCCCGCTGCGGCGAGCGGGTCGAGCACGCGGAAACGGATCCGCGCCCCCTCGGACTTCCCGATCCAGTTCCGCTGCGCCTGCTTCGTGGTCGCGGACCAGTCGAGGGTCTCGAGGTTCTGCAGGAGTCGACCGGCATACTCCGAGATCCGGAAGAACCACTGCTCGAGGAAGCGCTGCTCGACCACGGTCCCGCACCGCTCGCAGGTCCCCCCCTCCACCTGCTCGTTCGCGAGCACGGTCTTGCACGACGAGCACCAGTTGACCGCGGCGGCCTTCTTGTAGGCGAGCCCGCGCTGATAGAGCTGCAGGAAGACCCACTGCGTCCATTTGTAGTACGCGGGATCCGTCGTATCGACCGACCGCTCCCAATCGACCATCAGCCCCGCGCGATCGAGCTGCCGCCGGAAGTTCGCGATGTTGCTCGGGATCAGGTCCATCGGGTGCTTCCCAACCTTCAGCGCGAAGTTCTCGCTGTGGATCCCGAACGCGTCGTAGCCGAGCGGCTGGAAGACGGTGTGCCCACGGAGGCGCTGGTAGCGCGCGTGGATGTCGCTCCCCGTGAAGGCGAAGAGGTTCCCCACGTGCAGCCCTTCGGCGGACGGATAGGGGAACATCATCAGGGCGTAGTACGGCGACGCCCCCTGGGCGAGATCGACCCGGTTGGTGCCGTGCTCGGCCCAGCGCTGGCGCGCCTGGGCCTCGACCACGGCGGGGTCATAGGCGATCGGTTCGGTGGGTTCGGTCATCGGAGGGGCGTCAGTCGAACCCGCAATCTATCCAGCCCGGCCGTGCCCCGGCGGGGCCGTCGCCCTAGCGCCCCCGGTCCCGCAGCTCCACCAGCAGACACCGGTCCTGGACCACGTCGATGCCAGCCCGGGCCAGCGTCTCCGCCGCCTCGTCGTGGCGGATCCCCAGCTGGAACCAGACCGCCCGGGGGCGCGCCGCCAGCAGGTCGTCGAGGTGCGCGGGGATGTCCGCGGGGCGCCGGAAGACGTTCACCAGGTCCACCGGCTCCCCGATGGCCGCCACTGTGCGGTGCACCGGCTCCCCCAGGATCTCCGTCACCTCCGGGTAGTAGACCGGGACAGGGATGATCCGGAACCCCGCCCGCTGGGCATAGGCCGGGACGTCGTACGCCGGGGCGGACTTCCCGGGGACCTTGATCCCCAGAACCGCGATGGATCGGGTCCGCTCGAGGAGCGCCGTTATCCCGGCCTCCGAGTCCACCAGATGGGTGCGCCAGTCGCTCATCGGCTGGGAAATCAGGCCCGCGGGGAGGTAAATTCAAGGGCTGTCAGACATCCCCTCCCCCGTGGAGCTCCCAATGAAGATGCTCGTCCTCGGTGCCGGCCTGCAGGGCTCGGCCTGCGCTTACGACCTCCTCCAGAACCCCGCCGTCACCGAGGTCCGCCTCGCCGACCAGCGGGTCGACCGCCTCCCCGCCTTCCTCCAGCCGTACATCGGCGGGGAACGGCTCAAGACCATCCAGCTCGACGTGAAGGACGGCGCCGCCGTCGCCGCGGCGATGCAGGGCGTCACCTCGGTGATGAGCGCCCTCCCCTACTATCTGAACTTCCCGATGACCGAGGCCGCCATCGCGGCCGGCGCCCACTTCAGCGACCTCGGCGGCAACACCGAGATCGTCCAGCAGCAGCAGACCCTCACGGCGCGTGCCGCATCGGCCGGCGTTTCCGTGATCCCCGACTGCGGGCTCGCCCCGGGCATGGTGAACATCCTGGCCCAGCTGGGCATCGACCGCTGCGACACCGTGGACGCCGTGCGGATCTACGTCGGTGGCCTGCCGCAGCAGCCCGAAGGCCCGCTCCAGTACCAGATCGTCTACTCCATCGAAGGCGTCCTCGACTACTACACGACCCTCTCCTGGGTCATCCGCGGCGGGAAGCGCACGCAGATGAAGGCGCTCTCGGAGCTCGAGCCGGTGACCTTCGAGGCCCCGGTCGGTACCCTCGAGGCGTTCCATACCGCGGGCGGCCTCTCGACGATGGCGTTCCGGTACGAGGGGAAGATCCCGACGATGGAGTACAAGACGCTCCGCTACCCGGGGCACGCGAAGATCATGGAGGCGATCCGCGAACTCGGGTTGCTCGAGCTCGAGCCGGTGACCGTGAAGGGGACCACCGTCGTCCCACGCGACGTCGCGATCGCCCAGATGCAGCCGCGGCTCACGAAGACGAACTCCCCAGACCTCGTCGCGCTCCGCGTGACGGTCGCCGGGACGAAGGGCGGGAAGCCGATCACCCACCACTTCGAGCTGGTCGACCGCTACGACGCGCAGCACGGGATCAGCGCGATGATGCGCACCACGGGCTACTCGCTCTCGATCACCGGCCAGCTCCAGGCCGAGGGAGCGGTCGCCACGAAGGGGGTCCACACCTCCGACGAGTGCATGCCGGGCGAGCGCTACGTGACCGAACTCGGAAAGCGCGGCATCCTGATCCGCCAGTCGACCACCTGACGGCGCCCCGCGGGCGCCGTTCGGGACTCAGTTCCCGGCGGTGCCCGCGCGGGAGAAGTTGGCGAGCGTGACGCTCA
This sequence comes from Gemmatimonadota bacterium, assembly GCA_031127075.1. GTDB lineage: Bacteria > Gemmatimonadota > Gemmatimonadetes > Gemmatimonadales > Gemmatimonadaceae > Pseudogemmatithrix. The sequence goes on along the minus strand of JARIFA010000083.1, from coordinate 1,377 downwards.
TCGCGTCGATCGCCACCCGGGCGCGCGAGAGCGACGTCCCGTTGTAGATGAACGAGAAGACGAGCTCCTCACCTTCTCGCGTGGTGACGTAGCCCCCGAGCGAGATCACCGAGCCCGTCGTGCCGGTCTTCGCACGGACATTGTCCTGCGCCGCCGTCCCCCGCATCCGGCTCGCCAGCGTCCCGGTCCGGCCCGCGATGGGCAGGGAGTTCCGGAAGCTCTCCCCCCACGGAGTGCGTGGCGCGTAGGCGAGGAGCTGCACCATCGACCGCGGCGTCACCCGGTCGAGCGTCGAGAGCCCGCTCCCATCACGGGCGGAGACGGCCCCCCGTGAGACGCCGACCTGCGCCGAGAGGAACTCGCGAAGCGTCGCATCGGCCTCGGCGGCGGACCCGACGGTCCCCGTGGCGCGCGCCGCATTGCGGAAGATCAGCTCGGCGAAGTGGTTGTCGCTCTCCTCGTTCATCCGCGCGACGAGCCGCTCGAGCGGTTGCGAGGCCCACGCCGTGACCGGCTGCGCGGTGAGCGGCGCGGCCCCGGCCTTGCTCTCGCCGAGGACCTCGACGCCGCGACGCTCGAGCGCCGTGCGGAACGCGGCCGCCGCGAACGTCTCCGGCGTCTCGATCATCAGACGATAGCTCCGGGCACGGCTCCGGCTCCCGATCCATCCCGAGACGTTCACACGCCCCGTCAGCGTATCATGGCGGACACGGACGGCGGCGCTTCGACTCCCCTGCCGCACCGTGACCGACGACCGGACCGGCACCCCGTCCTGTTGCCCGCCGAGGCCCACCACCGCCTGACGCCCCGAGGGCCGCACGACGACCGAGGTCATATTGCTGGCGAGCGAGAGCGCGGAGACCCGCGGGGCGAAGCGGGTGCGCAGGTTCGCGGCCTTCCATCCCTCGGGGACTCGACGCGCCTCGAAGGCCGTCGCGTCACCCAGCACGTCCCCGCGCACCACACGGATCCCGGCGTCCGCCACCTGTGCCGCGAGCGCGTCGAGGGCGTTCACCGCGGGGCCGTCGACCCCGAGTGTCGGGTCCCCGGCGCCACGGAGGATCAGGTCCCCGTCGATGGTGCCATCCACAAGGATGGGACCGTTGCGGAGCACCTCGGTCTGGAACTGGTGCTGCGGCCCGAAGCGGTCGAGGGCGACCGCCGCGGTATACAGCTTCATCGTCGAGGCGGGGAGGAAGCTCCCATCGGCCTCGCGTGCGAACAGGGTGTCCCCGGTCTCGGCGGAGACCACGATCGCACCCCACCGTCCATTCGCCGCGGCCCGGAGCACGCGTCCGAGATGGGCGACGAGCGAGTCCACTCCAACCGGCTTCCCGGCACGGATCGTCGGGCGGGCGGGCCGCCGACGGCTCCGCG
>JARIFA010000082.1 GCA_031127075.1 Gemmatimonadota bacterium | reverse complement strand
ATCACCCAGCACAAACGCGCAAATCGCGCTCAGCAGCGACGTGATAATCGACATTGAGATTCACCTCCCTTCGATAAGATCGCCCGGCTTGCACCGCGACGTTCCAGCAAAGATCGGCTCCGCTCATGCGTCGGTCGTGACGCTACCGCTCGTGTTCCCTCCGCTCCCGGAGAGAACGGGGGGTTCCCTAGTTCCTCAGGCCGAAGGGTGAGACCGCTTCCGACTGCCCTGTCCACCGATTCGTCGCGTCGAGCACCGCCAACACGGCCGCGGTCTCCACGCTGTCCCGCACTTCACACGTTCCCGTGAGCATCGCCTGCTCCCGACCCTGACGGACGACGAGCCCGACGAAGACGAATTCCCGATCGATCATCGACAGCACTCGGGCACCCTCCAGCACCAGCACCCCGTGCGCCGACCCAGCGAGCCCCAGCGCCGCCACCGCCGCCCGCGCCGCCACTTCCACGCGGTTCCGGTCGCTCGGCACCCCCTCCTCGGCCTCGCCCGCATAACTCTCGCCGTCCACGCGCAGCGTGACACGGCACGTCACCCCGCGGGTTCGCGACCCACGGATCTCGACATCCTCGAAATACACGCGCCGACCGGGCGCCGCCGCGACGGGCGCGGGCGGGAGCATCGTGGTCGTCGCCGAGTCCCCCGACGCACGAGAGGCGGTCGCCGCGATGGAGATCTTCCGATGGTCGACCTTCAGGCCTAGGCGCGCCATCAGCGCGCTCTCGATGTTCCGGACGTGCTGCTTCGCTGGCGTCGCCCCGGACACGAGCACGTGCACCGCCTCGATCCCGCCGGTCGACGTCGCCGTGATCCGCACCGACGTGACATCCTGCAACGTCGCGATTAACGCCTCGGCGTCACGAAGCGGCAACACGGACCCCGCGATCACGTCGCCGGTCAGTTCGCTGGGCTGCGATAGGGGAATCGTCACGGAGCTCCCTGGATTCGAAGGCGCCGGAGGGCGCGGCTGCGCCTTCCGGTGTTCGAATATTTGACGACGACCCCCGGGTTGGGGTAACGGGACCAGGACATCCCCCGGCCCCGCCCGGTCCAGCTAGCCCTGATACTCGTCGGGGACCTGATACTCCTTCAGCTTCCGGTACATCGTCCGCTCGCCGATGTCGAGCAACTCCGCCGCCTTCCGTCGATTCCCCCGCGTCTGGCGGAGTGCACCGAGGATCGCCGCCTTCTCGATCTCCGCCATCGTCATCCCCGGCGCGAGCGTCAGCCCGGCACCGGTGGCCGGAACGCCCGGCGGCTCCAGCCCCCCGACCATCGGCGCGAGACTCACCCCGGGACTCGACGCGAGGCCCGCCCCCCCGATCAGTCGCTCGACCGCCGCGCGGTCCTCATCGACCCGCCGCCGCAACTCCTCCAGCTGCAGCTTCATCTCGACGAGGCTACGGACGATGAACTCGAGCTCCCGCCCCTCGGCTCGCCCCTCCTCGCGCAGAATCGGCCCGATCGGGACCGGCAGGAGTCGGTCGGCACCGCCGCTGCGGATCCCGGCCGGAATATCATCGACGCCGATCTCCCGGCCGGTCGCGAGCACGACCATGCTCTCGAGCAGGTTCCGGAGCTCGCGCACATTGCCGGGCCAGGGATACCGCACGAGCGCCTGCATCGCCTCGGCCGAGATCCCGTGGAAGGTCCGGTCGTGTGCCTGGGCGAACTCCTGCACGAAACGCCGGACGAGGAGCGGGATGTCCTCGCGCCGCTCCCGAAGGGGGGGGAGATAGATGCGCAGGACATTCAGTCGATAGAAGAGGTCGGCACGGAACTCCCCCTGCTCGACGCTCTCGCGCAGCGGGCGGTTCGTCGCCGCGACCACCCGCACATCCACCGGAATCGCCTGCGTCCCACCAACGCGCGTCACGTGCCGCTCCTCCAGCACCCGCAGGAGCTTCACCTGCGTGCTCGATGGGATCTCGCCGATCTCGTCGAGGAAGAGCGTGCCGCCGCTCGCGAGCTCGAATCGGCCGATCCGCCGCTCCGCGGCCCCGGTGAACGCCCCCTTCTCGTGCCCGAAGAGCTCGCTCTCGAGTAGCGTCTCCGGCAACGCGCCGACATTCACGGCGATGAACGGCTTGTTCCGCCGAGGCGAGAGCTTGGCGATGGCCCGCGCGACCAGCTCCTTCCCCGTCCCGCTCTCTCCCTCGATGAGCACGGTGCTCGACACCGGGGCCATCTGCGTCACCTGCACGAGGACCTGCCGAATCGCCTCGCTCTCCCCCCAGAGGCCAGTCTCCCGCGCGACGCGCTGCCGCTCGAGGAGCGCCTGCACGCTCGCCCGTACCGCCTCAGGGGCGACGGGCTTCACGAGGACGTCGGCGAACCCGACGCTACGCAGGCGCGCCTCGACTGCCGCATCCCCCACGTCGGAGAGGCCGATCACGGCGGCGCCGCCCCAGAGCTGGTCCCGCACGAGCCCGAGGGTCTGTGCATCGAGGAGCGCCCCGGTGCAGACGATCACGTCCGGCCGCGCCCGCTCCACCTCGCGCGCGAGGTCGTCGAGCGGCGAGACCATCGTCGTCGCGACGCCGTCGGCCTCGAGCAGCGCGTTGAGCCGGACCGCGGGCTCGACGTCGGTCAGCGTGATGAGGACGCCCATCTACCGCTTCACCGTCCCCTGGGTCCAGAAGGGGAAGGTCGTGATGGTGCCGACGACGCGCTTGCCGCGGATCTCCACCTCGAGCGTCTTCCCCGGAGCGGCGTGTGCGGTCGGCACGTACGCCGTCCCGAGCCCGCACCCGACGCTCGGGCTCATCACCCCCGACATCACCATCCCGCTCGGCGCCCCGTCGACGAAGACGGGATAGCCGTGCCGCGGGATCGCCTTCTCCGTGAAGGTGAACCCGACGAGCTTCCGCGGGATGCCGGCGGCCTTCTGCGCTTCGAGCGCCGCGCGTCCGACGAAATCCCCCTTCTTCATCTTCACGAGCCAGCCCAGCCCCGCCTCGAGCGGCGTGATGGTGTCGTCGATGTCATTGCCGTACAGCGCCATCCCCATCTCGAGGCGCAGCGAGTCGCGACAGCCGAGGGCGGTCGGCGTGATCTGCCCGGTGGCCATCAACGCCTCCCAGAGACGCGCCGAGTGCGCGACGTCGTGGTAGAGCTCGAAACCATCCTCGCCGGTGTAGCCCGTGCGCGAGAGCGTCATCGGGACGCCCGCGACGGTGGTCTCGGTGAACCAGTAGTACTTGATCTCGTCGAGCGCGGCGGGGGTGAGCGCCTGCAGGATCGCCTGCGCCTTGGGCCCCTGCACGGCGAGGAGGCCGATGGCATCGCTCACGTCGGTGAGCGTGCAGTCGAAGCCGCCGAGGTATCGCGAGATGTGCGCGAGGTCTTTGTCCTTGTTGGAGCCGTTCACGACCATCATCAGGTGGTCGGCGGCGTACCGGTAGACGAGGCAGTCGTCCACGAACGTGCCCTGCTCGGTGAGGATCGCCGAGTAGTGCACCTGGCCGTCGGCGAGCGCGGCGACGTCGTTGCTGGTGACGTAGGTGACGAAGGCGATGGCCTGCGCCCCCTTGATGATGAACTCCCCCATATGGCTCACGTCGAACATCCCGCACCCGGTGCGGACGGCGTGATGCTCGGCGGTGATCCCCGTCGGGTACTGGATGGGCATCTCGAAGCCCGCGAAGGGGACCATCTTCGCGCCGGCGGCGAGGTGCTGCGCGTGGAACGGGGTCCGCTGGAGGGGCGTGGCGGCGTCAGCCATCGGGGCGTCGGGGTCGGTGGGTGAGGAGACGATCAGGGGCCCGACCCACTGGGCCGGACCCCTGAAAAATGCCAAAACGGCAGGGCGACTGCTATAGGGGAATCAGAGGTCCATGATCGCGGTGTTCAGCCAGGCGAAGCGGGCGGTCAGCCAGTTCCGCAAGGCGAGGACCTCGGCGTCGTACATCGCGTCCGTGAACAGGCTGCCGCCCGGTGCCGCCGGTGAGGGCGCGGCGAAGGTCGCGGTTGGCCCGTACTTCGAGAAGGGGGCCATCAGGGTCGGCTTCGGGAGGTACGGGTACCAGAGGGCGTGGTTGATGCGCTGGGACTCGCGGAGGCGCCCCGTGTAGGACACGAGCGCGGCGTCGATCGTCCCCCGCTGCGCATAGAGGGCCTGCCACTGGAGCTTCAGCTTGTCGATGAAGGCGCGGTCATCGAGGAGGCGGGAGATCCACGGGGAGTAGCGGATGCGCCACCCCTGTGGCTCGGGGATGTAGGGGTAGCCACCGAAGGCAAGATCGAAGTCCCAGAGCGGTCCGAAGGTGATCTTCCCGCCGGCCGGTGAGTAGAGGTAGACGGAATTGATGAACATCGCATCGTTGTTCTTCGTCAGTTCCTGGACGAGATACCAATCGATGAGCGACTCGACGTTCAGGTGGGCGGCGTACCCCGTGTCGGGGTGCGCGAACCCCGCCGAGTAGAGGTTGGTCTCGAAGCGATTGACCTGCGCCTGGATGGTGGAGTCCTGTGTGGCGCTCGGCGGGTCGGGGGTCTTGTAGACGAAGAAGGTCCCGCCCCACTCCTGCGAGAAGGTCGCGATGCGGGGCGTCTGGAAGTAGACGTCGCCCGGATCGAGGCGGCCGTCATCGTTCATCTCGAGGAGCCAGCCGCCGGATCCGGCCGGGACGCGGTCCGTGGCGGTCTCCATATGCTCACAGAGCTGATAGGCGCCCTGGTGCACGCCGTTGAGGATGAGCTCCACGGGCTGACAGCGCGGGGTGTAGGCCATCCCAACGGCACGCGACATCTCGAAGGCCATCGCGTTCCGGGCGAGGGAGACATCCCAATAATTGGCGAGCAGGGTCCAGTCGCGGTCGGCGGGGGCGCCGAGCATCGAGCGACTCGATGCGAGCTTCAGGCGATACGGCTTCTTCGGGTTGTGCCAGGTGGAGTTGCCGCGCCCCTTCACCTGTGTGGTGACGGTCGTGAAGGACCATTCAGGGCGGTCCTTGCCGCCGTACACCGAGACCGATCCCGGGATATAGAGGTCGCGTGAGACGATCGGGGCGGCGCCGTCGGTGTTCAGCGTGACGACCGGCAGCCCGGTCCAGACGAGGACGCGCACCACGTACTCGCGGGTGGTACCCCCGATGGAGGTGACGGTGTAGCGGACGTCGTTCGCGAAGCTGGTGGCGGAGACGCCGCTCGTCTGTGGGGCGGTCGCGATGGTGACGGTGGCGCGCGGCGCGCTCACGGTGAAGGTGGGGATCAGCGCGGCCACGTCCATCACCTTCGGGATGACGAGACGGATGGTGTCGCCGACGAAGGTCGCGGTGACGGCGCTATCGAGCGTGGCGTTGAGCGCCTTGGTGAGGCTGAACGCGGTGAGGGCGGGGGCGATGGCGGCCTCCGCGACGACCCCGTCGACGACGGCCTGCAGCTCACCGAGCGTGTCGACCTCGGGACCGGCGCGGCCGGCGATGACGCGATTCAGCCCCGCGACCATCGGCGCGGTGATGCCGGTCGCACCGGCGGCCAGGTAGGTCTCGAGGGTCGGGGCGGAATTCGCCGCGTCATCGGTGGCATAGGCGATGATGACCAGCTGCGCGACGACGCGATTCACGATCGCCTGCAGCTCGGCGGCGGTGTCGACGTCGGGCCCGGCGAGGGCCGAGACCGCCGCATTGACGGCGGCGAGGTTACCGGCGGTGACCCCGGTGACCCCCGCGTCGGTGTAGTCGGTGGTCGTGGGGGCGGCAGCGGTGGGGGTGTTCGCGAAGGCGGTGATCTTCGCGAGGGCCCGCTCATCAGGCGGCAGGGGCTCCGTGGAGACCCCGCAGGAGGCGACGAAGAGCAGGAGGGGGAGGAGGCGGCGGCGCATTTGGCGTACGGTAGGGGACGGACCGGGGGGCGGGAGGGGACGCGCGAGTGCGCGGTCAGCGAGAGGCATCGCGCGGCTCCGCGGCAATCAGCAGCCGGGTTGCAAGGGAGCACGCAAAGGTGTACAAATTCTATACACCATTTGTACTATCTTTCGGGAGCTTTCGCAATGAAGACGACTCGACGGTTATCCGCCGTTATCGCCACGCTGCTGCTCACGGCGTGCAGCGCCGACGACACCGCCTTCGCCCCGGTTGTGGAGCAGGCGGACGCGACCGCCAGCCTCGTGGCCGGCGGCCCGCGGTTCGTTCCGGGCGAGCTGCTCGTGAAGTTCAAGCCCGGCGCGACCGCCACGAACCGAGGCCGCGCGATCGCGGCGGCGCGAGCGTCGGTCGGCGAGAAGATCGTGACGGCCGCGATGCGGCGCAGCGGGGACGCCGAGGGGGTGACCGTGCTGCGGACCGGGATGGGCGTGTCGGAGGCGGTGCAGGCGATGCTCACCAGCGGGACGGTCGAGTACGCGGAGCCGAACTGGATCTACACGCATCAGGCGACGTCGAATGATCCGTACGTGACCAATGGGTCGCTGTGGGGGATGAACGGGACCTTCGGTTCCGGCGCCTCCGTCGCGTGGACCAACAACAAGACGGATTGCAGTGCCGTGGTCGTCGGGATCATCGACGAGGGGTATATGTACACGCACGCGGACCTGGCGGCGAACGCCGGGACGAATCCTGGTGAGACCGCCGGCAACGGCAGAGACGACGACGGCAATGGCCTCGTCGACGACGTGTACGGCTGGGACTTCGCCGGAAACAACAGCTCCGTCTTCGACGGCGTCGGTGATGACCACGGCACGCACGTGGCCGGCACGATCGGCGGAGTCGGCGGCAACGGGGCTGGTGTCGCCGGCGTCTGCTGGAAGGTGAAGCTGCTGAACGCCAAGTTCCTCGGGAGCACCGGGGGGACGACGGCGAACGCGATCAAGGCGGTGGACTACTTCACGACGCTGAAGACCCGCGCGAACAACCCGGTCCCGGTCGTCGCGACCAACAATTCGTGGGGCGGTGGTGGGTTCTCGCAGGCGCTCAAGGATGCGATCGACCGAGCCGATGCGGCGGGCATCCTCTTCGTCGCGGCCGCCGGAAACAGTGCCACCAACAACGACGCCACCGCGAGCTATCCGTCGGGCTATACCAGCGCGAACATCATCGCCGTCGCGTCGATCACCTCGACCGGTGCCCTCTCGTCGTTCTCGCAGTACGGTGCGACGACCGTCGATATCGGGGCGCCGGGCAGCGGCATCTGGTCGACGGTTCCGGTATCGAGCGGCGGTGGTAAGCGTGCCACGATCGGCTCGGGGTACGCGTCGTACAACGGGACCTCGATGGCGACGCCGCACGTTGCGGGCGCCGTCGCGCTCTACAAGGCGATCAACCCGTCCGCCAGCGCCGTGCAGATCAAGGCCGCCATCCTGAACTCCGCGACGCCGACGCCCTCGCTCTCCGGCAAGGTGCTCACCGGCGGCCGGCTCAACGTCAGCGGCTTCTGATCCGACCTGACCTCGCTCCGCTGAACGACGAGGCCCCCGG
>JARIFA010000081.1 GCA_031127075.1 Gemmatimonadota bacterium | reverse complement strand
GAGTCCGTCTTCATCGAACGCGGCGCACGTGCGGCCGCGCTGGTCGAGGCGCGCCGTGAAGAGCGTATCTCGGCGGAGCAGTTGGCCGCGCTGCGCGGCGAGGAGGTCGACGTGCAGCGGGCCCTCGCCGACGCCGACCTCGAGGAGCAGGACGACGGCTATCGCAACGAGCAAACCGCCGCCCGCACGGACGACGAGGCCGTCACCGCACTGCGTGCGCTCGAGCAGTGTGCGCTTCGGCTGCTGCTCGAATATGTGCGAAGCGTGAAGGGCCGCTGAGGCGCGTCACATCCCCAGGCCGGGGAAACACGCGATCACCCCGAAGCACGCGAACATGTCGCCCATGGCCATCGCCGCAGTGTCGATGATGCACTGCGCGGACATGCGTGTCCCGGCCTCGTCGGCCGCGAGGTTCGCCGCGCAGTCCAGGTAGTACTGGTTCCGGTCGCCCTGGATGATGTCCGCGATGCCGCACTCCTCGAGCGCGTCGTAGCTCTCGACGCAAATCGGGTCGGCGTTGGACACGGCGAAGCAGCTCTCGGCGGCGTCGCGTGTGCAGACCTCGGCGCTGGAGCTCAGGCAGGCGCCCAACGCGTCGGCGGTCTCCGCGCCGTCGAGGATCGCGCTCGCGCCACACTGGGCACCGCAATCCGCCACGTCGGCCGCGACACCGTCGGCGCCGAAGGCGTTGCAGGGCTCCACGGCGCCGCAGCCGGCTGCGCAGGCGTCCGGCACGACCCCGGCCGCGTCCACGCAGAGCTGGAGTTCAGCGCACTCCACCCGCTCGGCGCAGGCGGCGCGGACCGCGTCCCCCGTAGGATCGGCGTCACACTCGACCTCGCACCGATACGCGTCGAGGTCCTCTCCGCAGACCGCGCGGGCGCTGCACACCGTGGCGCACGCCGCGGACGGCTCGGCGACGGGAAGGTCGTTGCACGTGAGCACCGCGCGGCACCCCTCGCCCCGGCGAACGGCCGAGAGGGTGCACGCGGCATCGGCGGCGCCGTCGGCGGAGTCCAGGCTGGCTTCACAGTCCCGAACACAGGCGTTCGGGTCGCCGTCGAAGCTGACGCCGCAGTCCGCCTGCGCGCCGCAGACCCGGTCACAGGTCTCGTCCCCGGCGGCGTCGTTCAGACACGCCTGGAGCACGGCGCACTCGGCGCCCAGTCCCGCGCCCGCGAGGCACTCGGCCGCGGCCTCGAAGACGAGTCCATCCGCCCCACCGGGGCCGGCCCCACACGACTGGAGGCAGTTGCGCTGCGCCTCGGCGGAGGTGTCGCCGTTGCACTCGAGGCGCGCTCGGCAGTAGCCGATGCACGCGTAGCCGCCGGAGAGGTCGCCGGCTTCACACTCGATGCGCTCACGGCATCGCGCCGTGGACGCGTGACACGCGAGGCGCGGGTCGAAGGCCTCGGGCGCGACGTAGTCCGCGTCGTCGCACGCCGTCACGCAGGACACGTCGCCCTCGAGGTTGCAGTCGTCGAGCAGGTCGCACAGCGCCGCGCACGGCGGGGGCGCCGGCGGGAGGCACAGGTCGACCTGACCGCACTCGGCGTTCTGCGCGCAAAGACGCTCGGCGGCGCGACGCACGGTGCCGAAGCCCTCGACACACGCGGTCTCGCAGCCCTGCAGGTCGGCGGACGCACCGCACTCGACCTGTCGGCTGCACGCGCTCCGGCAAAGGTCCACGGGACCGCCCGCAGCCTGACAGGCCTCGACCTCGGCGCAGGTCGCCTCGGCGTCGCACCGGAACGAGGCATCGAGCTCCGCCGCGGCCGCACCCCCGGCCGCGAGCGTCGCGGCGCACGCGTCCACACACGCACCCTCGCTCCGACCATCCGGCAGAGTCCCGCAGAGCTGCTGCACGAGGCAGTGCTCCTCGCACCCACCGTCCGCGGCGGGGGCGGGCGCAAAGCAGCGGTAGAGCGCGCCGTCGTCGCAGGCGGCGGTCATGTGCTCGAGCAGGCAGTCGATGGCGCCGTCGGCCAGGTCCGGGAGGACGGCCGCAGCGGTCTCGGCGCACGTCTCGACGGCGAAGACCGGGCAGTCCGCGTTCGCGGCGCACAGCGCCTCGACGGTCGCGTCGCCGACGATCGGGCGGACCGCGGGCGCGCCGCAGCGGCCGATGGCATCGCAGTTGCCGCTCGCGGCCACGACGCAGTCGCGGCGTTGCTCGTCTCGGCGCCGTTGCAGGGGGTCCCCGCTGCGGGTCGCCTCGTCGCACGCCACGGCGCAGGCCCAGGTCGAGGCCACGGAGGCCTCACCCGCGCACGCCGCGTCGGCGGCGCAGGCCAGGAAACAGTCGTCGTAGAAGGCCTCCCCGAGGCAGAACGCGAAGTCACCGACCTCGCAAGCGTCCTCGAGAACGTGCGCTTCGCCGCACCGCAGCAGGTCGGTGGCGCGTTCGGCGTCGGCGGCGCACACCTCGGCCTGGCATGCCGCCGAGTCGGCGAACGGAAGACCCGTGGTGTCGCCTTCGCAGGCGAAGAGCGCGTCGCAGACGTCCGCGCAGGTCGCGGGCGGCGGCGGCGGCGGCTGGCACTGGTCGAGCGCGTCGCAGGTGCTCACGGCCACACACGAGAAGAAGTCCGGCAGTCGGGGGCCGGCGCCCGCGTCACACGCCGCTCGGCAGGCGTCGAGCGTGCCGTTCCACACGTCGAGCCGGCCGCAGTCCGCGTAGACCTGGCAGGCGGACTCGCAGTCCTCGACGTTGCGCACGAGCCCGAGATCGTCGACCGGGCCGCCGTCGGTGCCCCCGCCGGTGTCCTCGTCGTCGCCCGAGTCGGCATTGGTCTTGCCGTCGGGCGGGTTGCCGACGTCCTCGAGCTGGCGGACCTCGGCGTCCTGCTCCACGGGCGGCTGGCCGCCCTCGCTCTTGTCGTCCCCGCCGCACGCCGCGAGCAGGCTCGCCAGCGCGAAAAACACGCCCCCGTTTCGACACTTCCCCATCAGCGTCCTCGCCTTCTTCGCCACCGCGATTTTGCCGTCCGCGTACAGCGTTCAGCGGACGCGGCGCAAGACCATCGCCTGGAGGAACACCCGGGAGCGCCCAACCGTGCGAAACCATTGAGCTTCCGCGAGAACGGTCTTGATGGTGGGATCATCCTCGCGCGCGGCCCCCGAGGCCACGAGCGCCCAGGCGTGGCGCTGAGATTCGGCGTAGAACTGTTCCCACAGGTCCGCGTGCAGAGGGACCTGGTGCACCAGCTCGAAGCCCGTGGAGCGCACCAGGCCGTGATAGTCGGCGAGGGTGCCCAGGGGATCGGCCATGCGGCGCTCGAGGGGGGCGCGCACCTCGTTGGGCGCGTCCTTGTTCACGACCCCGGGGTAGGTCACACACAGGTGGCCTTCGGGCATGATGATGCGCCGCCACAGGGTCAGCGCGGCCTTGAGCCCGAGCCCGAGCGCCGCGCCTTCGGCGAGCACCACTCGAAACGCGCCGTCCACGAGAGGCGGATTGCGCGGATCGGCGCACACCGGGAGCACCAGCTGGCCGGCGCCCCCTTCGACCGCGCGGCGTCGCACGTTGGGCAGGTAACGCGCGTCGCCGTCGACCGCGACGACGCGGCAGCCGCGGGACCGCGCGATCCAGACCGCACGATCACCGCTGGCGCACTCCAGGTCGCACACCCGATCGTTCGCTTTGATGGGGACGGCCGTGAGGTAGGCGTTGGTGAACGCAACACCGCCCGGCTCGTTGCGCGGCAGGCGCGCGAAGAATTCGAACCTGTCCACGCCGGACCGCGCGCGTCAGCGTGCGTCGATGGCCGGAACGGTGAGGTCGTTCGGCCCGGTGTAGATGCAGTCGGGACGGTAGATCCGGTTGTCTTCCATCTGCTCCATCCAGTGCGCGCTCCACCCGGCGATGCGGGCGATGGCGAAGATGGGCGTGAAGAGGTCCACCGTGAGGCCGAGCTTCTGGTAGACGAGGCCCGAGTAGAAGTCGACGTTCGGCCAAACACCCTTCGGACCGACCTTGACGGCGGCCCGCTGCTCGATGGCGTGGGCGATGTCGTAGAGCGGCGTGGAGCCCTCGGTCGAGAACAGGTCGGAGGCCATCCGCTGCAGGATGCCGGCCCGCGGGTCCTTGACCTTATAGACACGGTGGCCGAGGCCCATGACCTTCTGCTTGGTCTCGATCATGTGGTCGAACCACGCGGGCGCCGCCTCGGCGTTGGGGATCTCCTTGAGCTGGACGAGCACCTCTTCGTTGGCGCCACCGTGCAGCGGCCCCGAGAGCGAGCCCACGGCCGCCGACATCGACGCGTAGATGTCCGCGAGGCTCGACCCGACCACGCGACCGGTAAAGGTGCTCGCGTTGAAGCCGTGCTCCGCGTGCAGCACCAGACACACGTCGAAGAGGCGCGCGGCCTTGTCGGTCGGCTTCTCGCCGTTGAGCATCGTCAGGAAGTCGCCCGCCATGCCCTGGGTGAGGTCCGGATCGACGACGTCCTTGCCCTGACGAATCCGATGAAACGCGGCCACGATGGTCGGCATGCTGGCCGTGAGGCGCAGGATGCCCTCCCAGCTCGCGGCGCGATCAGCGGCGTCCGGCGCGGGGTAGAAGCCGCTCAACGCGGCGACCGCCGACTGCAACGCCGCCATGGGGTGGGTCTTGGTGGGGAGCGTGCGCAAGAGCGCGAGGATGCCCGCCGGCAGCGCCCGACGCGCCTTCAGCTCGGCGTCGAACGCCGACAGCTCCTCGCGGTTCGGCAGCTTGCCCTTCAGCAGGAGATGGGCCACCTCTTCGAACGTGCAGTGCTCGGCCAGGTCTTCGACGCGATACCCGCGGTACAGCAGGATGCCGTCGGTCCCGTTGACCAGACCCACGCCGGACTTCCCGGCCACGACCCCGGCGAGACCGGGTGAAAACTGCGGTTCGGACATGCGAGCCTCTCCTCGATTTAGGCGGCCGAGTTTATACCACGGTCACCGCGCGGGCGGGAGCATTCTGTAACGCTCGACGAGGCGCGACTGGCGGTGCGAGAGGCTGACGGCGCGGCCGTCGACGTAGACCTGCTCGACCTGCGTCAGAGGCTCGAAGGGGTCCCCGGACCAGACGACGACGTGGGCGCGCTGCCCGGCCGCCAGCGTGCCGCGGTCCTTCAGGCCGAAGACCCGAGCGGGCACCGAGGTGATCGCCGCCAGGGCGCCGTCGTGGGTCATGCCCTCGCGGACGGCGTTGCCGGCCCACTGGCGGAGCTTGCGGGCGTTGTGGGTGCTGAAGGTCGACAGGATGACGGACACACCCGCCTTCTCGAGGATCGCCGCCGCATCGCCACGGGCCCGCAAGCGGTCGAAGTTCTCCGGCGCGTTCTCGACCGGGTCGAGGATGACCGGGACGCCGGCCTTCGCGAGCACGTCGGCCACGGTCCAGGCCTCGGTCGCGCCCACGAGCACGACCTTGACCTTCTGCGTTCGGGCGAGCTCGAGCACCGCGAGGATGTCGGCGCGGCGCGCCACCGAGACGAGCAACGGCACCTCGCCCTTCAGCACGGGCTGGAGGGCGTCGAGGTCCAGGTACGACGCCGAGAGGGACCGGTACTGGTTGCGCTCCCACGCCGCGCGGTTGCGCGCATAGGCACGGGCGTCGTCGAAAAGCTCGCGCACCGAAGCCAGCACCGCGCTCCGACTGGGCCCGCCGGTGGCACCCAACGAGAGGACCATGCCGACCTCGGCGTTGACGAGGCCCGCCCCGGGGGCCGCCGCGTCCAGGTCGTAGACCGCGGCCTGGCCCGCGATGAGCCCGCCACGGGGCACGACGACCGCGGTCGTGATGCCGTGGGCGCGCTGCACGGGGATGACCTCGCTGTCGGCGTTGTACCCGTCCACGATGCGATGGGCCGCGCGGATCGGGTCCCCACCGGCGTCGTCGTCTCGGGTCTCGTCGATGGCCTCGATCTCCACGAGGCCGAGCTGGGTCCAGGACTCGAAGAGCCCGGGGGTCACGACGCGCCCCTTCACGTCCACCACAGTGGCGCCGGGCGGGGGGGCGAGACCCGCGCCGACAGCCGTGATGCGTGCGCCGTCGAAGACCACGGTCGCGTTCTCGATGGGCGGGGCGTTGCCCGGGTGCACGGTGGCGCCGACCAGGGCGATGGTCGCGGCGAGGAGTCCGGAGAGGCTCATCGGTACACCTCGAAATCACTCCAGGGCGCCTTCGGGGGCGCGGTTCGATCATGCCGCAAGTGTCCGTCCACAAAGACCTTTTCGGCGTGGGCGTACACGCTGAACGGGTGGGCGTTCCACACGACGACGTCGGCCATCTTGCCCTTCTCGAGCGTGCCGGTCTCGGCCTCGATCCCGAGCGCCCAGGCGGGGTTCGCGGTGATCCACCGCAGCGCCGTGTTTTCGTCCAGCTTCATGCCGAGCGCGCGCCCCGTCGCCAGGGCCTTGGCGGCCTCCTGGTTCATACGCTGGATGCCCTCGGCGCTGTCGGTGTGCACGATGGCGCGCGCCCCGGCCTCTTGCAGCAGGGCGATGTTCGCCTCGACGCCGACCCACGCCTCGATCTTGAAGCCCCACCAGTCGGCCCAGGTGCTCACCGAGACCTCTTCTTTGGCGAGCACGTCACGGATCTTGTAGGCCTCGACCGCGTGGTGGAACGAGCGCACGCGGTAGCCCATCTCGCGCGCGACCTTGAGCTGTAGCAGCATCTCGTCGGCCCGGTAGCAATGCACCTGGGGCAGGATCTCACCGGAGAGCACCCCCGCCAGGGTCTCGAGCACCAGGTCGCGTTCGGGCGGGTTCGTGGGGGTCTTCTTGCCGTCCTTCAGGTCGTAGGGCTTCTTGCGCCACTGGTCCCACTTGAGCTTGTAGCGACGTGCCTCGAGCCAGCGCGACCGCATCATGTAGAGGCTGCCCATGCGGCTCATGGGCATCGAGCCCTTGTCGCGCCCGTAGACCCGCTTCGGGTTCTCGCCGCACGCCATCTTCAGCGAGTCCTTCGCGCCGGGGAACCGCATCGCCGCGGCCTCCCGCGCGGGGTTGAGCTTGAGCGTCACGCCGCGCCCGCCCATGAGGTTGCCGCTGCCGGGCAGAACATGGAGCGTGGTGACTCCGCCCGCGACCGCGCGCTCGAGGCCTGGATCCTGAGGCCAGAAGGCCTCTTCGGCGCGCACGCCCGCGGTGATCGGGTTCGTCATCTCGTTGCCGTCGGCGTGGGCCCAGACTCCGGGCGACGCGTAGACCCCGAGGTGGCTGTGGGTGTCGATGAGGCCGGGGGTGACCCAGCGCCCTTTGCCCTCGACGATGGTCTCACCGTCGCGGGGGGCCGGCGCATCGCCCTCGCCCAGGTCGGCGATGCGTCCGTTCTCCAGGCGCACCCAGCCTCGCGGCCAGACCGCCCCGGCCGCCGTCATCACGACCGCGTCCCGAATGAGCGTCGGGCCCGAGGCCGCGCGCGCCGGCTCGAAGGGCGGCGGGGTCACCTCGACCGGGGGGTC
>JARIFA010000080.1 GCA_031127075.1 Gemmatimonadota bacterium | reverse complement strand
TGCGCTGCTCGCCATCGAGGACGACGAGCCTCCGTCCGACATCGCGGATCTTGTCGCGCGACGTGAAGCGTTACACCGCGCGCTGGTCTTTGGACGCATCGTGGCACAGCTCGTGGCCGGCGCGGCGGTGGCGATCGCGCTGTGGACGAGCGGGTGGGTGCCGGCCCGGTACCTCGTTCCGCTGGTCGTGGGCCTTGGGGTGGTGGTCGTCATCGTGAGCGAGGTCTCCGCGCGGGAGGCGGGCGACCTCGCCGGTGCAGCCGGCGTCCGGCGGGTCCGCTCGCTCATCGAGGGCGTCGAGGCGCTCTGCGCGCCTGTGGTGGCCTTCGGTCGCTGGGGGGATCGTCTCCTCGAGCAGTGGATGCCGACGACGCGCGTGGCCGACGAGGCGCAGCGCGAGGATGCCGTCGAGCGATTCCGGGACGTCGTCGCCGCGGGGGTCGAAGCGGAGGGCGGGGACGGGGTGCTTGTCCACGGGGTCTTCTCGCTGGCCGAAACGCGGGTCGCTGAGATCATGGTGCCGCGCGTGGACATCGTCGGCATCGACCAGGAGACGCCCTGGTCCGAGGTCGCCGACCGGATCCGCAGCGCGCAGCATTCGCGCTTGGTCGTGTACCGGGAGACGATCGACGATGTGGTTGGGGTGTTGCACGCCAAGGACCTGCTCGGGGCGCTCGTGGCGGGCGCGGAGCCAGCCGGTGGTTGGCAGGCGGTGGTCCGATCGGCACTCTTCATCCCGGCGACGAACTCGGTCGAGCGGCAGCTGCGGGATTTTCGGGCGTCGCGGCGCCATCTCGCGGTCGTTATCGACGAGTTCGGTGGAACGGCGGGAATCGTCACCCTCGAGGACGCGCTGGAACTCATCGTCGGTGACATCCAGGATGAGGGGGATGCGGAGATCCCAGACGTCGAGCGGGCCGACGGGGGCCGGCTCTGGGTCGCGGCGGGCGTCTCGCTCGACACCCTCTCCGAGCTTCTCGACGCGGACGTCACGCGCGACGACGTCGCGACGGTGGGTGGGTTGGTGATGGCGCTCCTCGGTCGCGTGCCGAAACCGGGGGAGGCCCTCGACGTGGCGGGGCACCGCCTCGTCGTCGAGCGCGTGGTGCGACGCCGGGTCGAGCGCGTCTATCTCGAACCGCTCGATGTGCCGGTCGCTGCGACGGTGCCCTCGTGAGCGTCTACCTCCTGACGCTGCCACTCGTCCTCGTCGTCGCGGTGCTCACCGGCGCGGCGACGGCGCTGCGGTCGGTCAGCCGCCTGTGGCTGCGGCACTGGGCGGAGCGGCGGCTCGCCGGTGCGGCGACGGCGACGCTGTATCTGGAACGACCGCATCAGTTACTCGTCGCCGCCGGCACGGGGATCGTCGGGACGGTGTTCACCCTCGGGGCACTGATCGGCGTGCACGTCGGCGATGGGGTGCTCGCGACGGTGAACGCGTTGCTGACGGCGGCGCTGCTCCTGCTGGTCGTGGGGCAGCTCGTGCCGCGGGCGTTGGCCCGTCGGTGGCCGGCCCAGACGCTGGCCCTCCTGCTGCCGCCGCTGCAGCTCGTCGAGCGCGCGACCGCGCCGCTCGCCGCCCTCGCCTCCCGGGCGGTCGCGCGGCGCCGGCCACCCAGCCCCGCGCCGACGGCCCAAGAGACGGTGGAGGACCTCCTGCGCGAGGGCGAGGTCGAGGGGGTGGGGGCGGCGGGGGAGCGCGCGATCATCAGCGGCGTCCTCGAGTTCGGCACGCGCCGCGTCGGTGACGTGATGACACGGCGCGCTGACGTCGTCGCCGTCGATCGGGCGCTCGCCGGCCCGCATGCGGCGGCCTTCGTCGCGCAGGCGCAGTTCAGTCGGGTCCCGGTCTACGAAGGCACGATCGATCATGTCGTCGGGCTCGTGACGAGTTGGGACGTGATCGCGCGACCCGCCGCGCCGCTCGCCACGCTGCGCCCGGTGGCGACCGCGAGCCCGGAGGAACTCTGCCAGTCGTTGATGCGCCGGATGCTCCGCGACCGTCGGCACTTCGCGGTAGTGCAGGGTGGCGCCGGGGAGACGCTGGGGATCGTGACGCTCGAGGATCTCGTGGAGGAGGTGGTCGGCGAGATCCAGGACGAGCACGACGAGATCGGGGGGGAGCGATGACCGCGTCGGCCTCACCGAGACCGACCGAGTCGACAACCGCGTTGCTCGCGGCGTTCGACGCCGGGCGCGTGGCCGCCCTCGCGCGCGCGGTCAGCATCATCGAGGACCAGCGCGCGGGCCACGACGCGGTGGCGGCGCACTGCCATCCGCGCGTGGGGCGTGCCCGACGCATCGGGCTCACCGGCCCGCCCGGTGCCGGGAAGAGCACGCTCACCACGCTCCTCGCCGAGACCTATCTGGCGCAGGGACTGCGGGTGGGGATCGTCGCGGTGGACCCGACCTCGCCCTTCACCGGCGGTGCGCTGCTCGGCGACCGCGTGCGCATGGAGAAGGTGGCGCTCCACCCGGGGCTCTTCATCCGGTCGATGGCGACCCGCGGGTCGCTGGGCGGGCTCGCGGCGATGACGCGTGAGGTCTGCGACGTGCTCGACGCCTTCGGGGTCGACCGCATCCTCGTTGAGACCGTCGGGGTCGGTCAGAGCGAGCTCGACATCGCGCGCCTCGCGGATACGAGCGCCGTGATCCTCGTGCCGGAGTCAGGGGATGCGATCCAGACGCTGAAGGCGGGGGTGATGGAGATCGCCGATTGCTTCGTCGTCAACAAGGCGGACCGCCCCGGGGCGGACCGCCTGCGCAACGACATCGAGGTGATGCTCGGCCTGCGGGGGGGCGCCGCAGTGACCGGCGTCCCCGCGCATCACGGCGTCGAGCTGAAGGCCGCGAACCCGAAGGCGCGGGCGCGCGCGGCCGCCGCTCGGGACGACGCCGAGACGTGGACGCCCCCCGTGCTCCGTACCATCGGCGCGACCGGCGAGGGCGTGACGGAATTCGTCGCCGCGCTCGATCGGCACTTCTCGTATCTTGAGCGGAGCGGTGCATTGCGCGATCGGCGACGGGAGCGGCTCCGCGAGCGGGTGCGTGACCTGGTGGAACGGGCGGTCCATCGTCGGCTCTGGGCCGACGTCGCGCTGACCGCGTGGTTGGAGGCGCAACTCCCCGCGCTCGAACGCGGCGAGATGACGCCGCAGATGGTGGCGGAGGCGCTGCTGGCCCAGGGCGTCGCCGCCGGGACTTTCACGGAGCGAACCCGATGACGACCCCGATCGATCTCGATCCCACGGTGGCGGCGATGCAGGAGGAGCTGGCCCAGCTCCGCGCCGAGGTGGCCGCGTGGCGGACACGCTATGACGCCGGCGCCGTCCGTGACCTCGCCTACACGAACTCGGCCGATGAGGTCGCGCCGCTCTACACGGCGCTCGATCTCGAGGGGTCCGGCGGTGCCGCCTTCGAGGTCCCGGGGCGGTTCCCCTTCACGCGCGGCATCCACCCGACGGGGTATCGCGGCAAGCTCTGGACGATGCGGCAGTTCGCCGGGTTCGGGTCGGCGGTCGAGACGAACGCGCGCTACAAGTTCCTCCTCGCGCAGGGGACGACGGGGCTCTCCGTGGCGTTCGACTTCCCCACGTTGATGGGGTATGACTCCGACCATCCGCGCTCGGAAGGCGAGGTCGGGAAGTGCGGCGTGGCGATCAGCTCGCTCGCCGACATGGAGCAGCTGTTCGAGGGGATCCCGCTCGACCAGGTCAGCACCTCGATGACCATCAACGGGCCGGCAATCATCCTCTGGTGCTTCTACATCGCGGCGGCGGAGAAGCAGGGGGTGTCTCCCGCGCAGCTCCGCGGCACGGTGCAGAACGACATCCTTAAGGAGTACATGGCGCAGCACGCCTGGTGCTTCCCGATCGAGCCCGCGCTGCGTCTCATCGTCGACATGTTCGAGTACGGCGCACAGCACGTCCCGCAGTGGAACACCATCTCCATCTCGGGCTATCACATCCGCGAGGCCGGGGCGACGGCGGCGCAGGAGCTCGCGTTCACGCTGGCCGATGGCTTCACCTACGTGGAGCGCGGCATCGCGCGGGGGCTCGACGTCGATACCTTCGCCCCGCGGCTCTCCTTCTTCTGGGACGTGCACAACGACTTCTTCGAAGAGGTCGCGAAGCTCCGCGCCGCCCGCCGCATCTGGGCGCGGCACCTGAAGGAGCGGTACGGGGCGAAGGACCCGCGGTCGTGGATGATGCGCTTCCATTCGCAGACGGCGGGGGTCACCCTCACCGCGCAGCAGCCGATGAACAACGTGGTGCGCGTCGCCTATCAGGCGCTCGCCGCCGTTCTCGGCGGCACCCAGTCGCTGCATACGAACTCGATGGACGAGACGCTCGCGTTGCCGACTGAGCAGGCGGTCCAGGTGGCGCTCCGCACGCAGCAGGTGCTGGCCTTCGAGACCGGGGTCGCGAATGTGATGGATCCGCTCGGTGGCTCGTATTACGTCGAGCGCCTGACCGATCAGCTGGAGGCCGACGCGGAGGCGCTCTTCGCGCAGGTCGCCGAGCAGGGCGGGGTGGTCGCCGGGCTCGAGACGGGATGGTTCCAGCGGAAGATCGCGGAGTCGGCGGCGCGCCAGCAGTGGGAGATCGAACAGCAGCGGCGTGTGATTGTGGGCGTGAACGCCTTCACCACCGAAGAGGAGGCGCTCGAGATTCCGCTGCTGAAGATCGACGAGCAGGCAGCGCGGGAGCAGGCAGCGGCGCTGGCGCGTCTCCGTGGCACCCGCGATGAGGCGCGGTGTCAGACGCAGCTGGCGCGGCTGCGCGAGGCCGCCCGCGGCACGGAGAATGTCGTGCCGTTCATCCTCGACTGCGCGCGGAGCTACTGCACGCTCTACGAGATCCGTGCCGCGCTTGAGGACGTCTTCGGGGCGTACCGGGAGCCGGTGTTCTTCTAGTGGCGTCGCGTCGGGCGACGCCGGCGCGGGTCCCGGCAGCATGGTGGACGACCTACTTCGACGCGGGATACCTGCGCGAGTACGCCCCCCTCTTCGACCCCGGTGAGGCGCGGGCGCAGGTGGGGCGATTGCTGGAGGTGCTCGCGCTGCCGAGCGGGGCGCGCGTGCTCGACCTCGCCTGCGGGCAGGGACGCCACGCCGCCCTCCTCGCGGAGGCGGGGCACGACGTCACGGGGCTCGATCTCTCGCGGTCGCTCCTGCAGGTCGCGCAACGCGCAGCTCGCGCGGCGGGGCTCCCCACGCGGCCCACGCGGGCCTCGGGCGGCGGGGCGCTCCGCTACCGCCACGGTGATATGCGCCGACTGCCGACCGCATGGCGCGAGCGCTTCGACGCGGTCGTGAACCTCTTCACGAGCTTCGGGTTCTTCAATGATCCCGCGGATGACGCGCGCGTTATCGCGGGGGTCGCGCGGGCGCTGCGTCCGGGCGGCACCTTCATCTGGCAGGGCGGAAGTCGCGACGGCGTGATGGCCCGGTTCCTCGGTGGGGACCGCTGGACCTCGACCGACGGGACAGAGGTGGTGCAGGTGCGCGACTTCGATCCCCTCACCGGGTTCCTCACGATTCGCTCGACCTGGACGCGAAGGCGGACGGTCGAGCGTCGCGCGCATCGGATCCGGCTCTACACGGCGGATCGACTCGCCGAGCTGATGCGTGGGGTAGGGCTGACCGTGGTGGCGGCATACGACGGATTCTCTGATGCACCGCTCGGCCGCCGGTCGACGGAGATGCTTCTCGTCGCCCGGAAGGACGCCTAGCGGCCGATGGGGAGGCGGCGGACCGGCGTCGGGGGGCAGGTCGGGGCTCTACCAGTTGTCGCGCCCGCGCGCGTTGATGGCATCCGTGCCAGTACATAGCTTTCCCGCATGTCCCGTCCTATCCGCGTCCTCGTCGCCAAACCCGGGCTCGACGGTCACGACCGCGGCGCCAAGGTGGTTGCCGCCTCCCTCCGTGATGCCGGGATGGAGGTCATCTACACGGGGCTCCATCAGACCCCCGAGATGATCGCCACCGCCGCCGTACAGGAGGATGTCGACGTCGTCGGCCTCTCGATTCTCTCGGGCGCGCACATGACGCTCTTCCCCCGCGTGCGGGCCCTGCTCGCCGAGCAAGGCCGCGAGGATATCCTGATCACCGGGGGCGGGATCATCCCCGCCGAGGACATGGCGGCGCTCGAGGCGCTCGGTGTGGGGAAGCTCTTCGGTCCCGGAACGCCTACCACCGACCTCATCGACTACATCCGGAGCTGGTTCGCGGCTCGGGAGCCGCAGGGCGCGTGAGCGCGAAGCCGTCCCGCCTGCGGGAGCTCGCGGAGGCGGCTCGATCGCTCGAGGCGAGGCTTCGCCATGGTGGCGGCCCCGACAAGGCGGCCAAGCAGCATGCGCAGGGGAAACTCACCGCCCGGGAGCGGATCGCCGCGTTGCAAGACCCCGGAACGGCGTTCCTCGAGTTCGGGCTGCTGGTCGCGCATGACCAGTACCAAGGCGAGGCGCCCGCCGCCGGGGTCGTCACGGGGCTGATCGAGGTCGCGGGGCGCGAGTGCGTCGTCGTCGCGAACGACGCGACGGTGAAGGCCGGCTCTTGGTGGCCTGAGACCATCCCGAAGATCCTTCGCGCGCAGGAATGCGCGATGCGGTGCCGCATCCCGATCTTCTACCTCGTGGATTCCTCCGGCGTGAACCTCCCGTATCAGGGCGGGGTCTTCCCGGGGCAGTACGGCGCGGCGCGGATCTTCTACTACAACTCGCTCATGCGGCGGTACCTCCGCGTGCCGCAGCTCGCCGCCGTGATGGGTCCCTGCATCGCCGGCGGGGCGTACCTCCCGGCCCTCAGCGATGTGATCGTGATGGTCGAGGGGACCTCTTTTCTGGGGCTTGGCGGACCGAACCTCGTGAAGGGGGCGACGGGCCAGACCGTCGACGCGGAGACGCTCGGTGGCGCAACGATGCACACGACGGTGAGTGGTGTCGCGCACCACGCCGTCCCCGACGACGCCGCCTGCGTGGCGCTCTTGCGGGAGCAGGTCGCGCGGCTCGCACCGCCGGCCCGGCGCGCGCCGTTCGACGCGCAGGCGGTGGCGGCGACGCCGGCCGATCGGCTGTATGAGCTTCTCCCCGCCGACCACCGGATGCCGTACGACATGACCGCGGTGCTCGAGGCGGTCGTCGATGCCCACTCGCTCGCGCCCTTCCAGCCTGATCGCGCGCGTGAAGTGCTCTGCGCCGACGCGCGCATCCACGGGATCCCGGTCGGGGTGATCGCGAACGCCCGCGGGCTCTTCAAGGGCGAGCCCGGGACGCCGCCCCGCTTCGGCGGGATCATCTATCCCGAGAGCGCGGAGAAGGTCGCCTTCTTCATCGACCGGTGCGATCGGCAGGGGATCCCGCTGCTCTTCGTGCAGGACGTCTCAGGGTTCATGGTGGGCGTCGAGGCGGAGCAGGCGGGGATCATCCGCGCGGGCGCTCGATGGGTGGAGGCGATGGCGACCGCCACCGTCCCCAAGCTCGTGCTGACGATCAAT
>JARIFA010000019.1 GCA_031127075.1 Gemmatimonadota bacterium | reverse complement strand
CTCATGCGTCACGCCCTCCGCTCCCTCCACCTCCCCCGACGCACTGCGACCTCGCACGCGAGGCGTTGGGCCGTCGGCACGGTCTTCGTCGCCGTCACCGCCCTCGCCGGTGCCTGTGACGCGCGTGCGCCCCGGAAGTCCGCCGCCTCGACCGGCGTGATCGACAGTGCCCTGCCGATCCCCGTGCTCCTCGAACGCTTCCGCGCCACCACGACCGACACGCCGACGGTGCTCCGCGGCGGGGCGGAGCGTCCGGAGGCATTGGTCCGTGCCCTCCTCGCCGCGGTCAGCGCCCGTGACACCGCCACTTTGCGGTCGCTCGTGATGTCGCGCGCCGAGTTCGCCTGGCTCTACTATCCCCACACGAAGTACATCGCCCGGCCCTATGAGCTCGGCCCTGAGCTCGTCTGGATTCAGCACGCCGCCGGCAGCGAGACGGGTGCGGTGCGGTTGCTCGAGCGGTATGGCGGGTCCGCGCTGCGCTTCGACGCGCTCCTCTGCGCCGACAGCGTCATCAGCGAAGGGCCGAATCGCATCACCCCCGGCTGCCGCGTGCGGTTCGCCGCCGCCGATTCCGCGCCGCGGACGTTGCAGCTCTTCGCCGGTTTGCTCGCCCGCGACGGGCGCTACAAGTTCCTGTCGTACGCCAACGACCTCTGAGCCCTCGTGGAGCATCGCCCCCCTCGACCCCTGACCTGGCTCCGCGGCGCCGCCCTCCTCTGGATCGGCGCGCTGGTGGGGTTCGCCGGCGGGATGCGCGGGTGGCGCGACCGCCCCGCCACCCCGGCTCCGTCGGGGACGATCGACCTGGTGGGTGCCGGCGCGACCTTTCCGTATCCGCTCTATCGGCGCTGGTTCGAGGAGTACGGACAGGGGTCAGGGGTTCGGATCAACTACTTCTCCGTGGGCTCCCCCGAGGGACTCCGCCTGTTGCGCACCGGTGGCGCCGACTTCGGCGCGGTGGATCGCCCGCTCACCGCGGCGGAGCGGGGGGCCATGACCTGCGGGCCGCTTGAGGTGGCGACAGCGATCGGCGCGGTGGCCATCGTCGCGAACCTCCCATCAGCCGAGGCGCTCCGCCTGGATGCCGCGACGCTCAGCGCCCTGCTCGGCGGGGGTGTGACCCGGTGGGACGATCCGACACTGGTCGCCCTGAATCCCTCGTTGGCCGATGTCCGACTCCCGGTGCTCGTCGCACGCCGTGAGTCCGCGAGCGGCACCGCCGATCTGGTTGCCGCGTACCTCGGCGACGCGGTGGCCACCCCCGCGGCCGATGTCGTCGGGACGGTCGTCCCGGGGAACGAGGGGGTGGCGGCGTTCGTCCGCGCCACGCCCGGGGCGGTCGGCTTCGTCGAACTCAGTTACGCCCGACAGGCGCGCCTGACGCCGATGGCGCTCCGCAACCGCGCCGGGCGGTTCGTCGCCCCTGACAGCCTCTCGATGTCGGCGACGGCCGAGGCCCTGCTCCGTACGCCGCGCGACGACGTCCGTGGCTCGCTCGTAGGTGCGGAGGTGCCCGAGGCGTATCCGATCGTCGGCATCACCCGGATCGTCGCCGATCAGGCCCTCGGAGACCCGACGCGCGGCGCGCACCTGATCGCCTTTATGCGGTGGGCGCTCGCCGAAGGGACCGCCGACGCGACAGCACTCGGGTACACGCCGCTCCCGACCGCAGTCCGGCGTCGCCTCGACGCCCGTCTCGCCGGCGTCGTCCCGGGCCGGTGCCCCGGGGGCGTGGCCGAATGACGGCGCCGCGCGCGGCAGCGGAGACCCGCCTCCGGCTCCTCTCGCCTGCGGCCGGTCAGCGCATCGCGGCAATCGACATCGGGAGCAACTCGATCCGACAGATCATCGCCGACGTCTCGTCGCACGGCGCCATCCGCATCGTCGACGAGATGAAGGCGGCCCCGCGGCTCGGCCGCGGCCTCGCGGCAGCCGGCCTGCTCGGTGAGGGCCCGATGGATGAGGCGGTCGCGGCGCTCTCACGGATGGCGACGCTCGCGCGACAGCACGGGGCGCGGCGGGTCGAGGCGGTGGCGACGAGTGCCGTGCGTGACGCCTCGAACGGCTCCGCGTTCCTCCAGCGGGTCCGGCGGGAGACGGGGCTCCGACCGCGCGTGCTGCATGGCGAGGAGGAGGCGCGACTCGCCTTCCGTTCGGCCCTCGCGCACTTCGAGCTCGGACACGGCCGGGCGGTGGTGATGGATATCGGCGGCGGATCCCTCGAGCTCGCGCTCTCCGCCGAGGGACTCGTGGAGCGACTCATCACCTTCCCGTTCGGCGTGATCCGGATGACGGAGGCCTTCCTCTCGGACCGGCCTGGCCCGAAGGGGGTCAAGAAGCTCCGGAAGCACGTGCGGTCTGCGCTGAAGCGGGCGCTCCCCGTGCGCGACTGGCGTGGCGCCGAGGTGATCGGGTCGGGCGGCACCTTCACGAACCTCGCCGGGATGTATCTCGCTCGACAGGGGATGCGTGTCCCGAGTGTGCACGGGACGCGCATCCCGCGTCAGCAGGTGGAGCATCTCCTCGAGGAGCTCGCCGCGATGACCCCGGAGGAGCGCCTCGCGGTCCCCGGGCTGAACCAGGGTCGCGCCGACCTGATCGTGGCGGGTCTCGCCGTGGCGGCGGAGGTCCTCACGCGGATCGAGCCTCGGGAGATGGCGGCGTCGGCGTTCGGCATCCGAGAAGGGCTGCTGCTCGAGAGCGCCCAGGTGCGCGCCGTCGTGGCCGATCCCGGTGAGGCGCGGGCCCGGTCGATCCAGGCGTTCGCGGAGCGGTGCCACTATGAGGCGCCGCACAGCCGGCAGGTGATGCAGCTCGCGCTCCAGCTGTTCGACGCGCTCGGTGCTCGCCTCGGGTGCGACCCGGCGGATCGCCAGACGCTCGCCGACGCTGCGCTCCTGCACGACGTGGGCTACCACATCAACTACGAGCAGCACCACAAACACTCGTTCCATCTGATCTCGCATGCGGACCTGCTGGGGCTCTCCCCGAAGGAGCAGGTCGTGATCGCCCACGTCGCCCGGTACCACCGCGGCCGCCCCCCACGGCGTCAGCACGTGGCCTGGTGGGCCCTCGATCGTCGCACCCGAGAGCGGATCCGTCGCCTCGCCGCGCTGCTGCGAATCGCGGATGGGATGGATCGGGGCCACGCCGGCGCGGTCGAATGCGTCCGAGTGCGGTGGGTGGCGCGCGCGGTCCGCATCACGCCGCAGCCCCGTCGGGGGACGGACCCGTTGCGCCTCGAGACGTGGGGAGCCGCCCGGAAGGCAGGGCTGCTGGCGGAACTCTGCGGTGTGCCCGTCGAGATCGTCGGCCCTGAGGGCGTGATCTCCAGCGAGGACTGAGCCGACCGTCAGGGCTCTCGGACGACCGGGAAGGTCCCGCTCGATGACGGGGGGCGGCCACTCCGGGGGGCGCCGGCGGCGATGGGGGTCGCCGGGATGGTGAAGATCCCGCTCTCGCGGCTCGCGCCCCACGAATCCCGGAGGAGGAGCCGATGCGTGGCCCGCTCGCCGCGCTCCCCGGGTGAACGCTGCCGATAGCTGCCATCCGGCTGCAGGTCCCAGGCCTGACGGTTGTCGGAGAGACAGACGTCGAAGACCGACTGCAAGCGACGCTGAAAGAGCGGGTTCGCAACCGGGGTGACGACCTCGACGCGGCGGTCGAGGTTGCGCGGCATCCAGTCCGCGGAGCCGAAGTAGTACTCGGGGACGCCGTCGTTGCCGAACATCCAGATCCGCGAGTGCTCGAGGAAGCGCCCGATGATGCTGGCGACCCGGATGCGGCTCGACAGACCGGGGACGCCGGGCCGAAGGCAGCAGATGCCGCGGATGATGAGATCGACCTCGACCCCGGCCTCGGAAGCCTCGTAGAGCGCCTCGATGCACTCACGGTCGACGATGGCGTTCATCTTGGCGATGATGCGCCCCGGTCGCCCCGCACGTGCCACCGCCGTCTCCCGGCCGATGAGCTCGAGCAGGCGCGCGCGCATGTTCGTCGGCGCGACGAGCAGCCGCCGGTACTGGACCCGCTTGGCGTACCCGGTCAGCGAGTTGAAGAGGTCGCTGATGTCGGCGCCGAGCGCCTCGTCACAGGTCAGCAGCCCGACGTCCGTGTAGATCCGGGCGGTCCGGGTGTTGTAGTTCCCGGTGCCGATGTGGACGTATCGACGGATCCCCTCGGCCTCCTTCCGGACCACGAGCGCCGTCTTGGTGTGGGTCTTGAGTCCCGGCAGCCCGTAGACGACGTGGACGCCGAACGATTCGAGGGTCCGGGCCCACGCGATGTTGTTGACCTCATCGAACCGCGCTTGGAGTTCGACGAGCACGGCGACCTGCTTACCCCGTTGCGCCGCCTCGGTGAGGGCCTGCACAATCGCCCCGTCACCCGAGGTCCGGTACAGCGTCATCTTGATGGCGAGAACATCGTCGTCGCGGGCCGCCGACTCGATGAAGCGTTCGACCGACGCGCCGAAGGAGTCGAAGGGATGGTGCACGAGCACCTCGCGCTCCCGGATCACGTCGAAGATCGAGCGCGATTGATCGCGGAGCTCCACCGGGACGGACGCGACGAGGGGGGGGTCGCGGTGTTCGGGGAGGTCAAGTCCGGCGAGGGGAAGCAGCCCCGCGACGTCCAGCAGCGGCTCGATGTCGTGGATGTCCCCGGCCGCCAGCGACGCCATCTCCGGGCTCTCGTTCGACCGGAGCTCCTCGAGCAGTAGGACGCGAAGGTGTTCCGGCATCCCGGGCTCGACTTCGACGCGCACGACCTCGCCGAAGCGGCGCTGGAAGAGCTGCTCCTCGATCATCGAGAGAAGGTCCTCGGGTTCCTCCGTCGGCGAGAGCTCGAGGTCAGAGTACCGCGTGAGTCGGAAGAGATGCATCCCGAGGATCTCCATCCCCGGGAAGAGCGCCTCGAGGCGCGCCCGGATGAGGGACTCCAGTGGGAGGAACGCTCGGGGCTGCCCCGTCGGCACCCAACGGGGCAGGCTCTTCGGCACCTTCACCCGCGCGAAGCGCACGTCGCCGTGATCCGGGTCCTTCAGCTCGACCGCGAGCGAGAGGGAGAGGTTGGAGATGTAGGGGAAGGGATGGCCCGGGTCGACCGCCAACGGCGTCAGCACCGGATACACCTGCGTGTCGAAATACGTGGAGACGCGCTCCACTTCGGCCGGCGTCAGCTCCTCGAACCGACAGAGGCGGACGCCCGCCTCGCGCATCCGGGGGAGCACCACCTCGTGGAGCGTGGCGCGCGACCGCTGCAGCATCGCGCGCACGCCGGCGTCGATGGCGACCAGTTGCTCAAGGGGCGAGGCCCCTTCGAGGGATCCCCCGACGCCCGCGGCGAGCTGCCGGCGCAGCCCCGCCACACGCACCATGTAGAACTCATCGAGGTTCGACGCGAAGATCGCGAGGAACTTGAGCCGTTCGAGCAGGGGGGTGCGGTCGTCCTCCGCCTCGGCGAGGACCCGCGCGTTGAACTCGAGCCATGACAGCTCGCGATTCAGGAACCTCGCCGCCCCCTCGATCATCGGCCGCGGCTCAGCGACTGAACGGACTGAGCGCGAGGAGGGTCAGGGCGGCGACCGCCGCCGACGCGGGGATGGTGATCACCCACGCCCAGACGATGCGACCGGCGAGGCCCCAGCGGATCGCGGAGAGGCGCGTCGTGGCACCGGTCCCGACGATCGACCCGGTGATGGTGTGGGTCGTCGAGACGGGGATCCCGAAGCGCGAGGCCAGGAGGATGACGATGGCACCACCGGTCTCAGCGCAGAAGCCACCCACGGGACGGAGGCGCGTGATGCGCGATCCCATCGTGTGTACGATGCGCCAGCCGCCGAAGAGGGTCCCCAGCGCAATCGCCGAGTACGCCCCGATCTCGACCCAGTACGGCACCCGATCCGCGTTCTCGAGGTAGAAGAACGACAGCCACCCCGCCTGGTCGGCGAAGTGGGCCTTCGAGGCGACGAGGAGCCCGACGATGATGCCCATCGTCTTCTGCGCGTCGTTCTGGCCGTGCGCGAACGAGAGGAGGGCCGAACTGAGCAGCTGCCCCCGACGGAAGAACTTGTCGATGCGCGAGGGGATCGCGCGCCGGAAGAGCGTGAAGACGAGGTACATCAGCAGGAATCCGAAGAACAGCCCCATCATCGGCGAGAGCACGATGGCCGACAGGGTTTGAATCCACTTCGTTCCCCAGAGGAGCCCGCCGAACCCGGCCTTCGCAATCGCGGCGCCGGCATACCCCCCGATGAGGGCGTGGGAGGAGCTCGAGGGGATGCCGTAGTACCAGGTGATCAGGTTCCACACGGTGGCACCGACGAGCCCGGCGCAGATCACGAAGGGGTCAACGATCGCTTGGTCGACGAACCCGGAGCTGACGGCCTTGGCGACGGCGGTCCCGCCAAAGAACGCGGCGGCGAAGTTGAAGGTCGCCGCCCAGACGACGGCCGCCGCTGGCGAGAGGACCCGTGTCCCCACGATCGTCGCGATGGAGTTCGCGGAATCGTGGAACCCGTTGATGAAATCGAAGACGAACGCCAGGATGACGATCGCCAGGATGAACGTCACCACGATCAGGAGTTCTTGAGGGAGATGCTCTCGAGGACGTTGGCGACGTCCTCGCACTCGTCGACGGCGTGCTCGAGGTTGTCGTAAATCTCCTTCCACTTGATCACCGCCAGCGGGTCCGGCGAACCGGCGAAGAGCTGCCCGATCGCCTCGGCGTACGCGGCGTCCGCCCGCTCCTCGAGGTCTTTGATCTGCCGCGCGATACGATGCACGGCGGACGGCGTCCGCACCTCCTTCACGGCGCGCCCGATACCGACGGCGCACTCGGCGAGGATCCGGCTCAGCCCGACGGCGGCCTCCTGACGCTCCGACACGTGGAACATCTGCACGCGGCGCGCGGTGCCGTCGATGAGGTCGACGACGTTATCGAGCCGAGTCGCAAGGAGGTGGATGTCCTCGCGATCGAGGGGCGTGACGAAGCTCCGGTCGAGGCGCTGCATCACCTCATAAGTGAGCTGATCAGCGGAGTGCTCCTCCGACTTGATCTGGGCCGTCAGTTCGTCGCGCCGCCCTGGATCCTCGAAGAGGGTGGTGAGGAGCCGGGCCGCCGCTGTCGCACGCTCGGCGAGGTTGTCGAAGAGACCGAAGAAGCCTTCGTCCGTCGGCAGAAAACGCACGGTGAGATCGGGTGTGAAGAGGGAACGCGGAAAACGCCTCGCCGAGGAAACTACCGCCCCCCTCGCCCCTCGGGCAAACGCCCACGGGGGGTGTGGCCCAAACGTTACGTCGGCCTCAGTGCGACTCCAAGCTCCCGCGCTGCAACAGGATAGCCTCTCGGGCCGTCACCAATCGAGGGTCCCGGAACCACCGAATCAGCCCGACCCCCGCGAGGAACCCCCCGATGTGCGCCCAGACCGCGACACCGCCCGCGAGATCGCCGAACCCCGCGAGCTGCGGTAGCCCCAAGAGGAACTGCAGGGCGAGCCACCAGAGGAGGACCACCCACGCCGGAATCGGAATGACCCGAAAGAAGATCCCGAAGATGAACAGCATCCGGACCCGGACGCGCGGGAAGAGCATCAGGTAGGCGCCCATCACACCGGAGATCGCCCCGGAGGCCCCGACGGTCGGGATGATGGAGGTCGGATCGACGAGCACGTGCAGCCCCGCCGCGGCGAGCCCGCACAGGAGGTAGAACACGGCGAAGCGCGCGCCGCCCGTCACGTCCTCGACATTATTGCCAAAGACCCAGAGGAAGAGGGCGTTGCCGAAGAGGTGGCCCCACCCCCCGTGCAGGAACATCGAGAGCACCGGCGTCAGGTCGTTGATGCCCTCCCGGTCCACGACACAGGCGAGCCCCTCCGTGAGCGGGACGCCGGTGCCCACCGGGGCCATCCGGGTCAACTCCCCGGGGACCATCCCGAGATTGCAGACACTGCGGATGAGGCGTTCGTCGAAACCGGCGCCCTGAACCACGACCCAGACGGCCGCGAGACCGGCGAGGAGGAGCCAGGTCACGACGGCGGGTCGGACGGTCGGGTTCTCGTCACTGAGTGGGATCATGGCAGTTCGATGTCATCGTGTCACAACAACTTCCGGCATTCCCTGTCAATTCGGCGGACTTTTCTGGCCTCGCTCTTGCCCTTCCATCGGCCAAGCATCGCGGGGCCACCGGCCACGTGAAACACCCTGATCTACGCAACATACCCCGGAGAGGATTCCATGGCGGACAAAGTCATCGGCATCGACCTCGGCACGACGAACTCGGTCGTCGCCGTCATCGAGGGAGGCGACCCGGTCGTCATCCCGAACGCGGAAGGGGGGCGCACCACCCCGTCGGTGGTCGGCTTCAGTAAGGATGGCGAGCGCCTCGTCGGCCAGATCGCCAAGCGTCAGGCGGTCACCAACCCGCAGAACACCATCTTCTCCATCAAGCGATTCATGGGCGGGAAGATGTCCGAGGTCTCGACCGAGACGTCGCGCGTCCCGTACAAGATCGTGAAGGGACAGAACGACCTCGCCGCAGTCGAGGTGCAGGGGAAGGCATACACGCCCCCCGAGATCTCGGCGATGATCCTGCAGAAGATGAAGCAGACCGCCGAGGACTACCTCGGACACGCGGTGACCAAGGCGGTCGTGACGGTCCCGGCGTACTTCAACGATTCGCAGCGCCAGGCGACGAAGGACGCCGGCAAGATCGCGGGCCTCGACGTGCTCCGTATCGTCAACGAGCCGACGGCGGCCGCGCTCGCCTACGGCCTCGACAAGAGCAAGACCACGGACGAGAAGGTCGCGGTCTTCGACTTGGGCGGCGGTACCTACGACATCTCGATCCTCGAGCTCTATGAGGTCGAGGGGACCCGTCAGTTCGAGGTGAAGTCGACCAACGGGGACACACACCTCGGCGGCGACGACTTCGACCAGAAGGTCATCGACTGGCTCGTGGCGGAGTTCAAGCGCGATCAGGCGATCGACCTCTCCAAGGATCCGATGGCCCTGCAGCGTCTGAAGGAGGCCGCGGAGAAGGCGAAGATTGAGCTGTCCGGCACGACGAGCACGGATATCAACCTGCCGTTCATCACGGCGGACCAGTCGGGCCCGAAGCACCTCAATTACCAGCTGACCCGCGCGAAGTACGAGCAGCTGGTGGACGACCTGGTCCGTCGCACGATCCCGCCGATGGAGAAGGCGCTCAAGGACGCCGGGCTCTCGGTGGGGGAGATCGACGAGGTGATTCTCGTGGGCGGCTCAACGCGGATGCCGCGGATCCAGGAGGTCGTGAAGGAGTTCTTCAAGAAGGAGCCGAATCGCGGCGTGAACCCGGACGAGGTCGTGGCGGTCGGCGCCGCGATCCAGGGCGCGGTCCTCACGGGTGAACAGAAGGATGTGCTGCTCCTCGACGTGACCCCGCTCTCCCTTGGCATCGAGACGCTGGGCGGCGTGACCACCGTGCTCATCCCGCGCAACACGACGATCCCCACCAAGAAGTCGGAGACCTTCTCGACGGCCGACGACAACCAGACCCAGGTGGAGATCCACGTGCTGCAGGGGGAGCGCGAGCTGGCGCTGCACAACAAGACGATCGGCAAGTTCACGCTCACGGGGCTCCCGCCGGCCCCGCGCGGTCAGCCGCAGGTGGAGGTCACCTTCGACATCGACGCGAACGGCATCCTGCACGTCGCGGCCAAGGACAAGGCGACCGGAAAGGAGCAGAAGATCCGGATCGAGGCGTCGAGCGGGCTCTCGGACGCGGAGATTGACCGGATGGTGAAGGACGCCGAGGCGAACGCGTCCGAGGACAAGCGGAAGCGCGAGGAGATCGACACGCGCAACCGACTCGACACCCTCGCCTATCAGGTCGAGAAGGAGTCCAAGGAGTGGGGGGACAAGCTCCCCGCCGAGGTGAAGAGCCGTCTCGACGGCGCGGTGGAGCGTGCCCGCAAGGCGCACCGTGGCGAGGACATGGCCGAGGTCACGGCGGCGCTCACGGAGTTGACCGAGGCCTTCTCGGCGGCGGGCCAAGCCGTGTACGCCGCGCAGGGGGCGGCGGGGGCCGAGGCGCCGGCGGCCGGGGTGGCCGCCGGGGAGGAAGAGGGCGTCGAGGCGGACTACGAGATCGTCGACGACACCAAAAAGTCCTAATCGCTTGACGGAACCCGGGGGCTCCCGCACGGTATGTGCAGGGAGTCCCCGACACTTTCTCAGGTCAAACCCATGCCCGTATCGCGCACCAAAATCGTCGCCTTCGCGTCCCTCGCCTTCGCGGGGGGCGTCTTCTTCGCCTCCTCGATGGACTGGACGTCCCGTCTCTTTGCCCAGGGGGACGGCCGGCCGGCCGCGAGTGAGGGGCGCACCCTCGTCGACGCCAGCAACGCCTTCGTCGCGATCTCCGAGCATATCACGCCGGCGGTGGTATCGGTGCAGGCGGAGCGAGTGAGCCGCCCGTCGGCCCGAGGCCGGATGCAGGTGCCGCCGGGGTTCGAAGAGTTCTTCCGGCAGTTCGAAGGTCAGCAGCCGCCGCCGCGGACACAGGAGTCGAGCGGCTCCGGGTTCATCGTGTCGAAGGACGGCTACATCCTGACCAACAACCACGTGGTTGAGGACGCCGACCGGCTCCGCGTGGCGATGCAGGACCGGCGCATCTTCGATGCGCGCGTCGTGGGGCGCGATCCGACGACCGACGTCGCGGTCCTCAAGATCGACGCCACCGACCTCACGGCGGTGACCTTCGGGGATGACGAGCAGCTCCGCATCGGCGAGTGGGTGCTCGCCGTGGGGAATCCCCTCGGCCTCGACTTCACCGTGACGGCGGGGATCGTGAGCGCCAAGGGGCGCGGGCTCCAGGGACTCCAGCGCTCGCAGTACGACATCAGCGACTTCATCCAGACGGACGCCGCGATCAATCCCGGGAACTCGGGCGGCCCGCTGGTGAACGCCCGCGGCGAGGTCGTGGGGATCAACTCCGCGATTGCGAGCCAGACCGGGTTCTACTCGGGCTACGGCTTCGCGATCCCGATCACGCTCGCCAAACAGGTGATGGACGACCTGATCGCACACGGCGAGGTGCGGCGCGCCGTGATCGGCGTCTCGATCAGCGAGGTGACGCCGGAGGATGCGGCGGTCGCGGGGCTGGAGGAGATCGCCGGGGTGAAGGTGGGCGGCTATTCGGGGGACGATTCCCCTGCCCTGCGCGCCGGTATCGAGCCCGGGGACATCCTGGTGAAGGCGGACGGTAAGGCCGTCGACCGGGTGAGCGCCCTCCAGCGGGTGATCCGGGGGCACAAACCCGGGGATGTGGTCGCGGTCGAGGCGATGCGCTACGGGAGCCGGAAGAGCTTCCAGGTCCGCCTCGGCGCGGCGCCGCGGGAGAGCGCGACGGTCGCCGATGCGGCCCCAGCCCCTGCGGCGGCGGTCCCGACGTCGAATGCACGGCTGGGTATCTCGGTCGAACCGGTGACCGCCGAGGTCGCGAAGATCGCGCGGATCCCGGAGCAGTTCCGCGGGGTCCGGGTGAGCCAGGTGGAGGCGGGGGGGCCAGCGGAGGGGCGGCTCGCCGTCGGGGACATCCTCACCGAAGTGCTGCCGGCGAAGCGGAAGATCGCGACGACCGTGGAGTTGCAGCGCGCGATCGAGGGGGTCCGCGGCGCGCAGGTGATCAGCTTCCTGGTCTACCGGCCGGCCCCGCAGGGGGCGGCGGGGCAGACCACGGTGGTGAACCTGCGGCTCCGCGAAGGACGCTGACCCGCCGCTGACCCGGCTCGCCACGCGCCTTCGGCGCGCGGGGCGGACACGACCTTCGGTCCGACGCCCGTCCGGCCCTTCGCGGTGCCGGGCGGGCGCTGTGGTTCCTGGGTAGCTTTGGAGATCGTCCCCGCGCGGGAGTGGCGAAATTGGTAGACGCGCAGGACTTAGGATCCTGTGCCGCAAGGCGTGTGGGTTCGAGTCCCACCTCTCGCATCGTCGGATTGCAACTAAACGGGTGGGTCGGAGCGTTCTCTCGACATGCGCATTCTCGTCATCGGTAGCGGATTCGGGGGACTCGCGGCGGCCATCCGGCTCCGCGCGCAGGGGCACGAGGTCACGATCCTCGAGCAGCGGGACCAACCGGGGGGCCGCGCCTACGTCTATCGGCAGGACGGCTTCACCTTCGACGGCGGGCCGACGATCCTGACGGCGCCGTGGTTGATCGACGAGGTCTTCGCCGCGGCGGGAAAGCGGACCGCTGACTACGTCTCGATCGTCCCGATCGACCCGTTCTATCAGATCAGGTTCGAGGACGGCACGGTCTTCCGATACAACGGGGACCGTGAGGCGATCATCCGGCAGATCGAGGCGCTGAATCCGAACGACGTCGCGGGCTATCGTCGCTTCGTCCGGGAGGCGGAACGGGTCTTCGCCACGGGGATGGGGCTCATCGATAAGCCGTTCACGCGCCTGCTCGACATGGTGAAGGTGCTCCCCGATCTGATTCGCTTGCGGGCCGACCGGTCGGTCGCTGGGCTCACGAACAAGCACATCCGCGACGAGCGGTTGCGGCAGGTCTTCTCGTTCCATCCGCTCCTCGTGGGGGGGAACCCCTTCGAGACGACGTCGATCTACACGCTGATCCACCACCTCGAACAGAAGTGGGGGGTCTGGTTCGCGATGGGCGGGACCGGCGCGCTGGTGGACGGCTTCGTCCGATGCTTCTCGGACCTTGGCGGCGAGCTGCGCCTCAACACGACGGTCGAGGAGATCACCGTCGACGAGCGCACGGGGAAGGCGAACGGCGTCCGGCTCGCCGGTGGCGAGACGCTGCGGGCGGACGCGGTCGTGAGCAACGGCGACGTCGCGTTCACGTATCGGCGGTTGATCGCGCCGCGCTGGCGCCGGAAGTACACGGACCGGAAGATCGATCGGATGAAGTACTCGATGTCGCTGATGGTCATCTACTTCGGGACCGACCGGCAGTACGAGGACATCGCGCACCACGAGATCCTGATGGGCCCGCGCTATCGCGGGCTCCTCGACGAGGTGTTCGGCACGAAGACCCTCGCGCCGGACTTCTCGCTGTACCTCCATCGTCCGACGGCGACCGACCCGTCGCTCGCCCCGCCGGGATGCGACGCCTTCTATGTGCTCTCGCCCGTGCCGCACCTTGGCGGCCCGACGGACTGGCGCACGATGTCGGGGCCGTACCGCGACCGCATCATGCAGTACCTCGAGGACCGATATATGCCGGGCCTCTCGAAGCACATCGTGACCGAGCACAAGATCGACCCGCTCCACT
Source organism: Gemmatimonadota bacterium (assembly GCA_031127075.1). Classification (GTDB taxonomy): domain Bacteria; phylum Gemmatimonadota; class Gemmatimonadetes; order Gemmatimonadales; family Gemmatimonadaceae; genus Pseudogemmatithrix. Next base: position 21,961 of record JARIFA010000019.1, on the reverse strand, counting down.
TCCGCGACACGCTGTCGAGCCACCTCGGGAGCGCCTTCTCGGTGCAGCCGATCCTCGAACAGTCGGCGTGGTTCCGGCCGCACAACCGGAGCGAGGACATCCCGAATCTCTACTTCGCGGGCGCGGGAACGCACCCGGGCGCCGGGCTCCCCGGCGTGATCAGTTCGGGGAAGATCGTCGCCGACCTCATCGAGGCCGACGCGTGAGCCTGCTCCCCGGCTTCCTGAAGGAGACGGAGGCCGACCTCGCGCGCGCCGACGCGCTGCATTGCGAGGGGATCACGCGCACGTATGCGCGCACCTTCGCGCTGGCGAGCACCTTCCTGCCGCCCCGGAAGCGTCGGGGCGCCTTCGCGGTGTATGCCTTCTGCCGGCTCGCCGACGACATCGTCGACCGCGTCTCGGGCCAGGACCCGGTGCGGCTGAAGCGCGAGCTCGATCAGTACCGCGAGGGGGTGGCGGAGGCGATCGCCGGGCGGCCCGACGGGCCGGTCTTCCGCGAGCTCTGGCGGGCGCACCGGGACTTCGGCGTACCGGCGGAGGTGCTCGAGGAGCTCCTCAACGGCGTGGCGTGCGATCTCCATCCGACGCACTACGACTCGTGGGCCGAGCTGACGAGCTACTGCGAGGGGGTCGCCTCCTCGGTGGGTTCGATGTGCACCTACATCTTCGGCGTCGAGGGGGATGAGGCGGCACGGGCACGGGCGGTCCGGTATGCCCGAACGCTCGGCGTCGCGATGCAGCTCACGAACATCCTGCGTGATGTGGGGGAAGACGCCGGCCGCGGTCGCTGCTATCTCCCGGTGGATGTCCTCGCCGCCTTCGGGGTGAGCGCCGATCGCGTGCTGCACGATCCGACGTTGAAGGACGACCCGCGGTGGGGGGCGCTGATGCGGCACGAGATCGCCCGGGCGCGCGCGCTCTATCGCGCGGCGGCGCCGGGGATCCAGCTGCTCGCGCCCGACGCGCGTCGCTGCGCCATCGCCTGCGCCGACGGCTACGCCGCGATCCTCGGCGCGATCGAGCGGAACGGCTACGACGCGTTCTCGACGCGGGCGCGGGTGGGCCACTGGCGGCGCGCCGGGCTCCTCTGGAGCGTCTGGCGCGGAAGCGGGGCCCTCCCCGCCCCGACGCAGGAACCAGTGATCGAGTGGGGGACGGGCACCGTCTCCCGACCGGAGGAGATGGCCCTGTGCGCCTGACCACGGACACCGACCGTCGCCTCGACCGGATCGCCCACGCCCTGCTCGCGGGGCACGTGGGCCTCATCGTGTTCTCAACCTTCGCGATGATCACGGTGTTGGTGGCCTTCAACGACCCGTCGGCGGCCAGTGAGACGATGGGCAAGGTCCTCGCCTCGCCGTACTTCCAGACGGTCTACGACCTCGGGTGGCGCTACTCGGGGCAGATCTACATCCTGCTCGGGATGGCGGCCGCGCTAGCGCATTCGGCGCCCCGCATCGGGACCGGTCGCGCGGTCCTCGTGATGCTGCTCGCCTCGGGGCTCGCCCTGGCCTCAGAGCTCGGCGGGACGAACATCGGTTTCCCCTTCGGTCCGTACCGGTACACCGAGATGCTCGGGTATCGCGTGCTGCACGACGTGCCGTACGCCATCCCGATCAGCTGGTACTACATGCTGTACGGGTCGCTCGCGATCTGTGCTCGGACGATGACGGCCGACGACTCCGGGGCCACCCGCTGGCGCTGGGCACTCGTCGGCGGTGCCGTCCTGACCGCGTGGGACGTCGCGATGGAGGTCCAGATGACCCACGTGAAGCCGGTGCACTGGCTGTGGGAGATGGACCGCCTTCCCGCCTGGATGCCGGCGTGGACCCATGACACCCTTTTCTGGCGCGGCTTCTACGATATGCCGCTGTCGAACTGGGTGGGGTGGTATGTGACCGGGGTGCTGATCAGCCGGCTGATGCTCGCCCTGGTGCCGCCGTCCACGTGGCGGGACCGGATCGCCCCGACCTGGCTGCCGCTCGCCCTGTACGCGACGAACGGACTGATGCCGATCGCGGTGACGGCCCGCTATGGCTACGTCTGGGCGGCACTCGGCGGACTCGTCGCGATGGGCCTGCCGCTCTGGCTGGCCCGGCGGCCCCGCACCCCTTAATCTTCGAGGGACGGTCACCCCCCCGCCGCCGGCTCCCGGTGGCGGGGCTCTTTGTCCCCGTGACCCGTCGTCCGTCCCGACTTTCCACCACCGCAGACTCTTCAATGGACATCCAGATCACCGCCACCAAGTCGGAGGGCGCCGAGCGCCGTCTCCGGGTGGCCGTCCCCCCCGCCCGCGTCGCCGATGCGCGCGCCAAGGCCGTCTCCCGCGTCTCGAAGCAGGTGCGGGTCCCGGGGTTCCGCCCGGGGAAGGCTCCCGCCGCGATGATCCGCAAGCAGTACGCCTCCGTCATCGACCAGGAGGCCGTGGAGCTCCTGCTCCGCGAGGCCTTCGAGCTGGTCGTCACGCAGGAGAAGCTCGAGCTGGTGACGCAGCCGCACGCGCACGACGTGGCGTTCGGCGAGGACCAGGGGCTGAGCTTCGAACTGCACTGCGAGGTGCGGCCGGAGATCGTGCTCGCACGCACCGAGGGCTTCTCGGTGATGCGGCCGAGTGACACGGTGACGGATGAGCAGGTGCAGGAGCAGCTCGATCGGCTCCGCGACCAGCGCGGGACCTGGAGCCCGGTGGAGGGGAAGGCGTCGGAGGGGGATATGGTCACGGTCCTGCTGGCGACGGCCGACGAGGACGGGACGATGCCCGAGGGGCGCGAGTACCGACTCGTGATGGGCGCCGGCCAGGCGATCCCGGGGATCGAGGAGCTGGTGATGACGCTCGAGCCGGGCGCGACGGTGGAGCAGCCGGTGACGTGGCCGGCGGACTTCCCTGACGCCGCGCAGGCGGGGCAGACGAAGGCGGTCCGCGCGACGCTCACCGAGGTGAAGCGGAAGGCGCTCCCCGCGCTGGACGACGCGTTCGCGCGCGAGATGGGGGACTTCGAGTCGCTCGAGGCCTTCACCACCGTCGTCCGTCAGGACATGGCGGCGAACGCGGTCCGGGAGGCGGACGCCGCGGCGCGTACGCAGCTCCTCGACGAGGTGATCAACGCGAACTCGTTCGACATCCCGCCGAGCTGGGTGCAGCAGATGCTGCGGGCCTACGCGGAGGCGTACCGGATCCCGGAGGCGGAGCTGGTGAAGTTCGGGGACGAGTTCCGCGGGATGGCGGAGCGGCAGGTCCGGCGCGACCTCGTGATCGAGGCGCTGGCGGAGCGCGAGACGCTGACGGCCACGGAGAAGGACGTGGACGACAAGGTGGCGGAAATGGCCGCGGCGCGGGGGCAGGAGCCCGGCGCGGTCTATGCGAGCTTGCAGAAGGCGGGGCGGCTCCGCGAGCTTGAGCGGAGCCTGACGGAGGAGCGGGTGTTCGCCTGGCTCCTCGGCAAGAACTCCATCGTACAAGGGTGAGGACTCCGGACATGGCGATCATCCCGAATCCGTATGTCATCGAGCGGTCGAGCCGCGGCGAGCGCAGCTACGACGTCTACAGCCGGCTCCTGATGGACCGGATCATCTTCCTGGGCACGCCGATCAACGATGACGTGGCCAACATGATCATCGCGCAGATGCTCTTCCTCGAGGCGGACAACCCGGGGCGGGACATCCACCTGTACATCAACTCGCCGGGCGGGAGCGTGTCCGCGGGGCTCGCGATCTACGACACGATGCAGTTCCTGAAGTCGCCGGTGAACACCATCTGCATGGGGCTCGCGGCCTCGATGGGGGCCTTCCTGCTGGCGGCGGGCCGGAACGGGAAGCGCTCCGCGCTCCCCCACTCGCGGATCATGATTCACCAGCCGTCCGGCGGCGCGCAGGGCACCGCGGCCGACATCGAGATCCAGGCGCGCGAGATCATCTATCTCCGTGCGAAGATGAACGAGCTGATGGCCAAGCACACCGGCCGTCCACTCGAGGAGATCGAGAAGGACGTGGACCGCGACCGGTTTATGAGCGCCGAGGAAGCGAAGACCTACGGGATGATCGATCAGGTCGTGACGAGCCGTGAGGAGACGTCGTCTCCCTCATTGACGGCGACGAAGTAACGCGCCGACCCGGCCCACGCCCCCCTCCCGATGTCTCACGACCGCCACCTGCGCTGTTCGTTCTGCGGCAAGTCGAAGGACGCCGTCCGGAAGTTCATCTCCGGACCGTCCGTCTACATCTGCAACGAGTGCATCACCCTCTGCAATGAGATCCTGGCGGAGGACGAGGAGCGCGCGGTCACCGAAGCGCCCGCCGAGGTCCCGGCCCCGCAGACGATCAAGGCGGCCCTCGACGAGTACGTGATCGGACAGGAGGGGGCGAAGAAGGCGCTCGCGGTGGCGGTCTACAACCACTACAAGCGCGTGCAGTCGGGGCGCGCCGGGGCGGACGTCGAGCTCGACAAGTCGAACATCCTGCTCCTCGGTCCGACGGGCGTCGGGAAGACGCTGCTCGCGCAGACGTTGGCGCGGATGCTGCAGGTCCCGTTCACGATCGCCGATGCGACGACGCTCACCGAGGCGGGGTACGTCGGCGAGGACGTCGAGAACATCCTCGTGCGGCTCCTGCAGGCGGGGGAATACAACGTCGCGGAGTGCGAGCGCGGGATCATCTACATCGACGAGATCGACAAGATCGCGCGGAAGTCCGAGAACCCGAGCATCACGCGCGACGTCTCCGGCGAGGGCGTGCAGCAGGCACTGCTGAAGATCCTCGAGGGGACGGTGGCCTCCGTGCCGCCGCAGGGGGGCCGGAAGCACCCGCAGCAGGAGTACATCCAGATCAACACGAAGGACATCCTATTCATCTGCGGCGGCGCGTTCGACGGCCTCGAGAAGATCATCGAGGCGCGACTCGGCCGGCGGCAGATCGGGTTCGTGCCGGAGGCCACCACCGCCGAGGCGACGGCCACCGGGACGAACATCTTCGGAGACGTCGAGCCGGACGACCTGCTCCGCTTCGGGATCATCCCCGAGCTCGTGGGTCGTCTTCCGGTGACGGTTCCGCTCCACGGCCTCGACGAGGACGCCCTCGTGCAGATCCTCCGGGAGCCGAAGAACGCGCTGACCAAGCAGTACGCGAAGCTCTTCTCGCTCGAGGATGTCCAGCTCAGCTTCGACGAGGGAGCGCTCCGTGCCATCGCGCGGAAGGCGATCCAGCGCGGGACGGGTGCGCGCGGGCTCCGCGCGATCGTCGAGGAGCTCTTGCTCGACACGATGTTCGACCTCCCAAGCCGCGACGACGTGACCGCGGTCCTGGTGACCGAGGCCACCGTGACCCAGCGGCAGGCCCCGCTCCTCGAGCTCAGCGCCAAGCGCCAGAAGAAGGAAGCGTGAGCGCCGGCCCAGGCGCCCTCGACGGGACGCCGGACCCACTCGTCATCCGGTCCCTCGAGTTCCTCGGTCCTCAGGCCACCGCGGGCGGGTGGCGTCCGGACTCGACCCTCCCCGAGGTGGCCTTCGCGGGGCGCTCGAACGTCGGCAAGTCATCGCTCCTGAACGCGCTCGTGCGCCGGAAAGCCTTCGCCCGAGTGAGCCGGACGCCGGGCCGCACCCGGGAGATCAACTTCTTCGCCGTCAACGGGACCTTCGTCCTCGCCGACCTCCCGGGCTACGGCTATGCGCGCATCGCGAAGAGCCGGCAGGCCGAGTGGCGTCCGCTCATCGAGGGATACCTCCGACACGCGCCGACGTTGCGCGGCGTCGTCCTCCTCCTCGACGTGCGCCGCGAACCGACCGACGAGGACCAGGTGATGCTCGAGCTGCTCACCGAGACGGGGACCCCGACGCTCATCTGCGTGACGAAAGCCGATAAGGTCGGGCGTGACGTCGTGGCCGCTCGCGTGGCGGAGATCGCGAAAGCGATCGGGTTCGCCCCCGAGGACCTGATCCCGTTCAGCGCGGTCGACGGGCGCGGCCGGGACGATCTTGCCGCAGCGATCGGCCAGCTGGTGGCCGAGGCGCCGACGCCCGACGCGGAGACGCCGGTGGACGGCGCGGGCGACTCGGCGCCCTAAGCGTCCCGGGCGTGCGGGCCAAGGGATAACTTCCCGGCATGCCGCGAATTCCGCTCGCCCCCCTTCCCGCCTCGCCGAGCGAGGCCTTGACCGACCGCTGGCTCGGCGCGCTCGAGGAGCGCCTCCGTGACCCTGCGACCGACCGCGCAGACCTCTGCCGCGACACTCTCCTCGAGCTCGCCTGCCCCACGTACGCGGGGCGATGGGCCGAGGCCGTGGCGGATGAGGCCCTCCCGATGGGGACGCGCCTCGCGCTCGCCGCGCTCGACCCGCGGCACGTGACGCTCGAGCCGGAATATTACGGCGACTGCGACCAGCCCCGTTTCCAGCGGGTGAAGCCGCTGCTCTGGCTCTGGTACTCCTTCGACCGGCTCCCGATCGGCGGGCAGGCGGTCGGTCTCGGCGTGCGGCTTCGGCGGGCGTTGGCGCCGCACATCTTCCGGTCCGTCGGTCGGAACTTCAAGTGCTTCCAGCACGTCGAGTTCTCGTTCGGCTACAACCTCGAGGTCGGCGACGACGTGGTGGTGCACCGCCACGTGCTGCTCGACGACCGCGGCGGCATCCGCCTCGGCCACCGCGTCTCCATCAGTGACTACGCGAACATCTACTCGCACACGCACAGCATCGTCGAGCAGGTGGATGTCACGAACGCGCAGACCGTGCTCGCGGACGACGTGCGCGTCACGTATCACGCGACAGTGCTCGCCGGCGTGCACGTGGGAGCGAACGGGATGGTCGGCGCGATGGCGGTCGCGACGAAGGACGTGCGGCCCTACCACGTCAATGTGGGAATCCCGGCGAAGAGCGTACGGGTGAAGCCGAACGCGCCGGCGGGCGCGGAGGACCGGCTCAGGACGGCGACGGACCGGGGGACGGCGGGCAGCTGAGGACGTCCCAGACCTCGGGCGTCGCGAGGAGGAGCCGCGCGTCGTCGACGAAGCGACGCTCGTGGGGCCAGCTGAAACGGCGCCGTGCCTGCGACGGGGTGAGCCAGACGTGACGGTGGTGCTCCGGCCCGAGACGGACGGCCGCCTCAGGCGCCACGACGGCGGCGAACACCGCGGCGAGTTCGACGCGCGCGGCCGGGACGAGATAGAACGGGTGCATCGTCACGGAGAGGAGGCGGTCCGCCTCGAGTCCGGTCTCTTCGCGCAGTTCGCGCCGAGCCGCCTCGTCGAGGCGCTCCCCGGGCTCGACCTTCCCGTGGACCATCTCCCACGACCCGGGGCACCGGGTCCCCGAAGCGCGTTGGAGGACGAGGACCTGCCATCCCCTCGTGACCGGCCGCCAGACGAGCACGTCGACGACGCCCACGGTGGCGGGAACGTGGGTGCTCACGCCCCCTTCCCGGCCGTGCGCTCGAGGATGGCGTGGATGCGCGCGGAGAGGGCACGGGCGCGGAACGGCTTGGTGAGGTAATCGGTGGCCCCGAACTCGAAGACGCGGACTTCGCTCTCCTCGTCCCCCTTCGCCGTGAGGACGATGACCGGGAGCTTCGCGGTCGCCGGGCGGGCGCGGAGGTGCGAGAGCACGCCGTAGCCGTCGAGTCGCGGGAGGTTGAGATCGAGGACCATCAGGTCCGGCGCGTGCCGGTCGAGCTCCTCCAGCGCCGTGACCCCATCGGCCGCCTCGAACACTCGGAATCCCTCCCGCTCGAGGAGATCCTTCATCACGCGACGGAGCGCCTCCTCATCCTCGACGATGAGGAGCGTGCGCACGGTACGCGGCGCGGTGCTCGGGTCGTCGAGGAGATCGAAGGCATCGCCGGAGAAGGTCTTTGGCACGGCGTGCCGCGTCCCGGAGCGCAGGGATGGCCCTGAAACGGAGGGATTCTCGCGGCCGTCGGTCGCGAGCCCTCGCGGCGGAGTGACGCCGCGCGGCCTCGGTGCGCTCTCACTGGCCGGCGGTGCGGTGACGACCTGCGGCCCCGACGCCGACGGTGCCTCCACGATCGGGGTCCCTGCGGACGGCAGCGCCTCCGGCGGCGCCTCGAGGACGCGCAGCAACTCGACCACCGTGGTCTCGCCACGGCAGACGTGCTCCACGCCCGACTCCCAGAGCGAGAGTAACCCCGCTTCGCGTGCCGCGTCCGCGATCCGGTCGAGGGGCTGCACCCCCCCGATCCGCCGCCCGACCTCCTCGCTGACCGTGAGGACCTCCTCGATGGCGAGACGGCCGCGATACCCGGTCATCGAGCAGTCGGCGCACCCAACGGCTCGACGAACCTGCGACGCATTGGGGAAGAACCGACGCAAGCGATCCGGGATGTCGTCCGGTGCCGGCTCGCTGCAGGCCGGACAGAGACGGCGCATCAGCCGCTGTGCCACCACGCCCTTCAGCGCCGCGGCGATCTTATACGACTCGACCCCGATGTCGACCAGGCGTGTCACGGCACTGACGGCGTCGTTGGTGTGGAGCGTGCTGAGCACCAGGTGGCCCGTGAGCGAGGCCTGCACGGCGATCGTCGCCGTCTCGTGGTCACGGATCTCACCGACGAGGATGACGTCGGGGTCCTGTCGGAGGATCGAGCGGAGGGCGGACGGAAAGGTGAGCCCTGCTTTTTCATTCACCTGCACCTGCACGATACCGGGGAGGCGGTACTCCACCGGATCCTCGACCGTGACGATGTTGACGCCGCGTGCCTGGACGGCGCGGAGCATCGAATAGAGCGTGGTCGTCTTGCCCGAGCCGGTCGGTCCGGTCACGAGGACGATGCCCTCCCGCGCGTCGAGGAGGGCATCAATGCGGGTGCGCTCGTCTTCGAGGAGCCCGAGGCTGTCGAGCGAGAGGACCGTCGAGCGCTGGTCGAGGATTCGGATGACGACCTTCTCCCCCTGCGCCGCCGGGAGTGTCGAGACGCGCAGGTCAACCCGATTGCCGCCGACGGCGACGCGGGCGCGCCCGTCCTGCGGCCGTAACCGATCGGCGATGTCGAGCTGCGCCATGATCTTGATGCGCGACGCGAGCGGCACCTTCGCGGCCTTGGGGAGGACCATCACCTGCCGGAGCACACCGTCGATGCGATACCGCACCGCGACGCCCGTCTCCTCGGGCTCGAGGTGGATGTCCGACGCGCGGGCCCTGATCCCCTCAGCGATGATCCGGTCGACAAGTTGAATGACCGGACGGTCCCCCGACCGATCGATGCCGATATCGAGCTCGGAGTCCTCTGCCGCCTCATCGATCGCCTGGACCTCGTAGCTCCCCGTCATACTGGAGACGATCTCCTCGAGGACGTCGCGTTCCCGATAGAGCGTCTCCAGTCGCTTAACGATCTCCCGGGGCGACGCGATCTGCATCCGGACCTGACGCCCGAGGGCGAAGGCAATGGCGCGCTCCGCATCGAGGTCGAGCGGGTCAGCCGTGCCGATGTCGACGGCGGAGTCGGTGACGGCGAGGGGCACGACCTGGTATTTCCGGGCGAGTCCCTCAGGGAGGAAATCCTTGGCCCGTGGATCGACGTCCGTCAGCGTGGTGCGCTTCAGGCGATACCGCGCGGCGACGGCGTCGGCGACCTCCTCATCGGCGAGCCACTTCCGCTCAAGCACCGCCTCCCAGACGCTCATCACTCCGGCACCCCGGAGCTCGTCCGCCTGTTCGGCCGTCAGCCGATCCGCGAGGGCTCCGAGAACCCATTCATCCCGTGCCGGCTGCCGCGCACTCGCCATCGTCCTGTGGTCCCCGCGTGAGAGTCGAACGCAATCTACGCCATCGGCAGCGGCAGACCAGCAGCGGGACGACTCAGAGCACTGGCCAGAGGTCGCGGCGCAAGTCGACGCTCAGGCGCCAGGGCCCGCCGCGCAGGGGCCGGGCGACGTCGACGCGCAGGAGATCGAAGAGCCCGATGACGCCGAGACCGATTGCCGGTTCGTGACGCCATCCGCGTCGGTCCGCCCCGAGGATGGCGACGCCGTGCCAGTAGGGCGCCACGGTGAGGGTGGTGGGCACGCGCCCGAACCGCCCGAGCGTGAGGGCCCCGGACGGGACCGTGCGCTGCCACTCGACTCGCTGCGCCACCCCCACCGCGCCGCGCAGAGCGTGGAAGGCATGCCCGGGCGCCGTGAGCGGACCGCCGAAGAACGCCCCGAGCTGTGTCGGCACCCCGGTACCTGCCGTCGTGCCCACGCCAATCGTCCGCGCGACGAGACTGCCGCCGCCGACAGAACGTCGCCCCTCGACCTCCAGCTCGAGCCGTCCAAGGTGAGTGGACGTCCCATCGGCCGTCGGCACGACGCGCGCGCCGGAGGCGGCGATCCGCGCGGACCACTGCGGCGCGCGGGGATCCGACGCGACCGCACGGGTCCAGAGCACGCCGAGGCGCGACAGCGTCACCGGATCGACCGCCAGCGTCGGCTCGTATCCACCGGTGGCGGGAGTGGCGTTGACGGCCACCGGCTCGTGGCGCTCACGCGCCAGCTCGGCCCCCCAGCGAGTCCGCCCCGACGGCGCCGACTGCCATCGCAGCGCCCCACCGGCCACCCGATACGGGTCGGTCCAATCGCTTCCGAACTCCTGGGCGGCGATGGAGTTCCGCAGGCCGCTGACCTCGGCGATCCCCCCGGCTTCGGCGAAGTCCACGAGTCCCTCGAGCTCGACACGCGCGTCGCGCGCCGAGCGCCACCCGACGGACGCGCGGCCCTTCCAGGCGTGGTCGGCGAGCCCGACCCGGCCGAGGACGCCGACGTTGAGCCCGCCCCCGAGGAGGTGAGAGAGCCCGCCACCGAGGGCGAGCCCCTCCACGCGATTGACGCGGACGAGATCAGAGACGCGACGGGCGGCCGGGCGGGTGAGTCGCGTTCGCGTGAGAGCCGCCGCGCGGACGAGGGCTCGCGCCTCCTCCTGCACCCGTCGCACCTCCTCGGCATCGAGCGCCCGGACCTCCTCGGGCAGCGCCTCGAGGATGGCGCCCTCGAAGGGGAAGGCGCGCTGTTCCCGGCGGGGGGCCTCGGTGATCTCCGGCCCGGCGAAGCGCTCGGGGGCGGGGGAGCGATTGGTCTCGATGCAGCAGATCTCCCACCGGCCACGGATGATGCCCCGAGCCGGGAAGTCCATCCAGGTGGCCGTGCGCCGGATCTCGATCTCCTGGCGGCGTGGGAGCCAGAAGCGGCCGTCGATCAGTCCGTTCTCGAGAATGACCGAGACGTCCTCCAGCTGCGGGTCCTTCAGCGCCGCCCTGGTGAAGGAGAGCGTCATCCGGACCACGGCCGAGGTCCCCCGATCGAGATAGACGGCGCCGACCGCGGCGGGTCGGGTCGGGTCGCGGGGTCGGAGCTCGACGACGATCACGTCGATGGCGCGGGCGCCGGCACGGATCGCGAGGGAGTCGCTCACCCGGTACTCGTATGTCGCCATCCCCTCCGGCGAGAGCGGGTGTGGGACGTCGCGGACCTCATCGCCGTCGCCGAGCCGGATGATCGCGGGGAAGTCGTTCTGGACGATCGCCAGATGATCGCGGTGGTACTGCATGTCGCTCGGGAGGAGCAGCGTGTCCCGTCGCCCCACGATGCGCTGCACGGCCCGGTTGGGTGCCTGCCAGAGGACGTCGACCATCAGTTCGTCGGACTTGATGACGGCGGGCGGCAGGGTGAAGCCCTCGCCGAGCTGCGCGAGGAAGGTCACGAAGCCGTGCGCGCGGGCGGCGTAGTCCCGGAGCGCCGAGTCGGCGAGCTGGGCCCCGCGCCGGGCGACGGCCGCCTGGACGAGCGACCGGGCGGCGGGGTCGTCCCACCCACCCTGCGCGACCATCGGCGCGGGGGCGAGGAGCACGACGCTGAGGCAGAGGGACCGACCGCGCAGGCGCATCATCGTCGTCGAAATCTCGCCCGACGGCAACGCAGACGACAACCATCGCGCCCCCTCGACGGGGACGGCATATTTCCGGCATGTCCTACCGCCTTGTCGGGATCTCCACCGCGCAGCACGGCGAGTTCGCCGACCGCGACGTCGTGATCGTCGGGCGCGCGGTGACAAGCGACCTCGCCGTGGTGGACGCGACGGTCTCGCGTCAGCACGCGGAGCTCCGGGCACGGCCGGAGGGAATCGAGGTCCGCGACCTCGGTTCGAGCAACGGGACGTTCGTGAACGGGACCGCGATCGAGACGGCCGTGGCGCAGGTCGGCGACGAGGTGATGTTCGGCAAGGTCGCCTTCCGGGTCGAGGCGGTGGCGATCACGCCCGCAGCGACGCCCGCGGCGACGCCCGCGAAACCGCTGGTCGCTCCCGTGCGTCCGCTGCACCCCCCGCGGGCGGCCGAGCCGGCCGGCCGCGCGATGGCGGACGCCCCCGTGGGTGGCACGATCGTCCGGCAGATCCCGAGAGCGGGCACCGCCGTCCTTGGCGCTGCCCCGGCCGAGGCGGACGGCGACCGCCGCGGGAGCGATCGGCGTCGCCTCGACATCCTGCTGGAAGTTTCGAAGGGGCTCGGCAAATCGGTCGACATCGACGCACTGCTCGAGAAGATCGTCGAGTACGCCTTTCAGGTACTGGAGACGGACCGCTGCGCGATCCTGCTCACCGACGCCGCCGGGCAGCTCACCCCGAAACTCTCGCGGGACCGGCGCGGCAGCGACGCGCCGGGCGCGGTGCCGCAGTCAATCGCGCAGACGGCGGTGGAACAGCAGGTCGCGATTCTGTCGGATGACGCGGCGGAGGATCAGCGCTTCACGGGGCAGTCGATCGTGATGCAGAAGGTCCGCTCCGCGATGTGCGTCCCGCTGGTGAGCGGTGAGATGCGGGTGCTCGGCATCCTCTACGTCGACAACTTCTCGATCCGGAAATTCGTCGAATCGGACCTCGACTTCCTGATCGCGTTCGCGGGACTCGCCTCGGTGGCGCTGGAGAACGGGCAGCTCGCGGACCGGATCCGTCGCGAGGCGCTCGCCCGGAGCAATTTCGAGCGCTTCTTCACCCCGGCGCTGGCGGCGCGGATCGCCTCGAGCCCCGAGGCGGTGAAGCTCGGCGGCGACAAGCGCCGGGTGGCGGTGCTCTTCAGCGACATCCGCGGCTTCACCGCGCTCTCGGAGACGATGAATCCCGATGCGATGGCGCGGCTCCTCACCGAGTACTTCACCGAGATGGTGGAGTGCGTGTTCCGGCACGGCGGCACGCTCGACAAGTTCATCGGCGACGCGGTGATGGCGCAGTGGGGGGCGCCGATCGGCGCCCTCGACGACTGCGATCGGGCGATGCAGGCGGCGCTCGACATGATGACCGGCCTCGACGCGCTCAACGCACGGTGGCGGGCCGAACAGCGTCCGACGCTGGAGATCGGCATCGGCCTAAACGTCGGGGATGTCTTCGCCGGGAACATCGGGAGTGACCGTCGGCTCGAGTACACGGTGATCGGCGACTCCGTGAACGTGTCGAGCCGGCTCTGCGGCGCGGCGGGCCCCGGGGAGATCCTCATCTCCTCACCATTCCGCGACGCCCTCGCGTCACCACCACCGCTCGACGCGCTCCCACCGATGGAGCTCAAGGGGAAGAGCCAGCCGCTCCCGGTCTTCCGCGTGCAGCGGTGACCGCGGCCGGCGTCGTCGCGCCCGCCGGCTACGAGCAGCTCGAGATTGGCGGCATCACCGCGGTGGCCCGCACCGGCGCCGTGGCGGGTGTGCGCGCGGCCCTCCGCGTCGCGCCGACACTGCACGCCTGGGCGGCGATGGCACCCGAAGCGCAGGCGTTCGCGGGCCGAGGGACCGCGTGGGGTGCCACCCTGCCCTGCGGTGCCACGGCCGTCGTGGTGCGCCGGTCACGGCACGGGGGACTCTTGGGCCCACTGCAAGGGGATCGGTTCCTCGCCCCCGGGCGGGCGCCGGATGAGCTGGAGATCGCCCTCCGGCTGCAGGACGCGGGGGTGCGCACGCCGGACGTCGTCGCCTATGCGCTGTACCCCGCTGGCCCGGGCCTCTGCCGCATCGACGTCGCGACCCGCCGGCTGCCGGCCGGCGCGGACCTCCCGGACCGCTGGCGCCTCGCGGACGCGACCGCCCGCGAGGGGATCCTGACGGCGGTCGCCCTGCTCCTCCGCGACCTGCAGGCCGCCGGCGCGTGGCACGCCGACCTGAACGCGAAGAACGTCTACCTCGTCGAGGAGGGACGTCGGTGGCAGGCGTGGGCGCTGGACGTGGACCGCGTGGTCTTCGGGCGCCCGAACGACGGGACGGTCGGCGCGCGGAATCTGGCGCGCCTCGTGCGCTCCCTCCGGAAGTGGCGGACCCGCCACGGGCTCGCCGTCGACGACGCCGCGATCGCGCAGCTCACCGCGCTCGTCGAGGCCCACGCGTGAGCCGCGTCCCGCTCGACCGCGTCTGCATCGTGATGATGTCGGCCGTCGGCGACGTCGTGCACGTGCTCCCCGTGCTCACCGCCCTCAAGCGGCATCACCCGGCGATGCACGTCACCTGGGTGTTGCAGCCTGGGCCGGCCGGGCTCGTGCGCGGGCACCCGATGGTGGACGAGATCGTGCTCTTCGAGCGCCGGGCGGGGCTGCGGGGGTTCCTCGACCTCCGGCGCACGCTCGCGGACCGGCGGTTCGACCTCGTCATCAACCTGCAGGTGTACCTCAAGGCGGGGATCATCACGGGGATGACGGACGCCCCGGTGAAGCTCGGCTTCGACCGCGCGCGCGCGCGCGACGGCAACTGGCTCTTCACCACGCATCGCATCCCGCCGCACCCGATGCAGCACGTGCAGGACCAGTACCTCGAGTTCTGTGACTGGCTCGAGGTCCCGCACCACCCGGTGCGCTGGGGCCTCGGCCCCTGGGACGCCGCCGAGCGGGACGCGCAGCGCGCGTTCCTCGCGCGATTCGACCGCCCGATCGCCCCGATCGTCGTGGCGACGAGCAAGCCGGAGAAGGACTGGATCCCCGAGCGCTGGGCGGCGGTGTGCGACGCGCTCTGGCACGACTTCGGGCTGCAGCCGGTGCTCGTGGGGGCGCGCTCCCCGCGCGAGGTGCACGCCGAACGGGTGATCCTCGACCAGAGCCGCGCGCCGGTGCACAGCGCGCTCGGTCAGGGGGGCCTTCGCGGCCTCGTGGGGATCCTTGAGGGCGCGGCGCTCGTCCTCTCACCCGACACCGGTCCGCTGCACATCACCGTCGCCCTCGACCGACCGGTGGTCAGCCTCATCGCGTACTCGAACCCCAAGCGCGTCGGCCCGTACCGGAAGTTCGGCGACCTGATGATCGACGCCTACGGCGACCCCGGTGAGGACTATCCCATCTCGATGGAGAACCGGCCGGGCCGGATGCCGCGCATCACGGTGCGCGACGTGCTCGACCGGGTGGAGCGCTGGCGGACCGCCTACGCCACCGACGCCGCGCGCACGACACCGCGCGCGTAGTCGTAGCCGAGGCCGACCTCGGCGAGGAGCGCCACGAGTCGGCGCAGCCCGAGGCCCATCACACTGAAGTAATCCCCGTGGATGCGCTCGACGATCGTCGCGCCGTAGCCCTGGATACCGTAGGCGCCCGCCTTGTCCATCGGCTCGCCGGTGGTGACGTAGGCGGCAATCTCGGCGGCGGTGAGGGGACGAAAGGTGACCTCGACCGATTCGACGGCGCTGACGGTCCGGCCGTCGCGGGCGACCGCCAGCGCGGTATGGACGGTATGCGTGCGGCCGGACAGACGCGCGAGCATCCGGGCGGCCTCGGCGGCATCGCGGGGCTTCCCGAGGATGTCGCCGTCGAGGACGACGATCGTATCGGCGGCGATCACGACCGCCTCGGGGTGCCGGTCCGCGAGGACGTGCGCTTTGGCCCGCGCGAGCCGCTCGCAGTGGGGCACCGGCGCCTCCGCGGGGAGCACCGCCTCATCGATATCGGCGGGCTGGACGACGTGGGTGATGCCGACGAGCGCGAGCAGCTCGCGACGGCGCGGGGATTGCGAGGCGAGGATGACCTCGATGGCGGTGTCGTTCATCGCTCGAGCCAGAGGGTGACGGGGCCGTCGTTCACGAGGTCGACCGCCATCTCGGCACCGAACGCGCCGGTGGCGGCGGTGAGCCCGAGCTCGCGAAGCCGCGCGATGAACGCCTCGTAGAGCGGGAGAGCGACCTCGGGGCGGGCCGCGTCGACGAAGCTGGGGCGGCGGCCCTTGGCCGCGTCGCCGTAGAGCGTGAACTGGCTGACGACGAGGACGCTTCCCCCGACGTCGGCGAGCGCGAGGTTCATTTTGCCGTCGGCGTCCGTGAAGAGCCGGAGCCCCGCCACCTTCTCGGCCATCCAGCTCACCTGGTCGGCCCCATCGGTGCCCGTGAAGCCCACGAGGAGGCAGAATCCCGTGCCGATGCGCCCGATCGGCGCGTCCGCGACGCGCACCTCGGCGCGCGCGACCCGCTGGAGGAGCACACGCATCGGCGGCGCTACTCGACCGTGACGGACTTCGCGAGGTTGCGCGGCTGATCCACGTTGGCCCCGCGCTTCACCGCGATGTAGTACGCCAGCAGCTGGAGCGGCACGCTCGCGAGGACGGGGCTGAGGAGGTCCACCGTCTCCGGGATCCGGATCTCGTGATCCATCTGGCCGGCAAGCACCGGCTCCTCACGGCTGGTGATGACGATCGTGCGGCCTCCGCGCGCGCGGACCTCCTGGATGTTCGAGACAATCTTGTCGAACACCGCGTCGTGCGGCGCGATGAAGACGACCGGCATCTTCTCGTCGATGAGGGCGATCGGCCCGTGCTTCATCTCGGCCGCGGGATACCCTTCGGCGTGGATGTAGGAGATCTCCTTCAGCTTGAGGGCGCCCTCGAGCGCCGCAGGGAAGTTGTAGCCGCGTCCGAGGTACAGGAAATTCGCCGAATCCTTGTACGCCTCCGCGATCGCCTCGATGCCCGGCGCCCCGTCGAGGATGCGCTGGATCTGCGCCGGGAGCGCGTCGAGGGCCTGCGCGATCTCACGGCCGCGCGCGACGGAGAGGTTCCGCTTCCGCCCGAGCTTCAGCGCGAACAGCGCGAGCGCGACGACCTGACTGCTGAAGGCTTTCGTCGACGCGACGCCGATCTCCGGCCCGGCGTGCAGATAGATGCCGCCGTCGTCCTCGCGCGCGATGGTCGAGCCGACGACGTTGACGAGGCCGAGGGTCCGGGCGCCACGCCGCTTCGCCTCGCGCATCGCGGCGAGGGTGTCCGCGGTCTCCCCCGACTGCGAGATGACGATGCACAGGGTCCGGTCGGTGACAATCGGATTCCGGTACCGGAACTCGGAGGCGTACTCGACCTCCACTGGGATGCGGGCCATATCCTCGAGCATCAACTCGCCGATGAGCCCGGAGTGCCAGCTCGTCCCGCACGCTGTGATGATGATCTGATCGATCCCCATCAGCTGCTCGTGAGAGAGATTGAGGCCCCCGAGCTTGGATGTCCCTTCCTCGAGGCGCAGGCGCCCGCGGAGCGTGTTGGCGACCGTCGTCGGCTGCTCGAAGATCTCCTTGAGCATGAAGTGGTCATAGCCGCCACGCTCGATCGCGTCGAGGTCCCAGGCGATCGTCTCAACCGATCGGCGCACCGGCGCCGCGTCGATGTCCATCAGGCGATAGCCGTCGGGGGTGAGGACGGCGATCTCCCCCTCGTTCAGGTAGACCACATCGCGGGTATGCGAGAGGATCGCCGAGGCGTCGCTGGCGAGGAAATACTGCCCGTCGCTGACGCCGACGAGGAGCGGACTTCCCTGCCGGGCCCCGACGATCTTCTGCGGCTCGCGGCTCGAGACGACCGCGATGCCGTAGGTCCCCTCCACCATGCGGAGCGCGGCGACGACCGCGTCCTCGAGCGATCCCTCGTAGCACTCCTGGATGAGGCAGGCGAGGACCTCGGTGTCGGTGTCGGAACTGAAGCGGTGCCCCTTCGCGGCGAGCTGCGTCTTAAGGGTGCCGTAGTTCTCGATGATTCCGTTGTGCACCACCGCGATGGTGCCGTCGGTGCTCAGGTGCGGATGCGCGTTGCGGTCTGTCGGCGGCCCGTGCGTGGCCCAGCGGGTGTGACCGATGCCGATGTGTCCTGACACGGGGTCGGCGCCGAGCGCCGCCTCGAGCATCGCGATCTTGCCAGCGGCTCGCCGCGTCTCCAGCGTCCCGTCCCGGAGCACGGCGACGCCCGCCGAGTCATAGCCGCGGTACTCGAGCCGCTTGAGCCCGTTGATCAGAATTGGGACGACGTCCTTGGGACCGATGTATCCGACGATACCGCACATAGAGGCTGGAGGCTGGAGGCTGGAGGCTTAAGGCTGGAGGCTGAACGCGAGATGCGGCAGGTACAGCACGACGGGATCAGGCCAACGCCGCGAGGAGCGCCCGCCCGCGGTCGACGAGCGCCTGCGCCCCCTCGACGGTCGGCGCCTCGGCGATCACCCGCACGATCGGCTCCGTCCCGGACGGGCGCACGTGCACCCATCGATCTGTCCAGCTGAGCCGGAGCCCGTCCTGCGTGTCGACCGCCGCATCGGGGAAAGCCTCGCGCAGCGCCGCGTAGACCGCATCGAGCGGCGCATCGGGGCGGTCGAGCTTGTCCTTGAGGATCGCATAGCGCGGGAAGCGCGCGACGATCGCGGAGAGGGACGCATCATCCTCGTGCAGGAGCTGCAGGATCAGCGCGACCCCGAGCGGCGCGTCGCGGCCGAGATGGAGCTCGGGGAGGATGACCCCGCCGTTCCCCTCGCCGCCGATCACGGCGCCGACCTCGCGCATCTTGAGGGCGACATTCACCTCGCCGACCGGCGCGCGCAGCACCGTCGCGCCGTGCTCGGCCGCCATATCGTCGACGATGCGGCTCGTGGAGAGGTTGGTGACCACCGGACCGGACCGGTGCCGAAGGACGACGCGCGTCGCGAGCGCGAGGGTGTAGTCCTCCCCGATGGCGCGGCCGTCGTCGGCGACGAGGGCGAGCCGATCGACGTCGGGATCGGTGGCGAAGCCGACCGCGGCACCGGTACGCCGCACGAGGGCCTCGAGGTCGCCGAGTTGTTCGGCGATGGGCTCTGGCGGCCGTGGGAAGCGGCCATCGGCCTCGAGCTCGATCCCGTGGACGGTGCAGCCAAGCCGCTCGAGGAGCCGCGGGATGACGGCGCCGCCGGCGCCGCGGCAGGCGTCAAAGGCGACGATGTAGCGGCGGCGGCGGATCCCCTCGACGTCGAGGAACGGGAGCGCGAGCACCGCATCGAGATGCCGGTCGATCGCGGCGGTATCCGCGTGGGTCGTTCCGAGACGCGCCAGCGGCGCGTACGGAATCCCCTGCTCCACCAGCGCCCGCATCTCGGCGCCCTGCGCGGCACTCAGGAAGAGTCCGTCGGGCCCGATGAACTTGAGCGCGTTCCACTCGATCGGATTGTGACTCGCCGTGATCCCGATGCCACCGGCCGCGTGATGATGCTCCACCGCGAGTTGCAGCCCCGGCGTGGTGGTGAGCCCGATGTCGATGACGTCGGCGCCGACGCTCTCGAGCGCGGCGCGCGCCACCGCGTGGAACATCGGCCCCGTCACGCGACTGTCGCGACCGAGGATGACCGCGCGCGTCCCCCCGCGGGCGATGGCCCAGGCGCCGAAGGCGGCCGCGTACCGCGCGGCGACCTCGGGCGTGAGGCCGAAGCCGACGCGTCCCCGGATACCGGAGACGCTGATCATGAGGCGGGGGTCAGGGGAGGACACGGAGCTGGAGGCTGGAGGCTGGAGGCTGGAAGCTGGAAGCTGGAAGCTGGAAGCTGGAACGCGCTGACTTTGATTCATTCGCCTCTCGCCAACAGCTCAGGGCGAAAGCTACCGGATCGCCCCGGAGCCGCACACCCCAATCGACCCCTCCGTCCGTTAACGTATCCGTATGAACACCTTGGCTTTACGCTTGGCCGCGGGAAACGGTCGCATCGACGGCGTCCCGGTCGGCGCACTCGTCAGTGCGGGCTTCACGCTTCTGCAGCGTTGCGCGCCGCTGGTGATCGCGCTCGGCACACGGCGGGCAGGGATCCTCCTCCCGCCCGGCATCGCCGCGGTCTCGGCCTTGGCGGCCTGCGATGGTCGTGGAGCGGTCTGGTTCGACATTGATGCCCGGGTCGCTGACGGCGTCGCTGACGGCGGTGGTGACCGGGTCACCGCCGAGCGCATCATGACCCTCGGCGTCGCGGCGGTCTTCACGACGACTGACCTCGTCGACCAGGTGGCGGCGGGCACACCGCTCGTCCTCTTGGATGCGGTGCCCGCGAGCGCCGTCTTCGTCGCGTCCGACGGCCGCCGCACCGCCGTCGACCTCGGTTCGCACTTCGGGCTGACGATCGAAGGTTCGACCGACGAACCGGGCCGCGCCGAGGAGTGCCTCGTCCTCGCCGCCACCGGCGCCTCGCTCTCGCACCACGAGGTGCTCTCGGGGGACGAGCGCCTCTCGGCCGATCTGCGTGGACTCCTCGCGCCGCTGCTGCAAGGCGCGCACGTTCAGATTGTGGATGCCCGCTGATCTCTTCGCGCGGCGACGCGCGCACCCTCAGACGCTGACCGCCCCCGTGAGCCCCTCGTGAGACGCCACGCCCCCCTGATCGCCCTCCTCGTGCTGGCCCTCGTCGAGGCGGCCGCCGTCTGGTTCATCATGCCGCTCCCGGGCTCGCAGCGGGTGCGCAGCGTCGAACTCGCCTATGCGCTCCACCTCGCACGCTGGCCACTGCGCGCCTTCTGCCTGACGGCACTCGCTTGGGGGTTGCCCCGTCTTCGCACGGTCGGGCGGGCGGGTCGACTCGTGACGGCCGCCGTCGCAGCCCTCGCGGGCGGGATCACCTACGCGGCCAACTTCGTCCTTCCCGCCGACGTGCTCTTCCGCCAGCCCGACCACGTGACGATGGTCGCGCCGTCCGAGGCCGGCATCGCCCCGGACCGGCTCGTGGTCGGCCTCGTGCTCGAGGGGGAAGCGCGCGCATATCCGCTGCAGTTCATCGGCTACCACCACTTCGTGACCGACACCATCGCGGGGCGTCCGGTGCTCGTCACGTACTGCACCGTCTGCCGCACGGGGCGGATCTTCGATCCGCGCCTCGATGGCGCGGTGGAGACATGGCGACTCGTGGGGATGGACCAGTTCAATGCGATGCTCGAGGACCGCACGACGGGGAGCTGGTGGCGGCAGGCGAACGGCGAGGCGCTCGTCGGACCGCGCCGCGGCACGATCCTGACGGAGCTGCCGAGCACGCAGGTCACACTCGGTCAATGGATCGCTCTCCATCCTGACACGCGTGTGATGCGCGGCGACCCGCGCTTCCAAGCCGAGTACGACGACGACTACGCCTTCGAGCGGGGAACGAGTCGGTCGCGGCTCACGGGCACGGACCCGCGGTCGTGGCAGCCGAAGTCATGGGTGGTGGGGCTGCGGCTCGGCGGCATCGCGCGCGCCTACGATTGGAACGCGCTCCTCGCGTCCGGCGCGATCCATGACACCCTCGCGGGCCGACCGATCGTCCTCGTGGTGGCGGCGGACAGCGCGAG
Source organism: Gemmatimonadota bacterium (assembly GCA_031127075.1). Lineage (GTDB taxonomy): Bacteria > Gemmatimonadota > Gemmatimonadetes > Gemmatimonadales > Gemmatimonadaceae > Pseudogemmatithrix. The sequence continues at coordinate 456 of JARIFA010000019.1, read as the reverse complement.
CTTCTTCGCCTTCGAGCGCGCCGATGCCACGACGCGCTACACGCGAGACGCCGATTCTCTCCGTTCCGGATCGACGGCATACGCCTTCGACGGGCGGGGTCCGGCCGGGACGCTCAAACCGATCGTCGCGAGCCAAGAGTTCTGGCACAGCTGGCAGACGTTCAATCCCGGGACCACGCGGTATCCGAGCGACGAACGCCCGCGGGCGCCCTAAGCCCGCGGGTGGGACACGACCGACGCGGGGACCGCGCCCCTCGCCCAGGTCGGGACGTCCCCGGTACCTTTGAGCATGACCCGAATCCTCCCTGACGACGTCGGCACCGGGTTCTCCACCCGGGCCATCCACGCGGGCCAGCGCCCCGACCCGACCAACGGGGCGATCATGCCCCCCATCTACCAGACGTCGACGTACGCCCAGGAGTCCCTCGGCGTCCACAAGGGCTACGAGTACGCCCG
>JARIFA010000079.1 GCA_031127075.1 Gemmatimonadota bacterium | reverse complement strand
ACCTTGCTCCCCGTCTCGGTGGAGCCGGTGAAGGAGATGAGCGGGATCTGCGGATGCGCGACGATCGCGGCGCCCACCTCGCCATCGCCATGGAGGAGCTGGATGACCTCCGGCGGGAGTCCCGCCTCGAGGAGGATCTCGACGAGCACGTGCCCGGTGTGCGGGACATCCTCGCCCGGCTTGAAGATCACCGCGTTCCCGCAGACGAGCGCGGGGAACATCTTCCAGGTGGGGATCGCGAGGGGGAAGTTGAACGGGGAGATGAGCCCCGCGATGCCGATCGGGCGACGGAAGCTCATCGCCCACTTGTCGCGCAGCTCGCTCGGGACGGTGTGACCGAAGAGCCGCCGCCCCTCGGTGGCCGCGTAGAAGGCGGTGTCGATCCCCTCCTGCACGTCGCCGCGGGTCTCGGCGAGCGGCTTCCCCATCTCTCGGGTCATCAGGTCCGCGAGCTCCTCCTTGCGGGCGGCGAGGATCTCGCCGACGCGCCGGAGCACGTCGCCGCGCGCCGGGGCCGGCGTCCGACGCCAGCGGTCGAAGCCGCGCGTCGCGCTCGCCACCGCGCGCTCGACGTCCGCGGCGCCGGACCGCGGGAAGCGCCCGATCTGGTCCCGCGTGTCGGCGGGATTCACGTTCTCGAAATAGGTGCCGGACTCGGGCGCGACCCACGCGCCGCCGATGAAGTTCTGGAAGGTCGTCATACCGGGAATCTAGGGGAGGTCAGTCGGCGTCGCGGCGCAGGCCGTGCCGCTCGATCTTGGCGTAGAGGTTGGAGCGTGGCATCTCGAGCGCACGCGCCGTCTCGGCGACGTTCCACCCGTGGCGCCGCAGATGGTGCGTCAGGTACGCGCGCTCGGCGGCGCGCTTGAACTCGTCCCACGTCGCGCACGCCTCGAGGCCGCCCAAGGGGGAGGCCGCGTCCGCCGATGACGCGCTGCGCGGGAGGACGAGCCGCTCGACGTCGGCCGCGGTGACGCGCGGCCCGGCGGCGAGGAGGAGGAGCCGCTCGACGGTGTTGCGGAGCTCCCGCACGTTGCCCGGCCAGTCGAGGGCTGCGAGCCGGTCGAGCGCGGCCTGATCGATCGGCCGCGCCGGCACGCCGGCGGCGGCCGCGAGCTCGGTGAAGTGCCGGACCAGCATCGGGATGTCGTCGCGCCGATCCCGGAGCGGCGGCGCGACAATCGGCACCACGTTGAGCCGATAGAAGAGGTCCTCCCGGAAGCGGCCGGCCGCGATCTCCGCGTCGAGCCGCTTGTTCGTCGCCGCGAGGACGCGCACGTCCACCGTGCGCCCGCGGGCCGCGCCGATCCGCGTCACCGCGCCGTCCTCGAGGACGCGCAGCACCTTGGCCTGCGCCGCGAGCGACATATCGCCGATCTCGTCGAGCAGCAGGGTGCCACCGTCGGCGAGCTCGAAGGTGCCGGCCCGGTCGGCGACGGCGCCGGTGAACGAGCCCTTCACGTGCCCGAAGAGCTCGCTCTCGATCAGCTCCGCCGGGATCGCCGCACAGTTCACCGCGATGAAGGGCTCACGCGCGCGTGGGGAGTGCTGATGCAGCGCCCGTGCGACGAGCTCCTTGCCGGTCCCGTTCTCGCCCGTGATGAGCACCCGCGCCCCCGTCGCGGCGACGCGCTCCACCTGCGCCACGAGGGCGCGCATCGCGGCGGAGCCCCCCACGAGCGCGCCGTGCCGCTCCACGACCTCGCGCAGCCGTTGGTTCTCGTCGCGCAGCGTCAGGTGCCCGAGCGCGTTCCGCAGCGTCACCAAGACCCGCTCGGTGTCGAGCGGCTTCTCGAGGATATCGTAGGCGCCGCGCTGGGTGGCCTCCACGGCATCGGCGATGCTCGCGTGGCCGGAGATCATCACCACCACCGCGGCGGGATCGCGCGACCGCAGCCGACTCAGCGTCTCGAGGCCGTCGAGCCCCTGCATCTTCACATCGAGGAAGGTGAGATGGGGCGCGAACTCCGGGAACGCCGAGAGGGCCGCGGTGCCGTTCGCGACGGCGCGCACCTCGTACCCCTCGTACTCGAGGAGCTGGGCGAGGGCCTCACGAATCCCCGACTCGTCGTCGACGACGAGGACGCGACGCGTCACGCCCCCCCCACCGTCACCGTCACTCGCGTCGCCTCGGGGGGGCGCGCCGGCACCTCAATCGGCAGACGCCGGCGGACCTCAGGCCACCAGCGGTCCTTGGTCGCCCAGCCGGCGGCGCCGAGGATGATGAGAAAGAGCCCGCACCCGATGCGCCCGAGACACCCGAACATCTACGCGACCTCCGCCGAAAAGGACACGCCGGCCCCGCGCGCCTGTTCGTGCGCGCGATCCGCCGGCGACGCAGCTGCATCAGCGATGAGGCCCGCGAGTACGTTGAGCGCCCCCGACCGGAAGGGCGCGAACTCGACCGTCTCGAACCCCGCCGCACACACGGCCTCCGTGACGCGCGCCGCCGCCTCGCCGACACTCCACCGCGCCATCGATGCCGGGTCGAGCTCCACGCGCGCGCGGTCGCCGAAGTACCGGACCCGGAGGTTCCCCTCGACCCCCAACGCGCGGAGCGCCGCTTCAGCGGCCTCGACGGTCCGCAACCGGAGCGGTGTCACGGCGGTGCCGTAGGGCAGGCGCGACGACAGACAGGGCGACGCCGGCTGATCCCAGGTGGGGATGTCGCGCGCCCGCGACGCCTCGCGGATCTCCGCTTTGGTGAACCCGAGGTCGGCGAGCGGCGAACAGACGCCCTGCTCACGCGCGGCCTGCGCCCCGGGGCGGTGGTCCCCGAGATCGTCGGCGTTCGTGCCGTCGACGACCACGGCGAGCCCGCGCGCGCGCGCCACCGGCACGAGGCGCGACCAGAGCTCCGTCTTGCAGAAATAGCACCGGTTCACCGGGTTCGCGGCGTACCGCGCATCGGCGAGTTCCTCGGTGTCGAGCTCGAGCACGGGGATGGCGAAGCGGTCGGCCACCGCGCGGGCGCGGGCCCACTGCGCTTCGGGATACGACGCGCTGCGGCCGATCACGGCGAGGAGCCGCGACGGGCCGACCGCCTCGAGCGCCACGCAGGCGAGATACGCGGAATCGACCCCGCCGGAGAAGCCGACGAGCACGGAGCCGCGCGCCCGGAGCCACGCGACCAGCGCCGCTTCCTTCACCGCGAGGGCCGTGGGAGGGTGCGTCATCCGTCAAAACTATCCCGCCGCCTCCGGCCGGAACATCAGGGCCTCCGCGACGGCCGACTCATCGACCGACTCGAGGCCGGCGAGGTCGGCCACGGTCCGCGCGACCCGCAGCGCGCGGTCGAAGCCGCGCGCCGAGAGCCGGAGCCGCTCCGCCGCGGTGCCGAGGAGGGTAAGCGCCTCCGGCGTGACCCCCTCGGAAGCACGGAGCCAGGCCCCCGGTACCTCCGCATTGAGGGTGACGCCGGCGAGGCCCGCGTAGCGCTGGTGCTGGCGCGCGCGCGCCGCGGCCACCCGCGCCCGCACCACCGCGCTCGACTCGCTCGCCGCACGTCCCTGCATCGCCTCGAGGGCAACGGCCTCCACGCGGACGTGAAGATCGATCCGGTCGGCGAGCGGGCCCGAGAGACGGTCACGGTAGGCGCGGATGGCCGCCTCGGAGCAGCGGCAGGTCCCGCGCGGATCCGCGGCGTGTCCGCAGGGACAGGGATTCGCCGCACCGACGAGGAGGAACCGCGCCGGGAACGGCACCGACTGCGCGGCGCGGGCGATCACGACGCGGCCATCCTCCAGCGGCTGCCGCATCGCGTCGAGGACGTGGCGAGGGAGCTCGAGCAGCTCGTCGAGGAAGAGCACGCCCCGATGCGCGAGGCTCACCTCCCCGGGCCGCGGGCCGGGCCCACCGCCGATGAGCCCAGCGAGACTGATGGTGTGGTGCGGCGTCCGGAACGGCGGCCGACGGGTCGGTGTGCCACCGGCCGGGAGCAGCCCCCCGACGGAGTGGATCGCCACCACGTCGAGGAAGGCCGCGTCGTCGAGCGGGGGGAGGAGACCGGCGAGTCGCCGAGCGAGCATCGTCTTCCCCGCCCCCGGCGGTCCGAGCATCAGCAGATTGTGTCCGCCGGCCGCGGCGATCTCGAGCGCCCGCTTCGCCGTGCGCTGCCCCACGATGTCCGCGAGGTCCGTCCCGTCCGGGATCGGATCCTCCGACGGTGAGACGGCAGCCGGGCGCCCCTGCGCGACGAGGCGCCCGGCGCGCAACGCGTCGACGAGCGTGCGGAGCGATCCTGCGCAGACGACCGGCAGGGTGCGGAGGAGCGCCGCCTCCGCGGCGTTCCCCTCGGGGATCACCGCGAGCCGCGCTGCGCCGCGGTGCGCGGCCTGGACGAACGGGAGCGTGCCCCGCACCGCCCGCACCTCGCCGTCCAATCCGAGCTCTCCGAGGAACCAGCAGCCGTCGATGGCCGCCGCGTCGAGCTGCCCGCTCGCGACGAGGACCCCGATCGCGATGGGGAGGTCGAACCCCGGTCCGTCCTTGCGGACGTCAGCGGGTGAGAGGTTCACCGTCCATCGGCGCGGCGGGAGGACGAAGCCCGCGTTCACGAGGGCCGCGGCGACCCGGTCGCGCGCCTCGCGGACCGCCCCGGATGGCAGGCCGACCATCGTCCAGCCGGGGAGGCCGGTGGCGGCGTTGACCTCGATGGTGATCGGGACGGCGTCGACGCCGACGACGGCGGCGGAACGGATGGCGGCGAGCATCGGTCGACAATGCGGGCGCGCAGCGCGCGGCCGGCATCGCCCGGACGCGCACGGCATCATCGCGCGGCTACCCGGACGCGTCGTCGCGACCTAGCTTGACCGGATGACACGAATGGCCGCGCGCCTCGTCGCTGGGATCCTGCTCGGTCTGCTGGCGGCGCCGCGCGCCGCGACCGCGCAGGCGACCGGATCCTACCTCGCCCTGCGGATCGACCAATCCCCGCTGCCGCTCGCCGATCGCGTGACCGACAGCGATGGGACGACTTACCTGATCGAGTTCGACCGGATGGTGCTCTCGCTGCGGCCCGAGAGCCGTTTCCGCGCCATCGTCCGGTTCCGTCGCACGCTCACCTCCGCCGCAGGGCAGGCCCGTGGTGGTGGACGCAGCGCGCCGCTCCAGACGATGACCGTGACGGGGCGTTACACGGTGACCGGACGCGCGATCCGTTTCACCCCCGACGCCTCCGATGCGACGCGCGGCCTCCGCATCCTCGACGGCACGATCGAGTCGCGCACCCGCATCGCCGTCCCGTTCGACTACCGCAACGGCCGCGTGACGCGGAACCGGACCCTGCGCCTCGAACTCCGCTCGGACATCCTGTGACCCGAGTCGCCCTCGCCGCTGCGCTGACCATCCTCGCGAGCCCCGTCGCCCACGCGCAATCCCCGACCGACCCCGCCACCCTCGCCGCCGCCGATTCGTTCGTCGTGCGATTCGAGACCACGCGCGGCGCCGTCGACCTGATGGTGCGCCGCCACTGGGCGCCGCTCGGCGCCGTGCAGCTCGGTCGTGCGGTCGCCGAGGGGTATTACGACGGCGCCGCCTTCTTCCGCGCCCTGCGCGGCTTCGTCGTGCAGTGGGGGATCGCCGCCGACCCGGCGAAGACCGCCACGTGGCGGGACCGCCGCATCGCCGACGACCCGACCAGCGAGAGCAATCGCCGCGGCACCGTCACCTTCGCCTCGGGTGGACCGAACACACGGACCGTCCAGCTCTTCGTGAATCTCCGCGACAACGCGCGCCTCGACGCGATGGGCTTCCCGCCGATCGGCGAGGTCATCCGCGGGATGGAGGTCGTCGATGCGCTCCATACCGGCTACGGCGAAGGCGCTCCCGCGGGGCGCGGTCCGTCGCAGGACCGGCTCACCGCCGAGGGGGAACCGTATCTGGCGCGGGAGTTCCCGCAGCTCGATCGGATCAGGACGGCGCGGATCGTGCAGGTGTTCGGCGGCCGCTGAGGCGCGGCGCCTCCCCCGCCGTCAGGACGCCGGCGCGGGCACCCCGGCGGCCGCCGCCCGCTTCGCCGCCCGCTTCGCCGCCCGCTTCGCTGCCGTCTCCGCCTCCCGCGCCTCATACGCGGCCCGCGACTCCATGATCGACCCGCGGCAGGTCGCGGCCCCGCAGGCGCACCGGTAGCGCGCCTCATCCTCCGCCGTCTCGTCACCGCTCCGCTGGTACTCGTAGTCGTAGAACAGCTCCTCACCGACCGCGATGTCACGGATCGCGTTGATGAAGACGCGACTCCGTTCGATCACCGCCTCGCAGTTCGGGGCGCAGGAGTGGTTGATGAAGCGGGCGTCGTTCCCCCCGCGCGCCGCATCGATGACCGTGCGGTTCGAGACCGCGAAGAGAAAGGTGTGATGCTCGGCCATCGCGGCGTCGTCGTACCGCGCGTCGGCCACGGCGTGGGAGATCCGTTCGCCGACGTACTCGATGACGCGATCACCGCGCGCGATGGCGCGCGTCGCGAAGGCACCGCGGCCGGCGATGGGGGAACTGCGGATCTCGAAGGGCGGGGTGCGAAGGGCGCGCGTCGGCATGCCCCGAAACTAATCGCTCCGGCGTTGCCTCACCGACGGAGCGGCACGCCGAGCTCGAGCCCCGCGTACCAGGTCCGAGGCGGCGCGGGCTCGAAGACCCGACCGAACGCGCCGTTCACCGTGACCGCGCCCACATAGCGCTGGTCCATCGCGTTCTGCACGGCGAGGAACGGCTCGACCGGATGCGCGTAGAGCACACCGCTCCAGGACGCCCGCACATGCAGCTGACCACGCCCCCACCCGGGGACCCGGACGGCGTTGCGATCGTCGGCCCAGAGGGCGGACTGGAGCGTATGATCCGCATCGAGGGCCACCGCGCCGCGCGTGAATCGTGCGCCGAGCCGGACCGTCGTCCGCGGCACGCCGGCGAGCCGGTTGCCATCGAGCGTGTCGCGGGCGGGCGCGGGCAACGCGGCGGAGGGGACGGCGTAGTCGGCGAACCGATACGCGGCGCGCGTCCACGCGCCGCGGAGCTCGACGCCCGGCCGCGGCGAGACGACGAGCCCCGCCTCCACCCCGCGGCTCCGCGTCCCGCCGGCATTCGCGAAGAAGGCGCGCCCACCACTCTCCAGAAACTGCACGATCGCCTCGCGCGCGGTGGCGTCGAACCAGGCGAGCTCGTACTGCAGGAATGCGCCTTGGGCGCGTCGCCCGACCAGCCGACCGCGGACGCCAAGCTCGAGCGTCGCCACACGCTGCGGTCCCAGCGACGGGTTGAAGCCGCCGGCCCCGTCCACGCGCGCATTCAGCTCGGTCGTCGTCGGGGTCTCGAAGGCCGTCGACAGGTTCACATAGGGCGCCGCCGCCGCGCGCGCCCGCCAGACGGCGCCGAGGTGGCCGCTCGTGGCCGCCATCACGCGCGACCCCGAATCATCCTCGCCGTCGCCGAGGAATCGATCATCGACCGCGAAGCCGATGCGATCGTGCCGCAGCCCGGCGCTCAGCGTCACCGCCTCGGCCGGCGAGAGTTCCAGATGCACGAACGGCCCGACGCTCGTCACCGTCTCCCGCTGGTCGAGCAGGAGGGTGTCCGTGGGGAGATCACGCCGGCCGGCGGTGC
>JARIFA010000018.1 GCA_031127075.1 Gemmatimonadota bacterium | reverse complement strand
CGCGACGTCGCGCGTCGCGGTGAGATCGAAGCCGAACTCCACTAGCAGCGTGAGGAGTCCGGCGAGGCCCTGCGCCACGAGCACGGGCCCCCAGGCGGCGGGACCGAGGGCGCGCGCGAGCCAGGGGGTGGTGAGGAGCGGCGCGAGGAGGCCGAGCGCGTGCGCGGCACCGTAGAGCCCGATCTGCGAGGGGAGGGAGGCGGCGCGCGGCACGTCGAACGATACCGTCGCTGGAAGGCGGCGCGACAGGCGGCGCGACAGGTGGCGCGACAGGTGGCGCGACAGGCAGGCCGCGGCTGGCGGGGGGACACCGCGCCCCCTATGCTGACGCGATGGCCCTCGTTCCCACCCTGCCGCGCGTCACGGCGCTCGTCCTCGTGCACGAATCGGTGCGGCACCTCGCCGCCGCGGTGCGCGCCCTGCGCGCCTCGGACGGGGCCGAGGTGGAGGTCGTGGTGATCGACAACGGGTCGTCGGCGCCGGCGCGCGAGGCGGTGCGCGAGGTCGTGGCGGCGGCGGGCGCCGGGGTGTCGTTGCTCACGTTGCCGGAGAATCTCGGGTACGCCGGGGGGAACGCCGTGGGGATCGCGCGGGCGCTCGCTGCCGGCGCGTCGTGGGTGCTGGTGGTGAATGACGATGTGACCGTCTCCGCCGGCGCCGTGGCGCGGTTGGCGGCGGGGCTCGCGGCGGATCCGGGCGCCGCGGCGGCGGCCCCGACGGTGCGCCACGCGGCGGCGCCGGAGCGGATCTGGTGGGCGGGCGGGACGGTCGACCGCGTCCGCGGGATCGGGACGCATCGGACCGACGCGACCGATGCGGTCGGGGCGCCGCGCGACGTCGGGTTCCTGAACGGGTGCGCGATTCTCTTCCGCGCGGAGGCGCTACGGGTGCTCGGGGCCTTCGACCCGTCGTACTTCATGTACGGCGAGGATGTGGAGTGGTCGCTCCGGGCGGCGCGGGCCGGCTGGCGGCTCCTCCACGTCCCCGAGGCGGTCGTCGCGCACGACGTCCCATACCCTGAGCCGCCGCCCGCCGCGTGGAAGATCCGCCTGCGGGACCGGAATCGTCGGCGGATGGTGCGATCGCATTTCCGCGCGGGGGAGCGCGTGTGGTTCGTGTGCTGGTTCTACCCGACGCGGCTGCTGCGGTGGGCCGGGTATCTGGTGCGGGGTGACGGCGCGCGGGCGCGGGCGATCCTCGCCGGGATGCAGGAGCGCTGAACGCACGAGGGGCGTCCGCCGACTGGCGGACGCCCCTCAGAGGCGATGGGCGCGGAGGGACTCGAACCCCCGACCTCTGCTGTGTGAAAGCAGCGCTCTAACCAGCTGAGCTACGCGCCCGGACGCGGGGAATGTAACCGGGTCGTGAGCGGAGCTGAAGGGCAGGGATGGTCGGCGGGGCCAGCGGCGTGGAGCGGGTGGCCCCGGCGAGTGGCGGTCCGGCGATGGGCCCAGCAGGATTCGAACCTGCGCGCGTCGGATTATGAGTCCGCTGCTCTAACCGCTGAGCTATGAGCCCTAGTGCGACGCGAAGAGTAGCACGGGCCCGCAGGGGGCGGCCAGTCGACCGCGCCGTGGCGGCGTCGCGCGGGTCAGCCTTGCCTTCCGACACGCCGCAACGGAATATTCCACCAGACTCTCCAGAGGATTTTCCGATGGTACTCCGTTCCGTGCGCCCGTTCGTCCTGCTCGCGACCGCGCTGCCCCTGACGATCGGGGCGCAGGCCGTGAATCTCGACCTGTACAAGCTCCCGATCCCGACGCCCCCGGCGATCGGCGCCGAGATGGGGCGTGCCCAGCCCGGCGCGACGGCGGCCTCGCCGATCGCCTACGGCCCCAAGTGGGGTGACTTCTTCGTCGGCGGCGGGTACCAGGCCAGCACGCGCTACGGTGGCGGACAGGATGGCTCCGTGGCAGCGGGGATGGGACTCGGTGACCCGGCGCGCGCGGTCGGCGTCGAGCTCGTCGTCTCCTCCGCCTCCACCATCCGCTCCGGCTTCGGCGACCGGATGTACGGCTCGACCAAGCTGCATCGGATCCTGCCTGGCGGCGCGGGGATCGCCCTCGGCCTCGAGGGCATCTCGTTGAGCGGCACCGCGCAGTCGGATCCGGCGGTGTACGTCGCCTACACCAAAGTGCAGCAGCTGAATCAGGGTGAGTTCTTCAATGCCATCACCTGGAACGGCGGCGTCGGCAACGGACGCTTCCAGTCCGAGGATCGCGTCACCGCGGGCTCGAGCGGGCTCGGCTACTTCCTCTCGGCGGCCATCCGCGTCTCGCCGAAGATGGCGGCGGTGGCGGACTGGAGCGGACAGGACCTGAACCTCGGGATGTCGTTCGCGCCGTTCCGCTCGCTCCCGATCACGATCTCGCCGGCGCTGGTGGACGTGCTCGGCACCGCCGGCGATGGCATCCGGTTCACGCTCGGCGCCGGAATGAGCTGGTCCGGCGTCTTCGCGCGCCGCGCGGACACCGGGCCCCGTCCGGCGTATCCGACGGCGGGTGGTGCGGTCGCCGCGGCCCCCGCGGCGGCGCCGGTCCCGGCCGCCCCGCTCTTCGTCCCGTCGACGGAGCCGGCCCCGGAGCCGATGCCGGCGAAGGCGCCGGAGCCGGTGGCGCCTGCGGCCCCCGTCGCCGCGGCCCCGGCGGTCGCGCCGACCCCGGTCGCCCCGCCGAAGCCCGTGCGGCGCGTCCCCGCGCCGCAGAGCAACGACAACGACGGTGACGGCGTGCCGAACGACGTCGACGCCTGCGCCAACTCGCCGGTGCTCGGTGCCGTCGCCGAGAACGGCTGCCTCGCCGAGATCGTGCCGGACGAGAAGATCGAGATGGCGAACTTCAGCTTCGGCCGCGCCAGCATCCTGCCCGGCGCCGGGAGCCGTCTCGACGAACTCGTTGCCGCGATGAAGGCCGACGCCTCCGTCCGCGTCGAGATCGGCGGTCACGCCGATGAGGTCGGTACCGATGAGATCAACGTCACCATCTCCCGGCAGCGTGCGGAGGCGGTGAAGGCCTACTTCGTCCGCCGCGGCGTGCCGGCCGACCAGCTCGTCGTCAAGGCGTATGGCCGCTCGATGCCGATCGCCCCGAACGACACCCCGGCGAACCGCGCCAAGAACCGTCGCGTCGAACTGACGCGCCTCCCGTGAGGACCCGACCGATGATCCGTTCGAACACCCGTGGCCTCGTGGTCCGGCTCGCCGGCCTCTCCCTCGCGCTCAGTGCCGTCTCGGTCCAGGCGCAGACCCCTGGCGCCGGCTCCGATGTGACCGGCCCGGGCGGCGGCGGCGGCGGCATCACCGGTGCGGTCGCGCCGGTCGGCCTCCCGTCTGCCGGCGGTGGCGCGGCGGTCATTCCGACCGCGCCGTCGGCGCCGGTGAGCGCGGCGGTCTCCGGCGCGGCGACGTCGTTGGGCACCGCGCCGTCCGGCGGGAGCATCTCCGTCCCGAACCCCGCGGGCGGGACGGTCTCCGTCCCCCAGGCGACGGGGTCCCTGATCAGTGCGGTCCTCGCGACCGGGAGCACCGGATCGGTCGCGGCGCTCTCGACCGCCCTCACCGCCTCCGGCGTGGCGTCGGGTCAGGCCACGGTCCTCGCTGATGCGCTGGGGCAGCTCGGGACCTCGCCGAGCTTCTCGAACGTCGTCTCGGCGGTGCAGGCGTACAACGCGGCGATCGCGGCGACGGCGCCGGGTCAGACGCCGTCTCCCGCGCTCCTCGCCATCCGCGCGGTGCTCGTCGCCGCATCCGGTGCGGCCGCGAGCTGACCCGGCGCACTCCCCGTCGTCTTCCGGCGCCCGGGCCCCGATGGGGTCCGGGCGCCGCTGCGTTCAGCGCCGCTGGAACCCCACCCCGATCGCCAGGAGCGTCCCACCCGCGGCGTTGACCGTGCCGCGCATCAGCCGCACCTCGCCGATCCAGTCGAGCCGGTCGCCGGCGATGCCACGCACTCCGACGCCGGCCGCCGCACCGGCCGCGCTCGTCCGCTCCCCCTCACACGGCACCCGGCCGTTCGAGTCGAAGTGCGAGTCGACCCCGCACGCGGCGCGGTATGAGAGCACTGGCCCCGCGAGGAGATACGCCTGCGCGAGCGCGACGCGCACCGGGACACGGAGTGATGCGCCCAACTCGAACCCGTTCTCGTTGACCGAATAGCGTCCGAGTACGTCCTCACGTGGCTTCTGCAGCTGCGTGTACGCGAGTTCGATCCGCCACGAAGGGGTGGTGGAACCGCCGGCGCGAATGGGGCGCTCCAGCAGTCCGCGCAGCTCGATGCCATCCTGCGTACCGTCGCCCTGAGCACCCGACGCGCCGCTCACACTGCGGATCCCAGCCACCACGCCGGCGCCCGTCTGTGCGTGCACCGACGCCGCGGGGACGGACAGCGCGAGTGCGAGGAGGGCGACGGCCGGACGGGGACGAATCACGCGATCACCTCGAGGATCTCTGCGGGACTGACGGTCGCGGCCCCGGCCTTGCCGACCTGGATGCCGGCGGCGTGGTTCGCGATGACCGCCGCTTCGAGCGGCGTCGCGCCGGCGGCGAGCATCCCCGCGAGGTAGGCGGTGACGGTGTCGCCGGCGCCGACCACGTCGAACACCTCGCGCGCTGTCGTCGGGATGCGATGCGTCGCGCCCGAGGGGTCGATCAGTGCCATCCCGCTCTCCCCGAGGGTGAGGAGCAGCCGCTCCACGGCGAGCCGCTCAAGCACGGCGGGAAGCGCCTCGGGATGATCCACGTCGACCGCGGCACCGAGCGCGGCCTCGAGTTCCCGGCGGTTGGGCTTGAAGACGGTCGCCCCGCCGAAGGCGAAGAAGTTCCGGTACTTGGGATCGACGATCACGGGGATCCCCTTCGCGCGGGCGCGCGCGATGGCGCTGCGGATCACCGACTCGACGAGCACCCCCTTGTTGTAGTCCTCGAGCACGAGGGCGTCGGCCGCATCGATGGCGCGCGCGACGGCGGCGTCGAGCGCCGCGACCTCCGCCCCGACGAGGTCACCGTCCACCTCTTCGTCCACGCGCACAACCTGCTGCCCACGTGCGACGACGCGGGTCTTGGTCGTCGTCGGGCGCGCCGTCGTCACAAGCCCGTGCGCGTCGGCACCGAGGGCGGTGAGCATCGCGCGGAGCTGGGCGCCGGCGGCGTCGTCCCCCACCGCCGCGACGAGCTCGCCGCGTGCACCGAGCGCGGCCACGTTCTGCGCCACGTTCGCGGCGCCGCCGAGCGCGTGCACGCGCGACTGGACGCGGACCACCGGGACCGGGGCCTCGGGGGAGATCCGGTCGACGTCCCCGCGCAGATAGACGTCGAGCATCGCGTCGCCGACGATGGCGATGCGGAGGCCGCGGGTGGCCGGCACGGCGAGGAGCGCCTCGAGCCGCGCGCGGGGGATGAGAGAGGGCGCCATAGGGGAAAGATGTCGGCGCCGACGGTCGGCGGACAGCCGTACATTCCCGACGTGACCGATCTAGCCGACCACACCCCGTCCGATCCGACCGCCGCGCGCGATGGGGGCGCCGCCACTCCCGCCGCCGACCGCTCCGCGGTTGCCGTCGAGGCGAGGGTGTCATCGACGCGCCGCCCCGCGATCCTCCCGGTGGTCCTCGCGCTCGGCGTGTTGGGAATCTCCACGAGCGGTCCGCTCGCGCGCCTCGCGGCTTCACCGCCGCTCGCGATCGCGTTCTGGCGCCTCACCTTCGCGCTCGGCTGCATCGGTGTGATGCTCCTCGTCACCGGCGAGTGGCGCACGTATCGCACCCTCGCCCGCCGCGACCTCGGCTGGGCCGCGCTCAGCGGCGCGATGCTCGCCCTCCACTTCTGGAGTTGGATCGCCTCGCTCGACCGGACCTCGGTCGCGGCGAGCGTCGTGCTGGTCAACCTGCATCCCCTCGTCATCGTCGTTGGATCGGCGCTCGTCCTCGGTGAACGCGCAGGGCGCGCCCAGGGCGCCGGTCTCGTCCTCGCGATGCTGGGCGGGGCGATCGTTGCGTTCGGGGATCGTGCCGCCGCCGGGGGGACGACGGGGGCGCTCGCCGGCGATCTCCTCGCGGTGGTGGGGGCGATCACCGTCGGGATCTACTACCTCGTCGGGCGCCGCCTGCGCGCCCACCTCCCGCTCTGGGCGTACGTGGGGCTCGTGTACGGGGCCTGTTGGCTCTGCATCGCCGTGTTCGCCGGCGCGACGGGGACGTCGCTCGCGCCGGTCGCGACCGGGGATTGGCCGCTCTTCGTCGCGATCGCGGTCGGCCCGATGCTCCTCGGGCACACGGGATTCAACTGGGCGTTGCGGTACGTGCCCGCCTACGTGGTGAGTCTGGTGATCCTGGTGGAGCCGGTCGGGGCGACGGTGCTCGCCGCGCTGCTGCCGGCGATCGCCGAACAGCCGAGCGCGTGGACCCTGGTCGGCGGCGCGGTCGTGCTCGGTGGGCTCGCGCTGGGCGTCGTCGGTAGTCGCCGGTGACGTAGCTTTCGGTATGTCCCGCATCGTCCCGCCCCCCGCCGTCATCGACATCGCCCGCACGCTCGAGCGCGCGGGATTCGAGGCGTGGTGCGTGGGCGGTGCCGTGCGCGACGCCCTGGTCGGTATCGAGACGCTCGACTGGGACCTGGCGACGAATGCCCGGCCGGAGGAGGTGCAGCGCCTCTTCCGTCGGACCGTGCCGGTCGGGATCCAGTTCGGCACGGTCGGCGTGCTCGATCGCGCCGGGGTGCTCCACGAGGTGACGACCTTCCGGCACGACGTGGAGACCGACGGCCGGCACGCCGTGGTGCAGTTCGGCGCCTCGCTCGAGGAGGACCTCGCTCGGCGTGACTTCACAATCAACGCGATCGCGGTCCATCCCGAGCGGCTCGAGGTGCGCGATCCGTTCGATGGCCGCACCGACCTCGCGGCGCGGGTGATCCGCTGCGTCGGCGAGCCGGCAGAGCGGATGCGCGAGGACCGGCTCCGGGCGCTCCGGGCGCTGCGGTTCGCGGGGCGCTTCGACTTCACGATCGACCCGGCGACCTGGTCGGCGATCGCCGGGAGCGCGCCGCACCTCGGGCGCCTCTCGATGGAGCGGGTGAAGCAGGAGTTGGAGAAAGTGATGGCGCAGGTCGCGCGTCCCGCGCGGACGCTCGAGCGCTATCGGGAGGCCGGGATCTTCGCGGCGCTCGTGCCTGCGCTCGCCGATGCGCCCCCCGCGCGGTTCGCCGCGATCGATCACCTGCCGCATCGACCGCTGGCGGGTCGACCGGGGCGTGTGGCGCTCCGGCTCGCAGCGCTCTTCGCCGAGCCCGGGGTCGCGCCACCCCGCGACCTCGAGCGCACGCTGAAGGCGCTGCGCTTCAGCAATGTGGAGTCGCGGCTCGCCGTCGATGTCGCGCAGGCGGTCGCGGCGCTCGGCCCCCTTGCGACGTTCGAGGGGGATGACGTCGTCCTCCGCCGCTGGGTCGCCGAGTACGGACGGCTCGTCGTGCCCCCGGCGCTCCGTGTGGCGCTGGCGCGCGCGCGCGCGGAGGGCGGTGGTGACGCCGTTGAGGCCGAGGCGTGGCAGCGCGACTGCGTCGCGCGGTTCCGGCGATTGCATCGGCGCGCGATGGCCATCGCCTGGCGCGATCCCATCACGATCGGGGACCTCGCGGTCGATGGCGACGATCTGCGCACCGTCGGGATCACCGACGGCCGGGCGATCGGCGAGACGTTGCGCGCCCTGCTCGATGCGGTGCTCGAGGATCCCGCGCGGAACACCGTCGACGGGCTCCTCGCGCGCGCGCGCCGAGCCCCGTGATGCCGCCGTCTCTCGTCGTCGACGCGCGCGCGCCGGAGGCCTCCGGGCTCGGGCGCTATCTGCGCGAGTCGGTCGTCGCGCTCTCGCAGACGGGACGCTTCGAGGAGATCGTCCTCGTGGGGCCATCGGCCGCGCTGCAACCGACCATCGCGCGGATGGTGGGGCGGGTGCAGGTGCGCGACGTGCCGTGGCGCCGGCACGATGTGCGCGTGCCACTCGGGTGGCGCCGACGGGTCGTGGATCTCCCGCGCGAGGTCGTGACCTGGTTCCCGCACTGGGACGGGGCGTGGCGCGGTGGGTGGCAGGGTGTGGCTTCCGCGCATCGCCGACGTCCGGTGACGACGTTGCACGATCTGATCCTCCTCGAGCGTGGTGGCGCGTCCGCGGCGCTCGTCGCGGCTTGGATGCGGCGGATGATCCGCGCGAGCCGCGCCCTCGTGACGGGGACCGAGGCCTCGCGTGCGGCGTTCGCCGCGCGCTTTCCGGAGGTCGTTGGTCGGCTCACGGTGATCCCGCACGGTGTGGCGCCCGCGTGTCTCGCCGTGGGCGAGGCCGCCGGGGCGCGCCGTCCGCCCGGCGCTGCCCCGTACCTGCTCTGTGTGGGGACGAAGCGGCCGCATAAACGCTTCGAGGTCGCGATCGAGGCCTTTGCACAGCTCGCCTCGGACTCACCGACATTGCGATTGCGTCTCGTGGGGGAGCGGACGGCGCACACGAACACGCTCCACGCGCTCGCGGCGCGACTCGGCGTGGCGGGGCGCATGGATGACCTCGAGGGGCTCGACGAGTCAGCGTTGGCGGCGTGTTACGCGGGCGCCGAGGCGGTGCTCGTCTGTTCACGGGCGGAGGGATTCGGGATGGTGCCGCTCGAGGCGATGGCCGCGGGCGCGCCGGTGGTCGCCACGCGGCACCCGACGACGTGTGAGGTGGTCGGGACGGCCGCGGCGCTCGTCCCGGAGGAGGACGCCGCGGCGATGGCCGCGGTGGTGCGCGGGTGGACTCGCGACGAGGCGGGGCGCGCCGCGGTCGTGCAGGCCGGGCTCGTGCACGCGCGGCGGTTCACCTGGTCGCGGTCGGCTGCGGCCCTCGCCGACGTGCTCGTCGGCGACTCGTAGGGCCCAGTCGGTCGGCCGCGTGGTCGGCGTCGCGGTTGGCGTCGCCTCAGTCGCCGAATCGGCGCCTTCGCCGAGCCGCCTGCCGTTGGCGGAGCGCCACCCAACCTGACTATGCTTCCTCCCATGCGCGCCCTCAGCCTCGACATCGAAGTCACCCGCGGCGACATCGTCGAATCGGTGCATCGCGTGCATGCCGCCGTCGTCGGACCCGACGAGGCGTTGCTCGCGGTCGCGCGCGATGCCGGGCTCGTGACGATGTGGCGCTCCTGCGCGAAGTTCTTCCAGGTGATGCCGTTCCTCGCGAGTGGCGGCTTCGACGCGCTCGGCTGGGGGACGGAGGAGCTCGCCCTCGCCTGCGCCTCGCACGGCGGGGAGCCGGAGCATCTCGCTGTGGCGGCGCGGATGCTCGCGTCGCTCGGCCTCGACGAGGGAGACCTCGCCTGTGGACCGCACGAACCGTTGTCCATCCGCGGCGCGAAACTCTGGCGCGAGAGCGGCGCCGTGCTCACGCGACTCCACAACAACTGCTCTGGCAAGCACGCCGCGATGCTGGCACGCGCGAAGACGGCTGGGTGGTCCCTCCACGGGTACGAGGCCGCGGAGCATCCGGTCCAGCGCGATGCGCTCGGCGAGGTGTCGGCGTGGACCGGTGTCCCGCTCGATGATATGCCGGTCGGGATCGATGGATGTGGCGTCGCCGTGATGGCGCTCCCGCTCGAGCGGATGGCGCTCGCGTATGCGCGGTGGGCGCGCGCGATCGCCGCGGAGGAGCCGGTACCGACGCGGATCGCCACCGCGGTGCGCGCGCATCCCCAGCTCCTCGGCGGCACGGAACGGTTCGACACCCTCCTGCTACAGGAGACCGATGGCGCCATCATCGCCAAGGTCGGCGCCGAAGGGGTCCACTCGGTCGCGGTCCCCTCACTCGGCCTTGGGCTCGCACTGAAGGTGGAGGACGGAGCCCTCCGGGCGCAGCACGCCGCCGTGCTCGTGGCGCTGCAGCAGCTGCAGGTGCTCCCGTCGGAACTCCCGCCGCGGCTCGCGGAGTTCGTCCGGAAGGGGATCCGCAACACGCGGGGAGCGATCGTCGGCGAGCTCCGCCCCGTCGCAGTCGTTTGATCCGGCGCGCGATGCGTCGATGCTGTCCGCGGCACATGCGCGCCGATCTTAGCCGCGTGTCCGCCTCTTCTGAACCACAGTCGTCCTCGTCCCAGCGGAGCGTCCGGTGTTCATAGATCTCGTCACCGTCCGCGTCAGTGCCGGCACCGGCGGCTCGGGCTGCACCTCGTTCCGGCGCGAGAAGTTCGCCCCGATGGGCGGCCCCGACGGCGGGGACGGCGGGAAGGGGGGCGACGTCTACGTCCGCGCCGATGCCAACCTCGCGACCCTCCTCGACTACACCTACCGGGATCACTGGGAGGCGGAGCGCGGGGAGCACGGGATGGGGAGCAATAAGACCGGCGCCTCCGGCGACGACGTCACCCTCCCGGTCCCGCCGGGCACGGTGATCCGGGACAAGGACACGGGCGAGCGCCTCGGTGAGGTCCTCGCCCACGGGGACACGATGCTCGTCGCGAAGGGTGGGCGGGGCGGGAAGGGGAATGCCTTCTTCGTCACGGCGACCCATCAGGCGCCGCGTGAATGGCAGCCCGGCGAGGAAGGGCAGCTCCGGACCCTGGAGCTCGAACTGAAGCTCATCGCGGACGTTGGCCTCGTCGGGCAGCCGAACGCGGGGAAGTCGACCCTCCTCTCGGTCATCTCGGCGGCCCGCCCAAAGATCGCCGACTACCCCTTCACGACGCTCCAGCCGAACCTTGGCGTGGTCCAGCTCAGCGACGCCCGTACCTTCGTCGTCGCTGACATCCCGGGGATTATCGAAGGCGCGCACGAGGGGCGTGGGCTCGGGCTCCAGTTCCTCCGGCACATCGAGCGCACGCGACTCCTCGCCTTCCTGATCCCCATCGACGCGATGGACTGGCAGGCGGAATACGACCAACTCCGGCACGAGGTGCGCCAGCACTCCGCGGCCCTCGCCGCCACGCCGCACTGCGTCGTCTTCACCAAGCTCGACCTCCTGGGCGAGCACTACATCCCGGAGATCTCGGCGCCTGAGGCCTTCGGGCTCTTCGCGATCTCGGCGCCCGCTCGGATGGGCCTTGAGGAGCTGAAGGCCGCCTGGTGGTCCAAGCTGCTCGAGATGCGGAAGGCCGCCGGGTGAGCCGTCCCGCCGCCGGGCCGGCCCCGACGCCACGCTGGGTGGCGGCCGAGGCCCTCCCGGCGGCGCTCTGCAATGTTTCGCACCCACCGGCGGGTTTATGGGTGCTCGGGGACGTCGACTCGCTCAGGGGAGCGCCGGACCGCCACGTCGCGATCGTCGGCACCCGCGAGGCGACCCCCTACGGGATGCGGGTCGCCACCGAGCTGGCGACGGCCTGCGCCCGCGCCGGGCTCGTGGTCGTGTCAGGGCTGGCACGGGGCATCGATGCGGTGGCCCATCGGGCCGCGCTGGACGCCGGGGGTGAGACGGTTGCGGTGCAGGGAACGGGGGTCGACGTCCCGTACCCGGTGAGCCATCGGGCGCTCCACGCCCTGTTGGCGAACCGGGCGACGGTGATTTCGGAGGTCGAGCTGGGGACCACCGCCTTCCGGGGCTGCTTCCCGCGGCGGAACCGGCTGATCGCCGCGCTGTCCAAGATCGTCGTCGTGGTCGAGGCGGGTCACAAATCCGGAGCCATCAACACCGCCACGCACGCCCTTGAGCTCAACGGGACCGTTGCGGCGGTGCCGGGCCGCGTCGACGTTCCGCAGTCCGCTGGGTCGAACCAGTTAATATTCGACGGGGCACAGATGATTCGTTCCCCTGGCGACCTGCTCACGCTTTTTGGCGTGCCGGATGCCCCCGCAGCGATGTCACGCGGTCCTGACGGCCGGCGGCCGGCAGGACCTGAGCCCGGGGAGCTCGGGGAGCTCGGGGAGATGGGGGGGCTGGGGGACCTGGGGGAGCTAGAGGGGGAGGGGTTCGCCGAGTTCGCCAGGCGGATGCTGGATGCGGATCTGGCCCGGAGTATCCAGAACTATCAGTCGTATTAATTCAGATGACGTGAAATCTGCAAGTTGTTGAAAAGATTGATTTTGAGAATCTACTTTAGGTCATTCTCAGCGTAGGTTTTTGGGCGTTTGGCGCTCGTTCCCGAGTGGATACCGCCACCTCCAAGCCACGTTGCCAGATTACCAGTCCCGCCCTGTGGAAAATTTCCAGCACGTCTACATACACGTCCCCTTCTGCCGGCGGCGGTGTTCCTACTGCGATTTTTCGATCGCCGTCCGGCAAGCTGTTCCTGTGGATAAGTATGTGGAAAGTGTTATCGGCGAGCTTCGGGCCCGGTCGATTCGGATCGCACCTGGTTCACTGAAGACGCTGTACCTTGGTGGCGGCACGCCATCGCTACTCGGTCCAGCGGGGATCGGCGACCTCATCCGACGATTCGGCGAGGAGTCAGGAGTTGGCGACTTATCCACTTTATTGTGGAAAAACACGGAAGTCACCCTAGAGGCCAATCCTGAGGATGTGAGCGCCGATGCCGTCCGTGCCTGGCACTCGGCAGGGGTGAACCGGGTTTCCCTGGGCGTTCAGTCTTTTGACAGCCAGGTGCTCGACTGGATGCACCGAGGCCACGATGCGGAGGGGACGGCCGAGGCTATCCGAGTCCTCCGCGGCGAGGGAATCGCCGATCTCTCCGTGGACTTAATCGCGGGGATACCCGAGGCGATGGGCCGAGACTGGGAGCGTGACCTTGAGCTTGCCCTCGCGCTCGAGCCGACCCACCTCTCGGTTTACGGACTGACGGTTGAGCCTCACACGCCTCTGGGGCGTTGGGCAGCCCGAGGGGAGGTTCGTGAGGCCCCGGAGGAGCGCCACGCCGAGGAATTCCTGCGAGCAAATGATCGACTGACCGGGGCGGGGTTCGACCACTATGAAGTGTCGAACTACTCCCGCCGATCCCACCGCGCCCGGCACAACTCGGCGTACTGGACGCGGGTTCCGTACCTCGGGCTGGGGCCATCGGCTCACGGCTTCGATGGTGCGGTGCGACGGTGGAACCTTGGCCCGTATGCGTCCTGGTCGGCGTCGGCGTCGGTCGGACGCGATCCGGTTGATGGAAGTGAGCGGCTCGGGCCGGAGGAGCGGGCCGCGGAGGAGGTGTACCTTGGCCTTCGAACAGTGGATGGGTTAAGTGTCCATCAAAATGACATAACAACGGTTACTGCGTGGTTGGATCAGGGGTGGGCAGTTCTCGATCCCGCCGGCCGCCTCAGGCTCACCCCGGAGGGATGGCTCCGCCTCGACGCGCTCGCCGCCGCCTTGACCAGCGCTCGAAGTCGTTCGTAATCTTCCACTTATGACTCTTCACGAGCTGTCGAACCGGGAGCGCTCCGTCTTGGAGGCCGTCGTTCGCTGCTATGTGGAGACGGCGGAGCCGGCGGCCTCGCTGACGATCTCGCGGCGGTTCGGGCTCGGGGTCTCGTCGGCGACCGTCCGCAACACGATGGCCGACCTCGAGGAGAAGGGATTCCTTTTTCACCCGCATACGTCGGCAGGTCGCGTCCCCACGGATAAGGCGTATCGGGTCTACGTCGACTCGTTGATGCGGGTGGAGCCCTTGCCGCTCCGCGATCAGGAACTGCTGGCGGGGGAGATCGCGATCGGTGGCTCGACGATCGAGAACATCCTGCGTCGGGCCGCACAGTCCCTCGGGGTCCTCACGCAGGAGCTGGGGGTCGCCCTCGGTCCCCGGCTCGACCAGACCGTCCTGCAGCGGCTCGAGCTCGTTCGCCTCACCGCCGACCGCCTGATCCTTGTCCTGACGCTCGTCGGCGGCACGGTCCGGACCATCTTTATCGAGGTCCCGGGCGAGATCGCCGACCCCGCGATCGCCGAGGTCCAACTCGTTCTGAACGAGCGGCTCGCGGGGCATTCGCTGGCGGAGATTCGGCGGACTCTCGGCGCCAGGCTCCGCGACGCCGCGCCCACCCGGGTGAGTGAGGCGCCGGGATCGGCAGAGCTGCTCAACATCTTCGTGCAGGAGGGGGAGCAGCTCTTTGACGTCGGCACGCCGACGGAGGACGACGCGGTCCTCCTCGGACAGCCGTCGCTCCTCGCCGACCAACCCGAGTTCGCCTCGGGCGAGTCGATGAAGCGGCTCCTCACCCTGACCGAGACGCGGTCGCACCTCGCGACGGCACTGCGCGCCCGCGCGGCGCAGCCCGGCGTCTCCATCACCATCGGCGGCGAGCATGGGACGACCCTGCTCGGTGGCTTGACCCTCGTCACCGCCGAGTACACGGCGGGCAGCCTCACCGGTGTCATCGGCGTGATCGGCCCGACGCGGATGCCGTACGAGAAGGTCATCGCGCTGGTGGCCCACACCTCTTCGCTGGTCTCGGACCTGTTGACCTGATGGCGGATTACTACGAGACGCTCGGCGTCGCGCGCGACGCGAGCGACGACGAGATCAAGAAGGCGTATCGCAAGCTCGCGATGCAGTTCCACCCCGATCGCAACGGGGGCTCGAAGGAGGCCGAGGAGCGGTTCAAGACCGTGACCGAGGCCTACGACGTGCTTCGCGATGCGCAGAAGCGGGCGGCCTACGACCGGTATGGCGAGGCGGGGCTCCGTGGCGGGGGCGGCGGCGGATACCAGCACGTCGACCTTTCCGACGCGCTCAACATCTTCATGCGCGACTTCGGCCTCGGCGACCTGTTCGGCGGCGGAGGCGGTCGGGCGACCGGCCCGCGGGCCGGCCAGGATGTGAAGCTCGACCTGCGGCTCACGCTCGTCGAGGTCGCGGCGGGGGTGACGAAGCAGATGAAGCTCAAGCTCCTGCAGAGCTGCGGGCGCTGCGACGGGGCGGGGGCGGAGCCCGGCACGCAGGTGCAGCGCTGTAGCACCTGCGCCGGGCAGGGCGAGGTCCGCCGGGCGCAGCAGAGCTTCTTCGGCCAGTTCGTCAGCGTCGGTCCCTGCCCGAGCTGCCGCGGTGAGGGGACCACGATCGCGAGCCCCTGTACCGACTGCCGAGGCGAAGGCCGCGTCCGCGGCGAGCAGACGCTCGACATCCGCGTCCCCGCTGGGGTCGCGACCGGGCAGTATATGCAGATGCGTGGGGTGGGGAACGTCGGTGTGCGCGGCGGGCCACGCGGTGACGTGATCGTCGTCTTCGACGTCGCCGAGGACGCTCGATTTGAGCGGGACGGCGAGGACCTCTACTGCGAGGTGCTCGTCTCATTCCCGCAGGTCGTCCTCGGTGCCTCGATCCAGGTGCCCGGTCTCACGGGCCCGCTCGACCTGAAGGTCCCGGCCGGGACGCAGAGCGGGCAGGTCTTCACGCTCCGCGGGCAGGGACTTCCCCGGGTGAACGCGTCGGGGAAGGGGGAGCTGCACGTCCGCGTGCAGGTCTGGACTCCGCAGGGGCTCGATCGGGAGGCGAAGCGACTCATCGGCGAACTGGGTGAGGTGCTTGAGCGCCCCCCGGAGACTCGCGAGAAGGGGTTCTGGTCAAAGATGAAGGAGGCGATGGGCGGATGACCTGGCATCGTGTTGTCTGCACGCCGAGCGCGCCGGAGCAGGTCGAAGGGGTGACCACCGCGATGTTCGCCGCCGGCGCCGAAGGCGTGCACGAGGATGGCGTGACCTTGGTCACGCATCTCCCCGCGACCGCGGACGTCGAGGCGTTCGTGGCGGCGCTCCGCGCCGCGGACGCGGCGGCGGGGGTGACGGTCGCGCCCCTCGAGGACGTGGATTGGTCGCTCGCGTGGCGGACGCGGATCGGGGCGCATCGGCTCGGCGCGCTGATGGTCGCGCCGCCGTGGCTCGCGGACGGCCTCCCCGCGGCGACGACGGTCGTCATCGAGCCCGCGATGGCGTTCGGCACGGGCGAGCATCCGACCACGCGAGGTGTGGTGCGGCTCCTCGAGGCGACGATCCGCCCCGGGGACGCTGTCGCCGACCTCGGGGCGGGGAGTGCCGTGCTCGCGATCGCCGCGGTCAAGCTTGGCGCGGCGCGCGCCTTCGCGATCGAGAACGACGTCGACTCGATCGCAAACGCGGAGGAGAACGTCGTGCGCAACGGGGTCGCGGCGCAGGTCGCGGTCCTCGAGGGCGATGCGGCCCTGCTGCTCCCGCTCGTCGCACCGGTGCGCGTCATCCTCGCGAACATCATCTCGTCGGTGTTGCTCGAGCTGCTCCCGGCACTGCCGGCCGCGCTCGCACCCGATGGGGAGATCATCCTCAGCGGCATCCTGCAGGAGGAGCGTCCGGCGATGCGCCAGGCGCTCGCCGCGCGCGGGTGGCGCGTGGTGGCCGAGGACGCCGAGGACGTGTGGTGGTCGGTGCGGGCGGCGCGGTGAGCCTGCCGACCTTCGTCAGCGACGCGCCGTTCGCCGTCGGTGAGACGGTGACCCTTGGCGAGGATGCGGCGCATCACCTGCGCGTGCGTCGGCTCGACACCGGGATGCGCGTGGGCCTCCTCGATGGGACCGGGAGTCGTGGGGCGGGGGTGCTGACGCTCCTCGCGAAGCGCCACGCGGCGGTCCACGTCGACGCCGTCGAGCTGGTCGCGCCCCCGTCGCCGGTGCACCTCCTCCTCCCCGTGGCCGATAAGGACCGGATGCTCTGGCTCGCCGAGAAGGCGACCGAGCTGGAGCTGACGACCTGGCGTCCGGTGCTCTTCCGTCGGTCGAAGCACGTGACGCCGCGCGGCGAGGGGCCGACGTTCCACCAGCGGGTGCGCGGCCGCATCGCGGCTGCTCTGGAGCAGAGCGGTGGTGCCTGGGCGCCGACGATGTATCCCGAGGCCGCGCTTGGTGCCGCGCTTGCCGCCGCCCCTGTGGGCGTGCGATTCCTGCTCGATGGCGATGGGGTGCCGTTGCGCGATCATCTCGCCGGGGTGAGCGCGTCGGTTCGCTCGGTTGTGCGCGACCGCGCCCTGACCGATGGACCGGCCGCTCCCGCGGTGACCGTCGCCCTCGGACCTGAGGGTGGCATCGAACCGTCGGAGCGTGAGGAACTCGTCGCGGCCGGGTTCGTTCCGGTGTCTCTCGGGCGGCGCATCCTCCGATTCGAGACCGCGGGCCTCGCCGCGCTCGCCACCGTCCGCGTCGCGCTCGGTGACGCGCTCGGTGATGGGTCGCCGCCCATCGCTCCTTGAGGTGCCCGTGTCCGGCCTGACGCCGCTTGCCGCCGAGCCCACCTGCCTCTTCTGTCGCATCGTCGCCGGGATGATCCCCGCGACCCTCGTCGCGTCGACACCGGAGGCGATCGCGTTCCGGGACATCGCTCCGCAGGCGCCGGTGCACGTGCTCATCGTGCCGCGGGCGCATCTGCCGTCGCTCGACGCGGCGGAGGATCCCGCCCTCCTTGGCGCGGTGCTGGCGCTCGCGCGGCAGGTCGCGCGGCAGCAGGGGATCGCGGACGGCGGCTACCGCTGCGTGATCAACACGGGTTGGGACGGGGGGCAGACTGTCGGGCACCTGCATGTCCATGTCCTTGGCGGGCGCGCCCTCGGCTGGCCGCCAGGATGAGGGTCGCCCTCGTTCACGAATGGCTGGTCACGCACGGCGGGTCGGAGGAGATCACCGTCGAGCTCCAGCGACTTTTCCCGGAGGCGCAGCAGTTCGCGCTCCTCGCCGATCCGGCGCCGTCGCTTCAGTCTCGGCTCGACGGGCGGCCGGTTCGGACGTCGTTCCTTCAACGGATCCCGGGCGCGACGCGGTGGCATCGCGCGCTGCTCCCGCTCCTGCCCCTGGCGGTCGCCTCCCTCGACCTGCGTGGCTACGACCTCGTCATCTCCGTCTCACACGCGGTGGCCAAGTCGGTGCGAATCGGACCGGGGCAGGTCCACCTGTGCCTCTGCTGCTCCCCGATGCGATACGCCTGGGATCTCCGGGAGTCGTACCTCCGAGAGACGGGGCTCAATCGGGGTGTGCGGGGGTGGTTGGCGCGCCTCCTGTTGGAGCGGATGCGCCGGTGGGATCTCGCGACGGCTGGGCGTCCGACGGCGTACGTCGCGATCTCATCGTTCATCGCCGATCGGATCGCGCGCGCGTATGGTCGGACCGCGTCGGTGGTATACCCTCCGGTCGACACCGAGTTCTTCCGGCCGGGCGTGGCCGCGCCGGGCGCGCCGTACTGGTGCACCGCGTCGCGGTTCGTCCCGTACAAGCGGATCCCGCTCATTGTCGAGGCCTTCGCCGGGCTGCCGACCCATCGCCTCGTGGTGGTCGGTGATGGGCCCGAGCGGCCTCGGGTCGAGGCGGCGGCCCGCGGCGTGACGAACATCGAGCTCCGCGGGCACCTGCCGCGGGAGGAGGTCCGCCGTGTCCTGCAGGGCGCGCGGGGGTTCGTCTTCGCTGCCGAGGAGGATTTCGGCATCGTCCCGATTGAGGCGATGGCCTGTGGCATCCCGGTGGTCGCGTACGGGCGGGGCGGTGCCTTGGAAACCGTGGTGAGCGCGGAGACGGGGCCGGGGACGGGGGCGTTCTTCGAGACGCAGACCCCGGAGGCGATCCGGGAGGGTGTCCAGCGGGTGGAAGCCGCGTGCGCGGCCGGGCGCATCAGTGCGGCCGACTGCCGCGCCCAGGCGGAGCTGTTCTCGCTCGAGGTTTTCCGGGCGGGGGTGCTCGCCGAAGTGGCCCGGGTTGCCCAACCGCTTGTCCTGCCATAACTTCAGGGGCTAACACCACCCGTACCCCAACCGGCGTTGACCCGCCATCCAAGGGGGGAAGTCAGTTTGTCGGAGATCATCATCCACGAGGACGAGAACTTCGAGCGCGCGCTCAAGCGCTTCAAGAAGAAGTGCGAGAAGGCCGGGATCCTCGCGGACCTGCGGAAGCATCGGCATTACGAGAAGCCGAGCGAGAAGCGCAAGCGGAAGCTCAACGCCGCGCAGCGGAAGACCAAGCGGACCCGCTCGTACTGACATGGCCGGGTTGATGGCGCTCGTGCAGGGCGAGCTCTTAGACGCCCGCAAGGCGCAGGACAAGGACCGCGTCCTGCTCCTTGGCACGGTGCTCGCAGAAATCAAGAACCGTGAGATCGAACTGAAGCGGGACCTCACCGACGATGACGTCGTGGAGGTCCTGCGGAAGGCGATCAAACGCCGACGCGAGTCGGTGGAGATGTACCAGCAGGCCGGTCGCGAGGAGCTCGCGGCCGTAGAGCACCGGGAGGCGACGGCGCTCGAGACCTGGTTGCCCGCCGCGCCGACCGAGGCGGAGATGCGGGTGGTGGCCCGCGAGGCGATCGACGCCGGCGCGGCTGCCCTCGGGGCGGTGATGGGCGCCCTGATGAAGTCCTTCAAGGGGAAAGCGGACGGCGCCGTCCTCAACCGGATCGCGCGCGAGGAGCTCGGGCCGGGGCAGTGACCGTGCAGCCGCACGCCCTCGACGTCCTCGAGTTCGCCCGGCTCCTCGAACATGTCGCAGGGTTCGCGTCGAGTGGTCCGGGCGCGGCGCGCATCCGCGCGCTGCGCCCGCAGCGCGTCGGGGGGACGCGTCCGGAGCGCGACGAGTCGCTCGCGGCGCTTCACCGCATCCATCGGCAGGTAGGGGCGATGCGCTCTCTCGTCGTCGGCGAGGAGGGATGGCGTCCCGAGGGGATCCCCGACCTCGGCGCCGCCCTGACGCGACTCCGCGTCCCGGGCACGGTCTGGAGCGGCGTCGAGCTCCGCGACCTCCTCACCCTCCTCGTCTCCTCGCGCCGCACGCAGCTCGCGCTCCGTGCGGAGGCGGTCCCCGCGATGGTGCGCGGCCTGCTGGCGCCGTTCGCCGATGCGCTCGTGGCGCGTCCCGCGGTCGAGCAGCACCTCGATCGGGTGCTCACCGAGGAGGGCGAGCTCCGCGATGACGCCTCGCCGCCGCTCCGCCGCATCCGACGGGAGCGGCGCGGCGCCGAGGGCGAACTGGTCCGCCTCCTGGAGCGCCTGATGGCGCGCCTCGAGGCGCATCATCGCGTCGACGACGCCTCGGTCACCCTCCGGAATGGGCGCTATGTGATCCCCGTGCGCCGCGAGGGACGCGCGGCGGTGGGCGGCCTCGTGCACGACAGCTCCGCCTCCGGGCAGACGCTCTTCGTCGAACCGCCGGCGGCGATCGAGGCGGGGAACCGCATCCGAGAGCTCGAGCGGGAGGAGGCGGAGGAGTGCGAGCGGATTCTTCGCGAGCTCACCGACAGCATCCGCCCTGACCGCGACGCGCTGGTCGCGGCATTGGAGGCGCTCGTCGCGCTCGACGCGCTCTACGGGCGCGCCCGCTACGCGCTCGCCACGGGCTGCGCCGACGCTGCGCTCGTCGCCGCACGAGACGGGTTCCATGTACGCGACGGGCGCCATCCGCTCCTCCTCGCCCAAGGCGTGGCGGTGGTGCCGTTCGACCTCGCGATGGCGCCGAGCGAGCGGACCCTGCTCGTGTCCGGGCCGAACACGGGCGGCAAGACGGTGTTGCTCAAAGC
Organism: Gemmatimonadota bacterium; assembly: GCA_031127075.1. Lineage (GTDB taxonomy): Bacteria > Gemmatimonadota > Gemmatimonadetes > Gemmatimonadales > Gemmatimonadaceae > Pseudogemmatithrix. The sequence continues at coordinate 15,340 of JARIFA010000018.1, read as the reverse complement.
GCTCGCGCTCTGCGCGCTGATGGTGCAGGCGGGGATCCCCGCGCCCGTGGGTGCCGAGAGCACGATCCCGTGCTTCGACGACGTCTTCGCCGACATCGGCGATGAACAGAGTCTCGCCGCCTCGCTCTCGACCTTCAGTGCGCATCTCAAGCACCTCACCGCGATCCTCGCCGAGGCGTCGGCGGACGCGCTGGTGCTGATCGACGAGCTCGGCTCCGGCACCGACCCGCTCGAGGGCGCGGCGCTTGGCGGGGCGATTCTCGAGGCGCTGACGGCGCGTGGAACGACGACGATCGCGACGACGCACCTCGGCGCCCTGAAAGAGCTCGCTGGCGACGTGCCCGGCGTGGTGAATGCGTCGCTGCAGTTCGACGAGTCGCGCCTCGCGCCGACGTATCGGCTGATCAAGGGGATCCCGGGGCGGTCGTACGGGCTCGCGATCGCGCGTCGGTTGCAGATGCCCGACGCGGTGCTCGCGCGCGCCGAGGCCCGCATCCCGACGATTGAGCGCGACCTGACGGCGCTCCTCGCCGACGTCGAGGCGCGGGCGACGGGGCTCGCGTCGCAGGCGCGCGAGGTCGACGCGCAGCAGGCGGACCTGCAGGCCCGGGCGGCGCGGCTGGCCGAGCGCGAAGGAGCGGTGCAGGCACGCGAGCGCGAGGTGGAGCGGGAGTCGCGTCGCGAGGCTCGGCGCTATCTGCTCGATGCGCGGCGCGAGGTGGAGCGCACGATCGCGGGGCTGCGCACCGTGGCCGGCGATGCGGCGTCGGCGGAAGCGTCCGCTGCGCGGCGGACGCTCGAAGGACTCGCCGCGTCGGAGCAGGCGGCGCTCGATCGCCTGGAGGCCGCCGACCGGGACGCGCGCCTCGCGGCCGTCGGGCCGGTCGGGGGGAACGCCGAGCCCGCGGGGGTCCCCGCGATCGGCGATGCGGTCGCCGTCGGGACGCTCGGCGGGAAGCCCGGCCGCCTCCTCGAGCGACGCGGCAGCGACGCCATCGTTGCCGTCGGATCGCTCAAGCTCACCGTGCCCTTCGCCACCCTCCGGCGCCTCTCGGCGCGGCACCTGCGCGAGGAGAAGGTCGCGATCATCGACGTGCCGGAACTCGAGGCGAAGCCGGAGGTCGACGTCCGCGGGGTTCGCGTGCACGAGGTCGACGACCTGGTCGTCCAGGCGCTCGACGCCGCTATCCGGGCCGATCTCCGCCAGCTGCGAATCATCCACGGGAAGGGGACCGGCGCGCTCCGCGAGCGCGTCGGGCAGGTGTTGACGCAGGACCGTCGGGTCGCGCAATTCCGTCTCGGCGCCTGGAACGAGGGTGGCGCCGGCGTCACCATCGCGGAGTTCGCGTGATCCCCGACGAGATCGTCCAGCAGGTCAGCGACCAGGCCGACATCGTCGCCATCGTCAGCGAGCACGTCCGCCTGAAGAAGACGGGCGCCGTCTGGCGCGGGCCGTGCCCGTTCCATCAGGGGAAGGGGCCCAATTTCTCCGTCGTCCCGGGGAAGGGCTACACCTGCTTCGTGTGCGGCGAGAAGGGGTCGGTCTTCACCTTCCTGCAGAAGCGCCTCGGGATGACGTTCGTCGAGGCCGTGAAACACGTCGGCGCGAAGGCGGGCATCGACGTGCCCGAGATCGAGCGACGGAAGGAGGGCCCCGATCCGCGTGAGCCGATGTGGGAGCTGCAGGCGACGGTGGGGGCGTACTTCGAACGGACTCTCTGGGAGGACGCTGCGGGGGCCGACGCGCGCGCGTATCTCGCCTCGCGCGACGTCCCGCGCGCGCTGGCTGAGACGTTCGGGCTCGGGTTCGCGCCGCGCGATCCGCAGGCGATGCGCACGCATCTCGCGACCCTCGGCTACACCGACGACCGGTTGCTCGGCGCCGGCCTCCTCGTGGCGCGCGAAGAGACGGAGACGGTGCGGCCGCGCTTCCGGGAGCGGCTCACGGTCCCGATCCTCGACGCGAGCGGGCACACGGTCGGGTTCGGCGGCCGACTGATCGGTCCGGGCGAACCGAAGTATCTCAACTCCGCCGAGTCGGAGATTTTTCAGAAGGGGAAGCTCCTGTTCAACCTCGGCCGCGCGCGGCACGCGATCCGCAAGGCGGAGCAGGCGGTACTCGTCGAGGGATACTTCGACGTGATCCGGCTCCACAGCGTCGGCGTCGAGGAGGTCGTCGCGCCGATGGGGACCGCGCTCACGGAGGGACAGGCGGAACTGCTCGGCCGGTACACGCGGCAGGTGGTGCTGTTCTACGACGCCGACGGGCCCGGACAGAAGGCGACGTTCCGCGCCGCGGATGTCCTCTTGAGCAAGGGGTTCGTGGTGCGTGTCGCCACCCTCCCGGAGGGGGAGGATCCCGACACGTATGCGCGCACACAGGGGGCGGCGGCTGTCACGGCGGTGATCACCGGCGCGATGGACGTCTTCGACCGAAAGGTGCAGCTCCTCGAGCGCGCCGGGTGGTTCGGCGACCTGCAGCGGAAGCGGCGTGCCCTCGACCGCCTCCTGCCGACGATCCGCGCCGCGAGCGACCCCGTGACGCGCGACCTCTACCTCGCGCGGGCGTCGGCGGCGGCGGGGATCGCGCGCGAAGTGCTGCTCGCGGAGCTGCATACCGTGCGCCGGAGTTCCTCGGTGCGTGCCGCGTCGGGCGGCGAGACCCGCGCCCGCGGGGAGCCGGCGGCGACGGGACCGGGCGCGCCGGGCGTGACGGGGCCCGTCGCCGCGGGCCCGTATCGCTCCATCGTCGAGCAGGCGAGCGCCGAGGCCGATCTGCTCCGGGTGGCGCTCACGCAGCCGGTGTGGATGGACCGCATCATCGAGGAGATCGGGAAGTTGGAAGAGGAGGCGGCGGCCGCCGAGGGCGATGGGGGGGAGGTGGCGGGGTGGGACGATGCGCCGGGACCGGGAGCCGCCTTCCGCGACGACGTGTTCCGGGCCCTCTACCTCGCGCTTCTCGACCTCGGGCCGGAGGCGGCGCCCGAGGTGCTCGCGGAGCGGCTCCCGCCGACCGCGGTGCGCGTCTACGAGGAGCTCCGTTCGGAGCCGGCCGCCGTGGTTGATGCGCGGGCCACCGTGGACGGGGCGGTGCGGAAGCTCCGTGGGCGGGCCCTCGACGCCCGGGTCCGCGCGCTCGAGCAGCTCTTGCCCCTCGCGGAGGGCGGGGAGAAGGACGCGCTGACGCTCCGGATCAAGCGATTGGCGGAAGAGAAGCGCGCGCTCGGCGTGCCGTCCTGGGGGAGTGTCCGACGGCGCTGAGGGCGCGCGCCGTAGACAGGCGTCTCCGGTTTGGCGAATGTTCCTCGTACCCGCGGCGTCGCCGCGGCGCCACGTGACCGCCCTCCGATCCCGACATGTCCGACATCCAATCCCTGCTCGCCCTCCAGCACGACGACCTCGCGATCCACGAGCTCGAGACCCGGCTCGCGGCCCTCGAGCCCCGGATCCGGGAGCTGGACACGAAGCGGCAGCGGATCGTGGACGTGATCACGCGGCAGAGCACAACGGTCGCGGCGGAAGAGAAGAAGCAAGCCTTCCTGCGGGACAAGATCGCGGAGCACCGGGAGCTCATCGCGCGGAACCAGGCGCAGCTCGATGCCGTGAAGACGATGCGGCAGGCCACGGCCGCCGCCGCGCAGATGGAGCAGGCGAAGGCGATCGTCGCGGGCGAGGAGAGCGATCTCCTCTCGCTCTCGCGGAAGCTCGAGGAGCAGCGCGCCGCGCTGCGCGCCTCCGAGGCCGAGCTTGCGGCGTGCGAGGCGGAACAGACGACGGCCCGTACCGAGGTGGCCGGAGAGCGCGCCGCCATCGAGGGCGAGCTTGCGACCGCGCAGGCGAAGCGCGCCGCGACGGCTGAGGGGGTGCCCGCCGCCCTGCGCCAGCGTTACGACCGCATCCGCAACAAGCGCCGCGTCCATGTCGTGGTGCCGCTCACCGCGATGGCCTGCGGTGCCTGCGACACGGCGATCCCGATGCAGCGGCGACACGTGATGTCGACCGGCACGGTCATCGAACTCTGTGAGGCGTGCGGCGTTCTGATGTACCACGCGGGGTGAGTCGCCCCCGTCCTGCGGCGCGGTGGCTCCCGCCGCCCGTCGCGCCCGATGGGGTCACGGAGGCGCTCGCCGCCGCGCTGCAGCCCGCCGCGGATCAGGCACGGAAGACGGCGGTCCCGCGCGAGGTCTGTGCGCTGCTCGCGGCGCGCGGTCTCACTGAGCTCGATGCGGTGAAGCGCTTTCTCCGGCCCGCGCTCGCGGATGTCGAGCCGCCAGAGACCATCGCGGACCTCGGTCGGGCGGCCGATCGGCTCGCGACGGCGGTGCGCGCGGGGGAGCGGATCCTCGTACACGGCGACTACGACGTGGACGGCATCTGTTCCACCACTCTGATTACCCGGGTGCTGCGCCAGCTCGGCGGCGACGTGGTGCCGTTCATCCCCGACCGGCTGCGTGACGGCTACGACCTCGGCCCCGCCGGGGTCGCGCGGGCCCGGGAGGTCGGCGCGCGCGTCGTGCTCACCTGCGACTGCGGGACCACCGCGCTCGCGCCCGCCGACGCGCTGCGTGCCGCCGGAATCGACCTCATCATCTCGGACCATCACCTGCCGGGGCCGACGCTGCCGGCGGTCTTCGCGCTCGTCAATCCGCGACGCGTGGACTGCCCGTCCGCCGATAAGGACCTGGCCGCCGTCGGCGTCGCGTACAAGCTCGGGCTCGCGGTCTGCCGCCGTCTCGGCGGCGACGAGGGGATGGTGCACGCGCTGCTCGATCTCGTCGCGCTCGCCACAATCGCGGATGTGGCGCCGCTCCGCGGGGAGAACCGCATCCTCGTGCGACACGGGCTGCAGCGGATGTCCGAGCGCCCGCTGCTCGGCCTGCGTGCACTGATCCGCGCGTCGCGCCTCGAGGCCACGGCGCTGACGGCGGGGCGTGTCGGGTTCACGCTCGCGCCGCGCCTCAATGCGCTCGGGCGTCTGCGGCAGGCGATTCGCGGCGTGGAGCTCCTCCTCGCGGAGGATGAGGCGACCGCGAACGCGATCGCGCGCGAGTGCGAAGAGCTCAACCAGGAGCGGCAGGCGATGGACCGGGCGATCCTCGACGAAGTGCTCGCCGACGTCTCGCGCCGCGACCTCGACCAGGAGTGGGGACTCGTCCTGCATTCGGATCGCTGGCATGCCGGGGTCATCGGGATCGTGGCGTCGCGCGTGGTCGAGGCGACGGGGCGTCCCGCGATGCTGATTGCGGTGGCCGACGGGGTCGGGAAGGGGTCGGGACGGTCCAACGGGGCGCTCGACCTGCACGCGGCCCTCGCCGAGTGCAGCGACCTGCTGGTGAAGCATGGTGGGCATCGCGCGGCCGCCGGCCTCACGATCGATGCATCGCGAATCCCGGCGTTCGCGGAGCGGTTCAACGCCGTGGCGCGCGAGCGGCAAACGGCCGACGACCTCGTGCCGCGGCTCCGCACCGATCTCGAAGTGCCGCTGGCCGCCGCCGATGCGCGGCTCGAGCGCGCCTTCCGCCATCTTGAGCCGTTCGGCATCGGGAACCCTGGCCCGGTGCTCGTCTCGCGCGGCGTGACGGTGGTCGGCGCGCCGCGGCGCGTGGGGACGGACGGCGTGAAGTTCGTCGTCGACCGCGCGGGGGAGCCGCTGGAGGCGATCGCGTGGGGGCTCGGCCCCCGCGCCGCGCTGGTGCGGGCGGGCGCGACGCTCGACCTCGCCTACAAGCTCGACCTGAATCGATACCGTGGCGCCGAGACGCTACAGGCGGCGGTCCAGGACCTCCGCCCCGCGGGCGCGGTCGATGGCTGAGCTGCGCATCGTCGCCGGGGCGTGGCGTGGGCGGCGCATCCGCGTGCCGACCGCCGGCCACGTGCGCCCCACCGCGGACCGGGTGCGGGAGGCGTGGATGAGCATCGTGCAGCCGGCGCTCGAGGGCGCCGAGGTGGTCGACCTCTGCGCCGGCTCTGGCGCGCTCGGGCTCGAGGCCCTCTCGCGGGGGGCGGCGCACGCGACGTTCGTGGAGCGCGATGCCCGGGTCCACCCGACGTTGCGCGAGAACATCCGGGCGCTGGGCGCCGACGCGCAGGCGACAGTCGTGCGCGCTGAGGCGACGCAGTTCGTCGATGGGCCTGCGGGCGAGGCGGCGGCGGACCCGGGGCGCATCGCCCGGACCGTCGCCTTCGCCGACCCCCCGTACGGGGAGGGGATCGCCCTCGCGCTCGCGGAGCGCTGGCTGGCGGCGCCGTTCGCGGCGATCTTTGGCGTCGAGCACGAGGCGGCGCTGACGCTCCCGACGCCGCCGGCGCCGGCCACGGCGGACCGGCGCGTCTACGGCGAGACGGCGATCACCCTGTACCGCACCGGATCCTGAGATGCCCAAAGTCGCGCTCTACGCCGGCAGCTTCGACCCGATCACCAACGGCCACGCGGATCTGATCCGGCGGTCCCTCAGTTTCGTCGACCGCCTCATCGTCGGCGTGGCGGAGAACGTGTCGAAGCAGCCGCTCTTCTCCGCCGAGGAGCGGATGGCGCTAATCCGGGCCGCGGTCGAGGACGACCCGCGGGTGGAGGTGCGCGCCTTCCGCGGGCTCGTGGTCGACTTCGCCAAGGAGGTCGGGGTCTCCGTGGTGCTCCGCGGCCTGCGGGCCGTCGCGGACTTCGAGTACGAGTACCAGATGGCCCTGATGAATCGTCATCTCTCGCCGGGGCTCGAGACGATGTTCATGGTGCCCTCGGTGCAGGTGAGCTATGTGAGTTCGTCGCTGGTGCGGGAGGTCGCCCGCTTCGGCGGCGACATCGACGCCCTCGTCCACCCCGCGGTGGCGCGGGCGCTGCGCGAGAAGTTCGCGGGTTCCTCCCCCTCGTGATCCCCGGAGCGCCGTCCCGATGAGTCTGCAGGTCGCCATGCAGGGTGATGTCCTCGTGATCGCCGTCGACGGCCCGCTCATCGTCGGCAACCGGCAGGAGCTGAAGCAGCTGGTGCTCGATCGGGTCGAGGACGGGGTGCGGAAGGTCGTGATCGATTTCGCCGGCACGGCGTACATCGACAGCTCCGGGCTCGGCGTCCTCGTCTCGCTGGCGAAGCGGCTCCGTGAACTCGGCGGGGACCTGCGCCTCGCGTCGCTCAGCGACGACCTCCTGACGCTCTTCGAGCTGACCAAGCTCGACGCGCTCTTCCAGATCGCCGCCTCGCGCGAGCGGGCCCTCGAGGGCTTCTAGGCCGTGACGGCGCCCGTGGCGCTCGAGCTGCGCGTCCCGAGCGATGTGGGGCGGATCGAGGAGATCGTCACCGCGGTGGTGCAGCGGTGCCGCCAGCACGCGTTCACCGGCCGGCAGCTCGCGCTGAACGTCCCGGTCGCGCTGACCGAGGCGCTCTCGAACGCGATGCTGCGCGGGAACGGCGAGGACCGGGCGAAGGAGGTGCGGGTGCGCGCCGTCGTCGATGCCTCGCGCCTCGTCGTCGAGGTGGAGGACGAGGGGACGGGGTTCGACCTCGAGGGGTGCACCGGCGATCCGACCACCCCCGAGGCGCTCGCGCGCGAGGATGGCCGAGGCCTCTTCCTAATGCGGGCGTTGATGGACGAGGTGCGTTGCGAGCGCGGGGCAGGAACGATCGTGCGGCTGACCCTGCATCGACGCTGATCCGTGGCTTCGAGCGATCTCCGCCGCATCCTCGACGCCTTCACGACGGGGTTCGCCACCCCGGCCGTCCTCTGGCGACAGCCTCGGCCCGACCGACCGATCGAAGTCGTGGCGACGACGGGTGGGGATGTCACCCCGCCAGACGTCGCGGCGATCCCGGCCGACGGGACGCCGGTGCTCCGGCAGGCCGCGGTCGGTCGCCAGCTCGTCGCGCGCCTTCCCGGGCGGTCCCCCGCGTGGGTCGGCCTCGGGCCGGTCCGCGACGAACCGGAGACGCGTCGCTGGCTCACCGTGCTGGCCCCGGCGCTGGCCGAGGTGCTGCAGGCGCAGTGGGAGTCACGCCGCGCCGCCGACGAGCTCGCCGAGCGCTACGAGGAGATCACGCTGCTCTACTCGATCAGCGAGATTCTCAGTCGCACGGTGACCTTCGAGGCGGCGGCGCGGCGCATCCTGCTCGAGGTCGCGGAGACGGTGGGCGCGGAGTACGGCGCGCTCGTGCGACACGATCCCGCATCGGGTCTCCTTGTGCCGGTCACGGCGCTGCGCGTCCCGCGCGGCGCGGAGCTGCGCACGATCCCCGTTGACCATCCGGTGAGCGTGCTGGCCCGCGTCTATCGCACGCGGCACGCGCTCCTCGTGGACGATGGCGTGCTCGTGAGCGAGTTCGAGGTGCCGTTCCGTGAGGGCGCGTTGCTGGCCGTCCCCATCCTTTGGACGACGCCGGACGGCGGGCTCCCCGTCGGTGTCATCTGCCTCTCGGGTCGCCGAGGCGGGCTCCCCTTCACCGCGGGGGACGAGCAGTTCATCGCGGCGATCGGATCGCAGATCGGCTCGGCGATCCAGAACGGCGTCCTCGTCCGGCAGTCGCTCGAGCAGGAGCGGTTGGCCTCGGAGATGCGACTCGCGACCGACCTCCAGCAGCGGCTGCTGCCGAAGGGAACGGCAGTGGCCCCCGAAGCGCGGTGCGCCGCGCGCGTCGAGGCAGCGGAGGGGGTCGGTGGCGACTTCTACCACCTCTTCCGGTTGGACGGCGGGTCGACCGGTGTGCTCCTCGGCGACGTCTCCGGCCACGGCTACCGCGCCGCGCTCGTGATGGCGCTCGTGATGAGCGCCGCGGCGATCCACGCGCGGGGGAGCGATGATCCCGCACGGACCGTCGAGGCGATCCTCGCCACGGTGGGGGACGAGCTCGCCGACACCGAGATGTTCCTCTCGCTCTGCTATGTGATTGTCGACCATCGGGGCGGGGTGGTGCGCTGGACGAATACAGGGCATCCGCACGCCTTCGTGATCCGTGGCGATGGCCGGACCGAGCGGCTCGCCGCGACCGATCCCGCGCTCGGGCTCGGCACCGAGCCGCTCCGCGTGTCGTCGAGTCCGTGGGACCCGGCCGAGGATCTCCTCGCGATCTTCACCGACGGCGTGAGCGATGCGCGCGATGCGCAGGGGCGCGCCCTCGGCGAAGCGGCGGTGCTCGACGTCCTCGTCGCCCGACGTCGCGAGGTCCCGTCCCGCATCGTCGACGGCGTGTTCGCGCAGGTGTCCGGTCACCTCGGGCGGGTCCGGCCGCACGACGACCAGGCCGTCGTCGTCCTGCGCAGCGCGTGAGCCCGCTCCCCCGCCCGAAGAAGCGGCTCGGGCAGCACTTCCTCACCGACCCGCGTCTCCTCGCCCGGATCGCTGACGCCCTCGCGAGCACCCCTGCGGACACCGTGCTCGAGATTGGCCCGGGGCGCGGCGCGCTGACGGAGGCGCTGCTCGCGCGGGCGGGGCACGTGGTGGCGATCGAGCTTGACCGCGATCTGATCCCCGTGCTGCGGGAGCGGTGGGGCGGGGAGGCACGCTTCACCCTCGTCGAGGGGGACGTCCTGCAACAGGACCTCGGCGCGCTCGCGGCGGCAGCGGGCGCGGAGGCGGCGCACGGATACCTCCTCGCGGGGAACGTGCCGTACAACATCACGACCCCGATCCTCTTCCATGCGCTGCGCCGCCCGCGGGCGCGCCGCGCCGTGTATCTGGTGCAGCGGGAGGTCGCGGATCGCGCCGCGGCGGCGCCCGGGAGTGACGCCTACGGCGCGCTCTCGGTGAATCTCCAGGCGCTCGCCGACGTGCGGAGCCTCTTCCGCGTCCCCGCCGGTGCCTTCACGCCGCCGCCGCAGGTCGAGTCTGCGGTGCTCGAAGTCGTGCCGCGGCGCGACCCCGTGATCGCCGAGTCAGAGGAGGCCGTCTACCGCACCTTCGTGCAAGCGGCCTTCGGGCTCCGACGGAAGCAGCTCCGCCGGGTGGTGCGGACGATCTGGTCGCTCGATGCCGACGGGGCGGAGGCGGTGCTGACCCGAGCGAGGCTCGACGGCGCGCGCCGTCCGGAGACGCTCTCCCCCGACGACTTCGCGGCCCTGCTCAGGGCGCGTTCGTAAGCGCGAAGGCGAGGACCTCAAGCTCGGTCGCCATGTTCACCGTCCGCACCGTCACGCCCTCGGGAGCGGTGAGCGCGGCGGGGGCGAAGTTGAGCACGGCGCGGATGCCGGCGGCGACGACGCGGTCGAGGACGGGTTGCGCGGCTTCGCCGGGCACGCAGAGCACCGCGATCCGCGGGCGGAGGGCGGCGATGTCGGCCTCGAGCTGCGCGTCGGGGCGCACCGGCACCCCATTCAACGCCTCGCCGACGCGGGCGGGGTCGGTGTCGTAGACGCCGACGACATCGAAGCCGTGGGTGCCGAATCCACGGTACTGCGCGAGGGCTGCGCCGATCTTGCCGGCCCCGACGATCACAACGGGCCAGCGGGCCTCGAGGCCGAGAATATGGCGCAGCGAGGCGATGAGGTCGGAGACGCCGTAGCCGAGGCCGCGCTTGCCGAAGGAGCCAAAGAAAGAGAGGTCCTTGCGGACCTGAGCCGAGGTCGTGCCGCCGGAGCGGGCGAGCTCGCCGCTCGAGATGGTGGCATGGCCGTGCCGCTCGAACTCCTCGAGGAACCGGAGGTAGAGGGAGAGGCGTCGGACGGTGGAGTCGGCGATGTGCTTCACGGGGGGAGGCTTGTGAAATTCTTCACAAGCTATGGCGCCCCGGGCGAGGACTCAATAGCCGCGCCTGTTAGCTTCTGCCGGTGCGCCTACACACCCTCCCGTTTGCTGTCGTGGACGTCGAGACCACCGGGGGGCAGCCGGTCGGCACCGACCGCGTCACGGAGCTCGCCGTCGTGACGGTCGAGGGGGGTGAGGCCACGCTGGCCTTCCACTCGCTCCTCGACCCCGGGCGTCCGATCCCCTGGCATATCACCCGCCTGACCGGAATCGACGATGCGATGGTGCGCGGACAGCCGACCTTCGCTGACGTGGCAGGGGAGGTGGCCGCCGTGCTCGCGGACCGCGTCTTCGTCGCGCACAACGCGCGATTCGACTTCGGATTCCTCTCCGCCGAGTTCGGGCGGGTGGCGCCGCACCCGCTCGCCGGGATCGTGGCGGGGCAGCTCTGCACGGTTCGGCTCGCCCGTCGGCTCCTCCGGCACCTCCCACGGCGCAACCTCGACAGTGTCGCGCACCACTACGGCGTGACGATCGACGATCGGCACCGTGCGAGCGGCGATGCCCTGGCCACGGCGACGGTGCTGCAGCGGATGCTCGACGACCTCGGTCGCCAGGGGATCGATACCTGGGACGAGCTCGATCGATGGCTCTCGGCGGGGACGTCGCGCGCGAAGCGTCGGCGGGTGCTGCCCGCATCGAGTGATGGCGCCGACGGGGTCTGAGCGGCGCCAACGTGCCTGAGGAGATTGGGTGGCATGGCGTCCCACCGGTGACTGGGGGGCGCCCCCCCTCGGCGACAGCGCCGCGCGGATGTATCGTGTCCAGATGGCCGCTCCGACTCCCCTCCACGCATCGCGCCGGCTCGGCGCGCTCACCATCCACGCACTGCAGGCCGGCGGGCAGCGGCTCGATGGCGGAGCGATGTTCGGCGTCGTGCCGAAGCCGCTCTGGGAGCGTCGGATGCCGGCGGACGAGCGGAATCGGATCGCGCTCGGGATGCGCTGCCTGCTGGTGGAGCATCCTGACGGGCTCGTGCTGATCGATACCGGAGTGGGGGCGAAGGAGGACGCAAAGTTCCTCGACATCTATGGGATTGAGGCCGTCGTCCCCGGGCATCGGTCGATGCTCGACGCGGCGCTGGCGGCGGCAGGGTTCGCCGCGGAGGACGTGCGCGTCGTGATCAACACGCATCTGCACTTCGACCACGCGGGTGGGAACACGCGGCTCGAGGCGGACGGCACGGTGGTGGCCGCGTTCCCGCACGCGCGGTATTTGGTGCACGCGGGGGAGCATCACTACGCGATGCACCCGAACGAGCGGACGGCCGCGAGCTATTTCCCTCGGAACTGGGAACCACTGCGGGGGACCGGGCAACTGGAGCTGGTGGCGAGCGGCATCGAGTTGCTGCCCGGCATCCGGATGCAGGCGACCCCGGGTCATACGCCGCACCATCAGTCGATCGTGATCGACGGGGGTGGGGAGACGGCGGTCTTTCTTGGGGATCTCTGCCCGACCACGGCGCACGTCCCGCTCCCGTGGATCATGGGCTATGACGTGGAGCCGTTGCGGACGCTGGAATCGAAGCGGGCGCTTTGGGCCGAGGCGGAAGCGGCGGGGTGGTTGCTGGTCTTCGAGCACGACGCAGCGACGGCGTGGGGGCGGCTGGCCCGGCGGCCCGATGCCAAGGGACGCCTTGACCTAACCATCGAGCCGGCCTAGGTTTAGCGGACAATTCAGTAAGCGGGTGCGCTGGTGTGCACCCCACCCTCTGGCCTTCGCCCTCGGGCGTCGTGCTGCAGGAGTCCTCGAGGGCTCGACCCGTCGGCGTCGTCACGCCGGGACGGCGTCGTGCGTGCGCGGGCTCCGTGAGCGGGGTCCGCGTTTCTGTTTTCCCTCTCGCAGGAGCCGTCGTATCCAGGAGACCAAGCAGGCGCCGCGTGGCCCTCGCATCAATCGGCAGATCCGCATCAGTCCGGTCCGCGTGATCGGGTCCGACGGCGCGCAGCTCGGCGTGCTCGAGGTGGATGTGGCGCTCAGCATGGCGGTGGAGGCGGGGCTCGATCTCGTCGAGGTCGCGCCGATGGCCCGCCCTCCGGTGGTCCGGATCATGGATTACGGGAAGTACAAATTCGAGATGGCCAAGCAGGCGCGGCAGGCGAAGAAGAAGCAGCACGTGATCCAGCTGAAGGAAGTGAAGTTCCGTCCCGGGATCGAGAAGCACGATTTCGACACCAAGGTGAACCACGCACGCGCGTTCATCGGGGACGGGAACAAGGTGAAGGTGACGTTGATGTTCCGCGGTCGGCAGATCGCGCATCCGGAACTGGGTATGGCCGTCGTCGAGCGTGTCGCCCAGACCCTGTCGGATGTGGCGAAGATCGAGACCGCGGCGAAGCTCGAGGGCAAAGCCCTCACGATGATCCTCACGCCACGCTAAGGACGGACCGACCGATGCCGAAGATGAAGTCCCACAAGGGCGCCAAGAAGCGCTTCTCCGTGACGGGGAAGGGCAAGGTGCGGCGCCTCAAGGCTTACAAGAGCCACATCCTCACGAAGAAGACCGCCAAGCGGAAGCGCAATCTCCGTCGTCCGACCACGGTCGCGACGAACGGCGAGGCGAAGAACCTCAAGCGCCTCCTCCAGGCCTAAGGAGACCGACCGATGCCTCGCGTCAAGTCCAACGTCGTGCGCCTCAAGCGCAAGAAGCAGATCATGAAGGCCGCCAAGGGCGCCTTCGGCGGCCGGAGCAAGCTCTGGAAGGCCGCGAAGGAGACCGTGGAGCGCGGGTGGGTCTACGCCTACCGGGATCGCAAGGCCAAGAAGCGCGACTTCCGGAAGCTCTGGATCGTCCGTATCAACGCCGCCGCTCGCCTCAACGGGATGAGCTACAGCGCGTTCATCAACGGCGTGCAGGCCGCCGGGATCGTCGTGGACCGCAAGATCCTCGCGGAGCTCGCGGTCGCCGATCCGGCCGCGTTCGCGCTGATCGCCGAGAAGGCACAGGCCGCGCTCAAGTCGGCGGCCTGACGCCGGTCCGCCGGTGACGCGAGGGCGGGGGGTGGCGTCGTCCGCTCCCCGCCCTCGTCGCGTATCTTTCCCCCGCCGTTCCCCACGTCCCGATCCCATCCGGTTCCGTGTCCCTCGCTGACTTCCTCGCCGCCCTCGATCAGCTCGCCGCCGAGGCCCCGGGGCGCATCGCCGCCGCGGGCACCCTCGACGAGTGGACCGCGGTGCGCAACGCGCTCGTGGGCCGGCAGGCCGGTCGTCTCACCGACATCCTCGCCGGACTCGGGGCCCTCCCAAAGGAGGACAAGCGCGAGGCGGGGCAGCGCGCCAACGCTGTGAAGGCCACTATCGAGGCGGCGCTCGAGGCGCGTCACGCCGAGCTCGCCGCGGCGGCCACGGCGGCAGGTCCCACCCTCGACCGCACGATGCCGGCGCGCCCCCGGTGGCGCGGCGCGGTGCATCCGGTCTCGCTCGTCATCGATGAGGTCGTCGAGATCTTCCGCGAGCTCGGCTTCACCATCGCCCTCGGCCCCGAGGCGGAGCACGCGTGGTACAACTTCGGCGCGCTGAACTTCCCGGCCGACCACCCGGCGATGGACATGCACGACACGCTGTACCTCGGGCCGGAGCAGGTGCTGCGGACGCACACCTCGCCGGTGCAGGTGCGCACGCTCCAGCGGTATGCGCCGCCGGTGCGCGTGCTCGCGCCCGGGAACGTGTACCGCCGCGACTTCTTCGATCCGTCCCACGCGCCGATGTTCGCGCAGATCGAGGGGCTCGTGGTCGACGAGGGCGTGACCTTCGCCGACCTCAAGGCCACGCTCTCCCACTTCGCGCGTCGCTTCTTCGGCCCCACGACGAAGACGCGGTTCCGTCCGAGTTTCTTCCCGTTCACGGAGCCGAGCGCGGAGATGGACGTGCAGTGCGGCGTCTGCGGTGGCGCCGGGTGCGGCGTCTGCAAGCTCTCCGGGTGGATCGAGATCCTCGGATCGGGGATGGTGCATCCCGCGGTCCTCGAGCACGCCGGCCTCGACAGCGAGAAGTACACGGGCTGGGCCTTCGGGATGGGGCCGGCCCGCACGGCCATCTCGCGGCACGGGATCCCCGACATCCGGATCCTCTACGATGCCGACGTCCGCTTCCTCGACCAGTTCGCCCGATGAACATCTCGCACGAGTGGCTCGCACGCTTCGTGCCGCATGGCCGGTCGCCCGAAGCGATCCGTGACCTCCTCACCGCGCACGTCGCGACGGTGGAAGGGCTCGAGCGGCTCCGCGCCGACCTCGTCCCCTTCGTCGTCGGGCGGGTCGTGGCGAGTGAGCGCATCCCCGAGACGAAGCTCTCCTTCAATCAGGTGGATGACGGCAGCGGGACGCTCCTCGACGTCGTGTGCGGCGCGCCGAACGTGACCGTCGGTGCGTCGTATCCGTTCGCGCGGACGGGGACGACGATGCCGGGCGGCCTCGTGATCGAGAAGCGGAAGATCCGCGGCTTCACCTCGAACGGAATGCTCTGCTCGGCGCGCGAACTGGGGCTGGGCGAGGACCACGACGGGATCCTGACGCTCACCACGGCGGCGGCGCCGGGCACGCCGCTCCTCGACGTGCTGCCGCTCGGTGATGTCCGCCTGCTGGTGGATGTCCTCCCGAACCGGCCCGACCTGCT
>JARIFA010000078.1 GCA_031127075.1 Gemmatimonadota bacterium | reverse complement strand
CATAGTCGAGCTTCGCCGTGAGGCGCGTCGACGGTACCTCGTGGTCGTAGCCCTGATAGGGACCGGTCGCGTAACCGAACTTGTCCTGGAGGAAAGAGCTCAGCGAGTCCAGCGACGTCCGGCGGACGCGGGTGACCTGACCGGCGGACGCCTCGCCCGGCTCAGCCGCGCGGAAGGTGGTGCCGGGCTCCGTCAGACCGTCTGTCTCGTATGAGAGGAAATAGAACAGTTTGTTCCGGATCAGCGCGCCACCGAGGCGGCCGCCGACCTGGCTGAACTGGAAGATGCCGGGATTGAACTTCGCCCCACCCAGCCGTGTGCCGACGAGGTCTTGGTCTCGGGCGATGTAATAGAGCGACCCCGAGAGGTCGTTCGTGCCCGACTTCGTGACGGTGTTGACGGCGGCGCCGACGAAGTTGCCCTGCCGGACGTCGAACGGCGCGATGCTCACCTGGATCGCTTCGATCGCGTCGAGGGAGATCGGCGCGACGCCGGTGCGGTCACCGGGCTGGCCGCCAAGGCCGAACGAATTGTTGAAGTAGGCACCATCGACCATGATGTTGTTCAGGCGATTGTCGACGCCCGCGAACGACGACCCACTCGCCTGCGGCGTGAGCCGCGTGAAGTCGTCGATGCGCCGCGAGATGGTCGGGAGCTGCTGCAGCGCGACCTGCGGGATCGTGGTCGCCGCGCCCGTACGGGTGGCGCTGATCTCGCTGCCCGATGAGGTCACGGTGACGGAGGCGAGTTGCGTCGCGATCGTGCCAAGCTTGAACTGGACGTCGGTCGATACGCCGAGGCCAACCGTGAGCCCGTCGCGCGACTGCTTCGCAAAGCCGATGCGCGTCGCCTCGACGGTGTAGGGGCCGCCGACGCGGAGGCCGGGAAGGATGAACCGGCCATCGGCACGGGTCGTCCCCTGGTACACGGTCCCGGACGGACGGTGGGTCGCGGTGACGCGCACGCCCTCGAGGGCGTTGCCCGACGAATCGGCGACCGACCCGCGCATGGAGCCCGTGGTCACCTGCGCTGCCGCGTCGGTGGACCAGAGCGACCCGAGCAGGGCAAGAGCCCCGACCAAGGTCAGTGAGCGGAGACTACGGAACATGGGAAGTCCTCTCTAGGGGTTTCGACTAGGGGGTCCAGCATCCGAAATGTACTTCTCAGCCGGTCGGGAGTCCAACGGCCGACACGCGCCGAGGCCGGACCGCGACGCCCCCGTGACAAAGGGCCCGGTCGACCCGGGCACCGACTCACGCCCTGTTTCGCCCCACCGTCAGGTAATAAAGCGGGACGCCGGCCAAACAGACCCCGAAGACCCCCAGCGTCGACCACCGGCTCGACTCCTGCACCACGGCGTTCCCCAGCAGGTAGAGCACCGACGCCATGAACAGGAGGGGCACCACCGGGTACCCGGGGCACCGGAAGGTCGGCTGGTAGTCCGGGCGGCCCCGGAGCCGGAAGATCGCGGCCACCGCGAGGAAGTAGAACGGGAGGAAGGCGGTCACGAAGGCGTCCGCCAGCTGCTCAAAGCTCCGCAGCAGCACGAAGACGGCCCCGAGCATCGCCGTCATCAGGATCGCCACCCACGGCGTCCCGAACCGGGGGTGCACCGCCGCCACCGACCGGAAGAAGAGCCCGTCCTCCGCCATCGCGAAGAAGATCCGCGGGCTCGTGAGCAGCACGGTGTTGAGCGACCCGAACGTCGAGACCATCACCGTCACGGCGACGAACCCGACCCCGGCCGGCCCGATCACCCGCTGCGCCACGTCCGCCGCCACGAGCTTCGAGACCCGGATCTCCTCGATCGGCAAGACGGCGAGATAGGCGAGGTTCGCCAGCAGGTAGATCGCGATGACCAGCAGGGTGCCGCCGATCAGCGCGCGCGGAAGGTTCCGTTGCGGGTCTCGCACCTCCCCGCCGTTGTAGGCGACATCAGCCCAGCCGTCGAAGGCCCAGAGGGTGCTCACCATCGCCAGCCCGAACGCCGACCACTGGAAGCTCCCCGCCGGCGCGGCCGGCAGGTAATGCCCCCCCGTCGCGGGGAGCCCCATCGCGAAGGCCACCAGCACGATGAAGAGTAGCCCCCCGTACTTGGCGAGCACGGTCAGGTTGGTGAACGCCGAGCCGACGCGGACCCCGACGACGTTGAACACGCCGGTGATGAGGATCGCGCCGGCAGCGAGGTACCGGACGGTCATCGCGTCGGCATCCGTCGGCGACGCCCCGGTGCGCACGCGCCAGAAGTACTCGGCGCAGGTGATCGAGATCGCCCCGAGCGAGGCCGCGCGGATCATCGCGAACTGTCCCCACCCGAAGACGAACGCCGTGGCGCGCCCCCACCCCTCGCGGAGGAAGACGTAGATCCCCCCGGTGGCGGGGAGCGCGCTGGCGATCTCCGCGAGCGTCAGCGCGCCGCAGATGGCGAGGATCCCACCGACGACCCATGCCGACAACATCGGCAGAGGGCCGGGGAGCTTGTCGGCGATGCCGGCGGGGGATCGGAAGATCCCGGAGCCGATCGTCACGCCGATGACGACGGCGATGGCGCTCCAGAGGCCGAGGCGGCGCTCGAGGCCTGGGGTCGAGGGGGAGGTCATGCCGCGAAGCTACGGCCGAGGGCTCCCTCGGGCGAGGGCCACCGGTGATACTTCACCGATGCTCCAACTCGTCGTCACGATCCTCTTCTGGACCGCGGTGCTCGCCGCGCTCGTCGCGCAGGCCCGCATCCTGCAGTCCACGCGCCGCGTGCTCGCCGCCGTCCCCGCCCGGTCCGCGCTCGAGTGGGGCTTCGCGCTCGTCCCCGCGGCGGCGCTCGTCCTCACGCTCGTCCTCGCCTGGCGCGCCGCCGTCCGCCCGCCGGTCATCGAAGTCGAACTCCCCGCGGCGCCCGGCGAGGTGCGCTCGTGACCGCGCCCGTCGCCGAGGCGCCGCGCACCCTCTGGAGCGACCTGGTCTCGCTCACCAAGCCGCGCATCATCTCGCTCCTCCTCGTCACCACCGTCGCCCCGATGTACGTGGCCGGCACACCGCGACTCACGACCGTGCTCCTCGTGATGCTCGGCGGCTACCTGATGGCCGGCGGCGCGAACGCGGTCAACATGTACCTGGACCGCGACATCGACGACGTGATGACCCGGACGCGGCTCCGTCCGATCCCGAGCGGCCGGATGCACGCGACCGCCGTCATCGCCTTCGGCGTCGGCATCGCCTCCGCCGCGACCTGGATGCTCGCGACCTTCGTGAACGTCCTGACCGCGGCGCTCGCCCTTGCCGGGTTCTACTTCTACGTCTTCATCTACACGCGCTGGCTCAAGCGCAGCTCGCCGCAGAACATCGTGATCGGCGGCGCCGCCGGGGCCTTCCCGCCGCTCGTCGGGTGGGCGGCGGTGACGAATCGGCTCGACCTCACCGCCTGGTTCCTCTTCCTCATCGTCTTCTACTGGACGCCCCCGCACTTCTGGGCGCTCGCGTTGAACAAGCAACGCGACTACGGGAACGCGAAGGTCCCGATGGCGCCGCTCGTCTGGGGCGAGGCGGAGACGAAGGAGCAAATGTGGTGGTACACCATCCTGCTCGTGGCGCTGACGGTGCTGCCGGTCGCCTTCGGGGCCTTCGGCCCCGTCTACCTGGCGCTCGCGCTCGCGCTCGGCGGGGTGCTGCTCCACGGCGTCTGGCGCGTGCGCACCGCGACCGAGTTCGCGAAGCCGGCGTGGTGGGTGTACGGCTACTCGTTGCTCTACCTCGCGCTGCTCTTCGCGGCGATGGTCCTCGACCGCTTCGTGCCGCTCACCGGCGCCTGAGCGCGAGGACCGCTGCCCCGCAGCGGCGCGCGGACGACGCGCCGACCCGGGCGCCTCAGATCACCAGGAGGTCGTGCTGGATCGCCGACGGCGTCACGACGAGCGCCCCGTCGCGGTCGACGTACGCGTTCACCTCGGTCCGCATCCCGATCTCGCCGCGCAGGTAGATCCCGGGCTCGATCGAGAAGCCGACGCCGGGGAGCAGGGTGCGCGTCTCGCGCGTCTCGAGGTTGTCGATGTTCGGCCCCATCCCGTGCAGCCCGCGCGCATCGATCGAGTGCCCCGTCCGATGCGTGAACGCCGCTCCGAACCCGCGCGCGACGATCACCGCGCGCGCGGCGTCGTCGGCCTCGCCCCCGCGCACCGCGCGCTCCGTGGCGAGCCGCGTCCGGAGCGTCGCGATCGCCGCGTCCCGCGCGTCACGGATCGCCGCCCAGACCTCTGCGGCCCGGGCGCTCGGTGCCCCGAGGCTCGCCATCCACGTCTGGTCGGCCCACATCCCCGGGGCCCCCGCGGTCGTCGCGAACAGATCGATCAACACCACGTCACCCTCGCGGAACGCCCGGGGCCAGGCCGCCGACGGCTCGTAGTGCGGATCGGCGGCGTGTTCGGTCGCCGCGACGATCGGGCCGTGGTCCACCTCGAGTCCGCGCCGGCCGAACTCCTCGCGGATCCAGGCGGCGATCTCGTGTTCGTGGATCGTTGTGCCCGCGCGCACCGCCGCCCCGATCCGCGCGAAGGCCGCGTGCGCCACCTCGCGGAGCGCCTCCGCGTTCCGACGGTGCGACGCGATCTCGGCGTCGCTCCAGACGGCGAAGAAGCGCGTCACCAACTCGGCGCTCGTGACGACCTCGGCGCCGGTCGCCCGCACGAGGTCGAGGACGCCGGCCGGAACCCGGTCGACCACGGGGACGGCATCCCCCGGGGAGTACTCCATCGCGATCCGTCGGCCACCGACGAGGGGCGGGAGCGCCGACTCGAACTCTCCCCACGCGCTGTAGATGACCTTCCCCCACGCCGTCGGCCAGCCGCGCCACGGCCCCTGTTCAATCGCGTGCGTCACCGCGACGGGGTCCCCGGACGCTGGGATCCAGACGAAGACTCGGCGGGTCACCATCCCCTCGAAGCCGAGGAGCGAGGCCGCGACGGGATTGGCGCCGCGGAAGTCGTAGAGGAGCCAGCCGTCGAGTCCCGCCTCGCGGAGCGCGGTCTGGATGGCCGGCAGGGTCTCGAGCGAGAGGATCATCGGGTCACCGGATCGCGCGCCACTCGGCGCGCCATTCACACGTGCCCTCCTGCCGACCTCGGCAGCGCACGTGCTCGACGGCGCCGACGGCGCCGAGGCACTGCCGGATGAACTCCCGCAGGGTCGATTCGTGGAAGGCGCACCCACCACTGCGTGGCGCCACGTCGAAGCTGATCGAGCGACCGGCCTCGGCGGAGATCGTCGCACCGACGCGCCGGACGCCATCGCCGAGATAGCGACGCACCATCCGCTTCACCTGCCGGAGCGCGAGGGGGCGCGCCACGAGTCCCGGCATGAGACGCAGAAACCAGCGGACCGGGGCGCCGATGCGGCCATAGGCCACCCGTGCCAGGCGACGCCCCGCCTCACGGAAGACCGCCTCCGCGTCGGGACGACGCCCGATCAGCCGGGCGATCCCGCTCGCCTCGTCGAAGCTGACCCCCTGCCCACGGCGGACCGCCTCCTCGTACCGACGGATCTGGTTGCGCACCGTGTCGCTGAGGCCGAGCCGCTTCGTGCGGAGCTCCTCGACGAACTCGAACTCGAAGTCATCGTCCGGGGTGTCGACGACCCGGACGGCCTCGAGAAGCATCAGGGGCACGACGGGATCGACCAGGTCAGCCATGCGTGGGGAAATCGGTGGGGAGGGGATGGCGGGCAAGCTAACCCGCCCGGGCGCCCGGCGGGACGGCACGAAACCGCGCCGTCGCACGTTCAAGGAATCGGAAGGGCCGACCGAGTGCCCCGTGAGCGAGGCAATCCGCCTCAGCGGTCCCACGTGTCGGATCCCCCCCCTTCCGCCGCAGCAATGACTTCTCCGCTGGATCCTCCCGCGGCCTGCCAGACCTTCCGCCTCGCGGCCGACGCCGCGCTGGCCGGACCGTCGTCCGACCCTGGTCGGGCCGACGCACCGCATGCGCACGAGTGCGCCGCGTGTGCCGTCTGGTGGCGCGCCTTCTCCGTCTATCGCCGTCGCCTCCGCGCCGTCGGTGAGGCGCTCCGCGCCCCCGAGGGGCTTCGCGCCCGCGTCACCGCGCTCCTCGAGGCCGCACGCCCGTCGCGGACGCCGTGATCGACCGGGGGTGGTGGGGCGTCGCGGTGGCGGCCGCGATCGCGACCCTCGCTGGTCGTGCCGGCAGTCTCTCCGTGTCGGGACAGGCCGCGGCGGTTGTCGTCGGCGCGCTCGCCGTCCGGGCCGGGTGGGGGTGGGGCGCCGTCCTCGTGCTCTACTTCGTCCTCGCGACCGCCCTCAGCCGCTGGGGCCGGGCGGAGAAGGCGCGGCGCACGCGTGACGTCATCCCCGATGGGGGGCGGCGGTCGGCGGTGCAGGTCGTAGCCAACGGCGGCGTCTTCGCCGGGTTGCTGAGCGTCGGCGATCATCCCGCGCTGCGCCTCGCCGCACTCGGGGCCCTCGCCGCGGCCGCGGCCGATACGTGGGCGACGGAGGTCGGCACGCGGGTCGGCGGCACGCCGCGGCATCTACTCACGGGAGCGCCCCTCCCGCCGGGCCTCTCCGGGGGCGTCACCGTCGCGGGGACCCTCGCGGCGCTCGCCGGCGCCACGGTCACCGCGCTCGCCGCGCCCTGGCTCATCCCATCCGCCGGCCGTGGCGGCATCATCACCATCGCGGCGGCCGGGTTCCTCGGCGCCCTGCTCGACAGCGTCCTCGGCGCGACGCGGCAGGGTCGCTGGCGATGCCCGACCTGCGGAACGATCGGGGAACGGGCACGGCACTGCGACACATTCACCGAGCACGCCGCCGGATGGCGGTGGATGACCAACGACCTCGTGAACCTCGCCGCCACCGCGGGCGGTGCGCTCCTCGCGTTCGGCTTCCCATCTCTCCGATTCATCTGACCCCGATGGCCCCGATCGACCCCACGACCTTCCGCGCGGCGCTGAGCCGCTTCGCCTCCGGCGTCACCGTCCTCACCGTGCGGGCCGGCGAGGGTACCGACCTCGGGATGACGGCGACGGCCTTCAGCTCCGTCTCCCTCGCGCCGCCGCTCATCCTCGTCTGCGTGGACCTCGACGCCTCGGCCGCGCCCGCGCTCACGACCGGTACGGCGTTCGCGGTCCACATCCTTTCCGAGGCGCAGACGGCGCTCTCGCGGCGCTTCGCATCGAGCGAGGCGGATCGCTTCGCGGGGCTGTCGGTCACGCGCGGCCTCGACGGGGTGCCGCTGCTCGACAGCGCGCTCGCGCGCCTCCAGTGCCGCGTCACGGCGACCTATCCCGGCGGAGACCACACCATCGTCGTCGGCGAGGTGCTCGACGCGGTCTCGTCGGAGGCGACGCCGCTCCTGTACTTCCGGGGCGGCTACGGTCGGCTCACGCCGACGCGCGACTGAGCCTCAGGGACCCTCAGAGAGATAGCGGGCCGCATAACGGTCCACGCTCTCCTCGATGATCCGCATCGCCACGTCGGACTTCTCCCACCCGCGCAACTCGACCCGCTTCCCCTCAAGGTCCTTGTAGACCGCGAAGAAGTGCTCGATCTCGCGGAGCGTATGCTGCGGGATGTCGGCGATGTCGAAGTACTCGCCGTGGGCCGGGTCGTCACACGGCACGGCGAGGATCTTGTCGTCGGGCTCACCCTTGTCGAGCATCGTGAGCACGCCGATGGGGCGGACGTCAATCAGGCAGCCGGTGAAGGTCGG
>JARIFA010000001.1 GCA_031127075.1 Gemmatimonadota bacterium | reverse complement strand
CGATCCGCGGGCGTCGCACGCGGCAGGTGCTCGAGACGCAACTCGCCCCCGCACTCGCGATGCGCCCCGATCTTGCGACGGTCTTCGCGGGGACGAACGACATCATCCAGTCGGGCTTCGCTCTCGACGCGGTGCTCGCGGACCTCGGCACGATGCAGCGTGCGCTGCGCGCCGAGGGGGCGACGGTGCTCACGATCACGATGCCGGATCTCTCGGAGCTGATCCCGTTCGCGGGGCGCGTGAGCGCCAGGCTCGCCGAGTTCAACGCCGGGGTGCGCGCGCTGGGCGCCGAGACGGGGACGCTGGTGGTGGATCTCGCGGCGCATCCGTGGGTGACGGACCCGCGGCTCTGGAGCGCGGACCGGCTGCACGCGAACCACGAGGGGCATCGTCGTATCGCGGAGGCACTCGCCGCGCGGCTCGGGGTCCCGGGGATCGGGGACGACTGGGCGACGCCGCTGCCGCCTTGTGCGGCGCCGTCGCCGATCGCGCGCGCGCTCGGGGAACTCGGCTGGTTCGGTGGGTATCTCGTCCCGTGGCTCTGGCGCCACGCGCGCGGTCGCTCCTCGGGTGACCGGATCGTGGCGAAGCGCCCGATGCTCGAACCGGTGGCGCTCGCGGTCGATCCCTGACACACGCCATCCTGCTGTACGCCCTCTCTTCCCTTCCTGCGATGACCGACGACCTCTACGCGATTCCCGTCCAGCCCCTCCTCGGCGATACCCCCGCGACGCTCGCGCCGTGGAAGGGCCAGGTGCTGCTCATCGTCAACGTCGCGAGCGGATGCGGGATGACGCCGCAGTATGCCGGCCTCGAAACGTTGCATCGCGAGTTCGGGCCGCGCGGGTTCGCCGTGCTCGGCTTTCCCTGCAACCAGTTCGGGGGGCAGGAGCCGGGGAGCGCCGACGAGATCGCGACGTTCTGCTCGACGACCTACGACGTGACCTTTCCGATGTTCGCGAAGATCGCCGTGAACGGTGCCGACGCCCATCCGCTCTGGGTACGCCTGAAACACGAACGCCCCGGTCTCTTGGGGACCGAGGCGATCAAGTGGAACTTCACGAAGTTCCTGGTCGGGCGGGACGGCGTCGTGGTGAAGCGCTACGGTCCGCAGGACGAGCCGAAGGCGATCGCGGCGGACATCGCCGCCTTGCTGTAGTGCCTCGGCGTGCGTGCCGCGTCGTCAGCGGACGATGCCGCGCTCGACCATCTCGCGGATGCGCAGCTCGAGGTCGCCGGTGCTGACGCAGCGCACGTCGGCGCTCGATGAGGTGATCGGGTTGCGCCCGGTGCCGGAGAGGGCGGTGGTGACGATCGCGCCGCCGCGCGGGTTCGGCTTCACGTTCGAGACGATCGACAGCGACAGCTGGTACGTCTCGGCGTTCGCCAGCGTGCCCGACGACCCGCAATCGAGGTAGCGCTGCGCCGGCACGCGGCCGATCGAGCGTCGGACGCGCCACCCGGTGTTGCCGAGGGTCTTGTTGGCGGCGTCGTTGATGGAGAGCGGGATCGCGAGCTCCTGATAGACGGCGGCGAGCGCGGTCCAGGCCTGCTCGGGCGTCCCGGTGACGGCGAGCTTCACGTCGAGGTCGATGTTCATCGCCCCGGCGGTCACGGTGCTCCCGGCGTTGGTCACCACGCGCGCCGTCGCGACGGTCGGCGTGGGGGCGATGTCCGGGCCGGCTGAGCCGGAGCCTGCCGCGCAGGCAGTGAGGGTCGCGGTGGCGGCGAGGGCGAGGAGGGCGCGCATGGGGTTGTCGGGGCAGAGGGAGTGGGTGACCCTTCCATTTCAACCTACGCGCCGGCCGCCCCTAGTGTTAACCCTCCGAAAGTTTCTCACCCTTGGGAACGTCGTCCTGTTCCTCGCCCTCTGGTGGGCGGCGCCGACGTTGCTGCCGCACCTCGGAGCGTTGGTCGGGGTGCGCTCGGGGCCGGAGGCGGCGCCCGCCTACACCTATGTGGGGCTCGGCGGCGCGCCGATCACGAGCGATTCGCTCCGCGGCAAAGTCGTGCTCGTGAACTTCTGGGCGACGTGGTGCGCCCCCTGTCGGGTGGAGATGCCGGTCCTCGAGGCGATGTACCAGCGGCATCGCGAGCGGGGGTTCGTAATCGTCGGGCTGGCGGTCGACCGGGCGCCGACGGCGGAGGTGGCGGCGTTCGTGCGGGCGCGGGAGATCACCTATCCCATTGCGCACGTGGGGGCGGAGGCGGAGCGGACCTTCGGCGGGGTGCGGGGCTATCCGACCTCGTTCCTCCTGGACCGGACCGGCGCGATCCGACACACGGTGCTCGGGCCGATCGGGGCGGTCTCGCTCGAACCGGCGGTGCGACGGCTGCTCGGGGAGTGACCGGCGGTCGAGGGGCGTCGGGGCGGGTCCGACCCTAACTTCAGACCGTCCCCTCCACCCCTGGCCCGACCCCCGCATGCGTCTCCTCCTCGCCTGCTGTCTCGCCCTCCCCCTCCTCGCCCAAGCGCCGGCGCGTCCCGCCGTGGTGATGGACCCCGAGCGCGCCGCGAAGCTCTATGTGAGCGACCGGCACGAGGACCATCCCGTGGCCGACTACGCGCGCGACCGCGCCGCGAAGGCCCGGACCGACAGCCTCTTCGCCGCGCGCAGCGCCGGCGTGATGCGCTACGAGAAGACGACGTACCGGAGCCGCCACGGCGATCTTGATATCCCGGTTTATGTGTTCTCGCCGCTCACCTCGCGCGGCGCGCGCGCGCACGCGGCCCTGGTCTGGGTGCACGGCGGCGTGCACGGGAACTGGGATCAGAACTACCTCCCCTTCATCATCGAGGCCACGCAGCGCGGGTATGTGATCGTCGCGCCCGACTACCGCGGGTCGACGGGCTATGGCGAGGCCCATCACCGCGCGATCGACTACGGCGGCAAAGAGGTCGATGACGTGGAGGACGCGGTCGACTTCCTGCGGGCGCGCCCGGAGGTGGATCCGGCGCGCATCGGCCTCATGGGATGGAGTCACGGCGGCTACATCACGGCGCTCCTGATGATGCGCGGCGACCGCGCGCGCTTCGTGGCGGGGGCGGCGATCGTCCCGGTGACGAACCTCGTCTTCCGTCTCTCGTACAAGGGCCCCTCGTACGCGCGGAGCTTCTCGACGCAGCGCGAGCTCTCGGGGCTCCCCTTCGAGCAGCGCGCGGAGTACATCCGCCGCTCGCCGCTCTACCAAGTGGATGCGCTCGAGCGGCCCCTGCTCGTGCATGTCGCGACGAACGACACCGACGTGGATTTCGTCGAGGACCAGCAGCTCGTCGACGCGCTCCGCGCCCGGAAGCCGCATCTGGCGGAGACGAAGATCTACGTGGACCCGGCCCCCGGGCCGGCGAGCGGGGGGCACACCTTCAGTCGCCGCGTGAACCGCGAGACGTTGCTCCGCGACGACTCCCCGGACCAGATCGACTCGTGGGACCTCACGTGGGAGTTCTTCGCGCGACATCAGGCTCCGCGCGCCGGCGTGGGAGACGCGCCCGCGCCGCGCGCCGACGACTTCACCGGGCCGAACCCCTGGCCGGCGATCCGGAAGGAGCGGATCGCGACACTGCTCCCGGCCGCGATGCGCGAGACGAACGTCGATGCTTGGGTGAGCCTCTTCCGCGAGAACGCGAACGACCCGCTCGCGTTGCATCTGGGGGGCGAGAACGCGGGGGCGCCGTCGGCGGTGATCGTGACGCGGCGCGGCGATGCGGTGCGCACGGTGATGCTCTCGGGCTTCGGCGAGGCGATCGCGCTTCGCGAACTCGGGACGCACGACTCGGTGGTCGTGTACGACGGGACGACGGCCGCGCTCTATCGCGCCATCGCGGACCGCCTGCGCGCCTCGGGCGCCCAGCGCATCGCCATCAACAGCGGTGAGGGGAGCGGGATCGCCGACGGGCTCTCGGCCACCCAGCGGCGCGGGCTCGAGCAGGCGCTCGGTCCCGCCTGGTCGCGGCGGCTCGTCCCGTCGCACGACCTCGTTCAGGCCTGGCTCGGGGTGAAGCTCCCCGCCGAGGTCGAGATCATGAAGCGCGCGGCGGCGCTCACGGCGCGGCTCGAGGTGGAGGCCTATGCGCAGGTGGTGCCGGGGGTCACGAAGGATTCCGATATCGCGCGCTTCCTGAAGCGGCGGATGCGCGAGCTCGGGGTGGAGGACGGGTGGAACCCGACGCAGAATCCGAGCGTGAACTCGGGCCCCGACCGCGGGCACTCGCACGCGAGTGATCGTGTGATCCAGCCGGGCGACGTGATCCAGACCGACTTCGGCATCAAGGTGCACGGCGTCTGGGGGACGGACATCCAGCGCTTCGCGTATGTGCTGCGGCCGGGGGAGACCGCGCCGCCGGCTGAGGTGCAGCGGCGGTGGGAGATCGCGCGGGCGGGATCGCGCGCGGCCTTCGCGGCGATGCGGCCGGGCGCGACGGGGGCGCAGGTGGACTCCGCGCAACGGGTGATCATGGCACGCGACGGCTCGACGACGGTGCCCTGGGGCACGGGGCACGGGGTGGGGTATTGGGCGCACGACGCGGGTCCGCGCCTCAATCGCACCGAGCGGCGCGCGCTGAAGCCCGGGATGACCTTCGCGTACGACGGCTTCATGGCGTGGGCGCTCCCGGGCAGCGACGGCCGCACCTGGGGTGAGGGGACGAAGACGATCTCCGTCGAGGAGATGACGGTGATCACGCCGAGCGGCGCCGAGTTCCTGACGCCGCCGCAGGACCAGCTGATCCTGATCCCCACGCGCCGCGGCCCGACGACGTGACGATGGCCGGGCACGCGTCCGCGGGGGCGAGACTGGGAGATGGGCATGCGCTCGACGCGCGGGTGCGCTTCCTCACGGAGTACGCGCGTCGGTTGCACAACGCCGGGGTGAGTTCGCAGCGCCTCGAAGGGGCGGTGCGCGCGACGGCGCGTGCGCTGCGGCTCGAGTGCGAGGCCTGGTCGACGCCGACGGGCCTGCTCCTCTCGCTGACCGACACCGACGCGCTCCTCGGGAGCCAGCAGACGCGCGTGCTGCGGCTCGAGCCGGGTCACGTGGACCTCGGGGCGCTCGCCGCGCTCGACCGAATCGGCGAGGAGGTGCTCGCCGGACGGCTCGACATCGACGGCGCGTGGACCGCGATGCGGGCCCTCGACCGCCCGAGGACTCGCGCGCGTCAGCTCCGCACAATCGCCGCGTTCGGCGTGGCGTCGACGGCGGTGGCGGGGCTGCTCGGCACGTCGTGGCTCGACCTCGCGGTCGCCTGCGTCCTCGGACTCGTCATCGGTTGGATCTCCGTGCGGAGCGGCGAACACCCCGATCTCGATGCGGCGAACGAAGCGGTGAGCGCCCTCGTCGCGACGACGCTCGCGACGCTCTTCGGGCACTTCGTGGCGCCGATCGCGGTGCAGACGGTGGTGGTCTCCGCGCTGATCGTGCTGATGCCCGGGCTGATGCTCACGACGGCGATGACGGAGCTCGCGACGCAGCAGCTCTCGTCGGGCTCCGCGCGCGCGGCGGGCGCGCTGACGGTCCTGCTCAAGCTGACCTTCGGGAGCATCGCGGCGACACAGGTGCTCGGGGCGATCGGCTGGACGGTGCCGACGCCCGCGCCGTCGGTGCTGCCGATGGCGGTGGAGTGGGTGGCGGCCGTCCTGGCCGCGGCGAGCTTCGCGACGCTCTTCCGGGCCGCCCGCCGCGATGTGCCGTTGGTGATGGCGAGCGCGCTCGCGGGGTACGTGATCACGCGGGTGACGGGGGCGTGGTTCGCGGACGGGTCGGCGGTCTTCGCCGGCGGCGTCTTCTTCGCGAGTTTCGCGATGGCGGCACTCGCTAACCTGTACGGCCGTTGGAGCGGCCGGCCGGGGTCGCTGGTCCGGTTGCCGGGGATCATGCTCCTCGTCCCGGGGAGCGTGGGGTTCCGGGCGATCGGGATGGTGATGGAGCGGGACTACACGATGGGGCTCGAGACGCTGATCGCGGTGCTGAGCGCGTTGCTCGCCCTCACGGCGGGGCTCCTCTTCGGGGCCCTCCTCGTCCCGCCACGCCGCCATCTATAAGGGAATGCCGGAACGCCGTAGGCCGGGCCGAGCGTTAGCTTACGGTATGTCCCACGCCTCCCTTCGGGCCGCCTTCGGCGCCCCGCGTCGCGCCGCGGCGCTCCTGCTCCTCGTCGTCAGTGCCGCCTGTGGCGGTGATTCGGTCTTCATCCCGAAGATCGAGGAGACGAACTTCGCCGCCGCCCTCGATGTGAACCTCGCCACCTCCACGAAGACGGCGAGCGGGCTCTACTACCGCGACCTCATCGTCGGCACCGGGGCGACGGTCCCCGCCGACACGAACAAGTCGGTGACGGTCGGCTATGCGGGGTACCTCCGCAACGGGACCGAGTTCGACAGCGGCACCCTCGGCCCCTTCACCCTCGGGACCGGGGCGGTGATCCCCGGCTTCGACGAGGGGATTCGCGGGATGAAGGTCGGCGGGCGGCGGCAGTTGATCATCCCGCCCGCCCTCGGCTACGGTGGCGAGCGGGTGGGCGCCATCCCGTCCAATTCCATCCTCGTGTTCGTGATCGACCTCAACCGGATCAATTGATGTCAGGTCGCTTTGATCGCTTTCAATGGCGCGCCGTCGTCGCGCGCTACGCCGGGGCCGACTGGGCCCGCTCCCTCTGGCAGTTCGCGAACACCCTCGGGTTGCTCGTCGTGGCGCTGGTCATCGGCTACCAGCTGATGCCGGTGGCGCCTTGGGCGACGGCGCTTTTCATCCTCGTGATCGCCGGGCTCCTCATCCGGACGTTCATCATCATGCATGATTGCGCGCACGGGAGCTTCCTCCCGTGGCCGAAGGTGAACGACGCCATCGGGTTCATCACCGGGGTGCTGACCTTCACGCCCTTCCTGCAGTGGCGTCGCGACCATGCGATCCATCATGCCTCCTCGGGCGACCTCGAGCGGCGCGGGACGGGGGACGTCTCGACCCTCACCGTCGCGGAGTACGAGGCGCTCTCGCGGGTCGGCAAGCTGAAGTACCGGCTCTACCGGCATCCGATCGTGCTCTTCGGGCTCGGTCCGCTGTACATGATCGTACTCTCGCGCTGGCGCACGCTCAGCACGTCGACGGGCCCGACCCAGCTCTGGAACGTCTGGACCACGAACATCGCCATCGCGTCGACGGCGACGATCTTCATCCTGACCGTCGGCTGGGAGTCGGTGGTGCTGCTCTATTTCCCGGCGATGTACATCGCTCTCGCGTCGGGGATCTTCCTCTTCTACGTGCAGCATCAGTTCGAGGAGGCGTACTGGGAGCGCGGGCAGCAGTGGGACTACGCCACCGCCGCGATCACCGGGAGCTCCTTCCTGCAGCTCCCGCCGGTGCTGAACTGGTTCACGGGGAACATCGGCTTCCATCACGTGCATCATCTGGGGCCGAAGATCCCGAACTACCGGCTCCCGCAGGCGCACGCCGAGAACACGATCTTCGAGGCGGCGCCGGTGCTGACGCTCGGCACGGCGGTGAAGACGTTGCGGCTCGCCCTCTGGGACGAGGCGCAGGGGAAGCTGGTCTCCTTCCGTGAGCTCCGCGCGCGCCGGGCGGCGCGCTGAACGCCCCGCTGAACGTCCCGCCGACCACCGGAACCCCCACCGGAACGCCGAGCGGCTTCGACGCGCTCGGCCTCGAGCCGCGCGTCGCGGCCGCGCTGACGGCCCTCGGGTACGAGGAGCCGACCCCGATCCAGCGGGCCGCGATCCCGCCGCTCCTCGCCGGCCGTGACGTGCTTGCGCAGGCGGCGACGGGCACCGGGAAGACCGCGGCCTTCGCGCTCCCGCTGCTGCATCGCCTCTCACCCGACGCGCCGCCCCGCGAGCGGACCGCCGCGCTCGTGCTCGTCCCCACGCGCGAGCTCGCGATGCAGGTGGCCGAGGCGATCCGGAAGTACGGCGCCGGGCTCGGCGCGGTGGCGGTGCCGATCTATGGCGGCACGCCGATGGAGAGCCAGATCCGTACGCTCAAGCGCGGCGCCGATGTGGTGATCGCGACGCCGGGGCGTGCGCTCGACCATATCCGCCGCAAGACCGTCTTCCTCGGGGCGCTGCGCACGGTCGTGCTCGACGAGGCGGACGAGATGCTCGATATGGGCTTCGCCGAGGACCTCGAAGCGATCCTCGCCGCGACGCCGGCGGAGAAGCAGGTCGCACTCTTCTCGGCCACGCTCGCCCCGCGGATCGCGGCGATTGCGAAGACGCATCTGCGCGACCCCGAGGTGATCGAGGTCGACACCGCCGCGGTGAAGGCCGCGCGGACCGCGACGATCCGCCAGGTGGCGTATCTCGTCGCGCGCCCGCACAAGATGCGCGCGCTCGCGCGGATCCTCGATGTCGAGCGCCCCACGAGCGCGATCGTCTTCTGCCGCACGCGCACCGAGGTGGACGCGCTCACCGAGACGCTCACCGCCGGGGGGCTCCAGGCGGAGGCGTTGCACGGCGGGCTCTCGCAGGAGCAGCGCGACCGCGTGATGAAGCGCTTCCGTGCGAAGACCTCGACGTTGCTCGTGGCGACGGACGTCGCCGCGCGCGGCCTCGATGTGCAGCACGTCTCGCACGTGGTGAACTACGACGTGCCGAACGCGACGGAAGCGTATGTGCATCGCATCGGCCGCACGGGACGCGCGGGGCGCACCGGCCTGGCGATCACGCTGATGGAGCCGCGTGAGCAGCGGTGGCTCCGGAGCTTCGAGCGCGCGACGGGGCAGCCGATCACGGTGGCCCCTGTCCCGACGGTCGCGGACCTGACGGCCCAGCGGATGGCGCACGCGCAGGCGGCGCTCCGCGAGGTGATCGTCGCCGGCGGGCTCGACCCGTGGCGTGGGATCGTCGACGCGCTCGCGAGCGAGTTCTCTCTCGCCGACGTCGCCGCGGCCGCGGTGAAGCAGGCGGTGGGGGAGCCGGGGGGTGCGGACGAAGCGGAGATCCCCGACGCGCGGGAGCGGCATCCGGCGCGCGAGCGCGAGGCGGCGCGGAAGGCGCGCCGCGAAGCGACGACGACCGACGCATCGGAAGGGGCGATGGAGCGCTCGGCGGCCACACGTCCGGCGCGCGGGCCGGCGCCCAAGGCGCCGCGCACCACCGCGAAGCGGAAGGGCACGGGTCCCGGCGGCTCGCTCGCGAAGCTCTACGTGGGCGCGGGGCGCAAGTTGAAGATCCGGCCCGGTGACATCGTCGGCGCGATCGTGAATGAGATGGGGATGGACGCGAGCGCGATCGGCGCCATCCAGATCTGGGACCGGCACAGCATCGTCGAGGTGCCGGAGTCCATCGCCGACGACGTGGTCACCACGCTCTCGGCGACGACGATCAAGGGGAAGCGGGTGCAGGTGCGCCGGGACCGCTCAGTGCGGTGATGGCGCGGGCGGGGCGCTGACGGCGTCCGCCCACGTTCAGCGTCGTGCTCGCCGATCGCCTCAGTGCCGGGCGAAGACCGACGTCCGTCCCTGCGCCGTGAACGCCATCACCTCGTACCGGTCATAGGCCTTCGGGTCACCCTGCTCCATCCCCGGCGAACCGATCGGCATACCCGGCACCGCGAGCCCCCGCACGGCGGGCTTCTGCGCGAGGAGCTTTTTCACATCGGCGGCGGGGACGTGCCCCTCGACGAGATACGCACCCACGACCGCGGTGTGGCACGACTGCAGCGCGCCGGGCACGCCGAGCTCCCCCTTCACGCGGCCGAGGTCCTCGGTGTCGACCGTGCGCACGGTGAAGCCGGCGCCGCGCATGTGATCGACCCAGGCGCGACAGCACCCGCAGGTCGCGCTTTTGTAGACGGTGAGCGGCGGGAGGGGCGCGGTCGTGGCGCGCCCCTGCGGGGTGCCCTGGGCCCGCAGCGCGGCGGGGAGGGAGACGACGACGCCCGCGAGGAGCGTCTGGGAGAGGAAGTGACGGCGGTCCATCGATCCTCCTAGCGGGCGATGCCCGTGAGCGCGGTGACGATCAGCAGGGCGAGCTGCGGCCCCTTGTACGAATCGGGGAGCTCCTCATACACCTCTTCGGTCCCGTGCGCGCCGCTGCTGCGGCCGCCGCCGTTGATGGTGATGGCGGGGATGCCGAGGGCGATGGGGAGGTTCGCGTCGGTGCTGGAGGCGGTGGTGGCGGGGATCCATCCCAGCGACTCGACGGCGGCCCACGCGACCCGGACGAGCGGGGTGTCATCCGATTGTGCCCCGGTGGGGCGGATGCCGATGGTGTCGTACTTCACCGTGATCCCCGCGCGCGAGTTGGGCCAGCGCGCCCGCTCGGCGGCGGCACCGGCCTCGATGGCCGCGCGGATCTGCGCGTCGACCGTCGCGAGCGCCTCCGGCGACTCGGATCGCATATCGATCTCCATCTGCGCGAGCGGCGTGATGGTGTTCACGCTCGTCCCGCCGCGCACGATGCCGACGTTGTAGGTCACCTTCGGCGTCGTGGGGACGCGGAGGTCGGCGATGTTCGCGATCGCGCGGCCCATCGCGTGCATCGGGTTCGTCATCCCGAAGGCGCCGTAGCTGTGCCCACCCGGGCCCTCGAAGGAGACGGTGTAGCGGTGACTGCCGACGGCCCGCGCGGTGATCGCGCCGCCGCCCGCGCCGTCGACCGAGATGAAGTACTGGATCTGTCCCGGGAATTCCTTCGTGAAGAGGTGCCGCACCCCACGGAGGTTGCCGGGCCCCTCCTCGCCGACGTTGCCGACCAGATAAAGCGTCCCGGCCGGTTCGATGCGCTGCTCCTTCAGCACGCGCGCGAGGGTGAGGAGCACCGCGAGGCCGCGGCAATCGTCGCCCATCCCCGGGCCGGCGATGCGCGCGCCGGTCCGCGTGGTGCGCACGTCGGTCCCCTCGGGGAAGACGGTGTCGAGATGGCCGGCGATCATCACGACGGGCCCGCGCCCACGCCCGATCCGTACGATGACGTTCCCTTCGGCGTCGACGCGTGCATCCGCGTAGCCGAGAGCGATGAGCCGGCGCTGGAACGCCTCGGCGCGCGCCTGCTCCTTGAACGGCGGCGCGGGGATCTCGCAGATCGAGACCTGCTGCTCGAGGGTCCACGCCTGGAGGGCGGGCATCGCGGCCATCGCGCGCTGGACGGTGGGGTCGCCGGTGAGGAGGGCCGGGGTCTGCGCTGCGAGGGGGACGGGCGCAAGGGCGAGGAGCGCGGCCGCGGCATGGGCGCGGGTGTGGCGCGGGACGATGATGTGCATATTCGGAATGTACCCTCAGCCCGAGACCGATGGACCAGCTCCCGTGGCTCCGCCACTACGACTCCGGCGTCCCCGCGACGCTCGGGACGTATCCGCAGCGGACCCTGCTCGACTACATCGACGACACACTGCGCGAGCGGCCGGAGGCCCCGGCCGTGCTCTTCAAGGGGCGGCGCATCTCCTGGCGTGCGCTCGCCGAGCAGAGTGACGCCTTCGCCTGTGCGCTGGCGGCGATGGGGGTCACGCGGGGGGACCGGGTCGCGGTGCTCCTCCCGAACTGCCCGCAGTTCTTCGTGGTCGAATGGGCCGCCTGGAAGCTCGGGGCGATCCTCGTCCCGCTGAACCCGATCTACAGCGAGGACGAACTCGTCAGGCCGATGACGACGAGCCGGCCGAAGGTCATCGTCACCCTCTCGACGTTCTACGACCGGGTGAAGGGCGCGCAGACGCGTGTGCCGAGCCTCACGCACGTGGTCTCGACCAGCATCAAGGAGTGGCTCCCGCCGCTGCTGCGCGCGGTCTTCACCCTCGTGCTCGAGAAGAAGGGCGGGCATCGGCCGACGCTCCGTGACGGCGACCAGACCCTCCCCGCGCTGGTCGCGCGGCACCGCGGGGCACGCCCTACGGCGGCGCGTGCCGGCATCGACGACGACGCGCTCCTGCTGATGAGCGGCGGCACGACGGGGACGCCGAAGGCGGTGCGTGTGCATCATCACGCACTCGTGATCACGGGACTCCAGTTCCGCGCCTGGATGCGTGACGTGCTCCCCGAGTGGGAGGGGAGCTACTGCCTCCCGCTGCCCCTCTTCCACACCTACGGCGCGACGGGGGTGCAGTCGGCGTGTGCGATCGGGCACAACCCGGTGGTGCTCATCCCGAATCCGCGTGACCTGAACGACCTCGTGAAGACGATCGAGTGGGCGAAGCCGGCGATCTTCTGCGGCGTGCCGACGTTGTACAACGCGTTGCTCAACCATCCGCGTGTCGCCTCGCGGAAAGCGGACTTCGCCTCGATGCGGGCCTGCGTCTCGGGCGCCGCGCCGCTCCTCGCGGAGACGCGGAAGCGCTTCACCGACATCACGGGGGCCCGCATCGTCGAGGGGTATGCGATGACGGAGTCCAACCTCGTCTCCGTGGTCTGGCCCCTGAAGGGCCCCGAGAAGCAGGGGTCGGTGGGGATCCCGCTCCCGGATTGCCGCGTCAAGGTCGTCGACGCCGACGACCCGACCCGCGAGGTGCCGACAGGAGAGGTCGGCGAGATCCTCCTGCACGGCCCGCAGCTGATGAAGGGCTACTACAACCCCGCTCCCGATGCGGAAAAGATGCTCCACGTCCACGCCGACGGACGGACCTGGCTGCACACCGCCGACCTCGGCTACCTCGATGACGACCACTTCCTCTTCATCGTCGACCGGAAGAAGGACCTCATCAAGATGAACGGGATGCAAGTCTGGCCGCGGGAGATCGAGGAAGCGCTCGCGAAGCATCCGCACGTCCAGGAGGCGGGGGTGCGCGGGTTCCCCGACGCGGCACGCGGCGAGGTGGCGGTCGCCTTCGTGGTGCCGCGAGCAGGGAAGACGGTCACGGAAGCCGAGCTGCGCGACTGGTGCAAGCAGCATCTCGCGCCGTTCAAGGTGCCGGTGCGCGTGGTATTCAAGACGGAACTGCCGAAGTCGATGGTGGGAAAGGTGCTGCGGCGGTTCCTCACGGAAGAGCCGGTGACGCCGTGAGCGCGATCACGCAAATGGTCGGAGTGCGCGCGATGACCCTGTCGCGTCCGCGTGTGGCGATCGGTGCGTGGTCGGCTGGATGTCTCGCGCTCATGCTCCTCGGTTGCGGTGCCCCGTCGCGCCCCGCGCCGGCGCCAGCCGTCGCCCAGTGGCCGCGCGTCGTCCTCCTCTCGCTCGACGGCTTCCGCACCGACTATCTCGAGCGCCCCACGGCGGTGCGACTCCGGGCGCTCGCGGCCCGCGGGGTGCGGGCGGAACGGCTGGTCCCGTCGTTCCCGTCGAAGACCTTCCCGAATCACTACACCCTCGTGACCGGGCTCACCCCCGCGCACCACGGGATCGTGGCGAACGTGATGCACGAGCCGACGCTCGGGCTCTTCCGGATGAGTGATACCGCGGCGGTGCGGAACCCCGCCTGGTGGGGAGGCGAGCCGCTCTGGGTGACGGCGGAGAAACAGGGGCGCCGCACGGCGGCGTACTTCTGGCCCGGCTCCGAGACCGCGGTGGGCGGCGTGCGGCCCACCTGGTGGTATCCGTACGAACACACGCGCCCGAATGCGGCGCGTGTGGCGCGGATCCTCGAGTGGCTCGCGATGCCGCCGGCCGAGGCGCCGGCGCTGATCGCGGCGTACTTCTCCGATACCGATGATGCGGGGCATTCGTTCGGGCCCGCCGCGCCGCAGGTGGACTCCGCGATCGCGCGGGTGGATTCGGCGGTCGGTGCGATCGTCGATGGGATCGCACGGCTCGGGCTCACCGAGGTGGTGAACGTCGTGATCGTGGGCGACCACGGGATGGCACCGGTGGCGGCGGAGCGCGCGATCGTGCTCGATGACTATCTGAATCTCTCGACGGTGGAGATCCTCGACCAGAATCCGGTGGCGATGATCGTCCCGCGGGACGGTGACGTGGCGCGCGTGATGGCCGCGCTCGCGGGGGCGCATCCGCGGTTGCAGGTGTATCGGCGGGACGCGTTGCCGGCGTCGTATCGGTTCGCGGGAAACCCGCGTATCACGCCGATCGTCGCGGTGGCTGACGATGGCTGGACGATCGCGACGCGCGCGGAACTCGCGCGGAAGACGAGCTGGGGGGGCGCGCACGGCTACGATCCGGCGCTGCCATCGATGGGGACCCTCTTCGTCGCGGCGGGGCCTGGCGTCGCGGCCACCGGGCACACGATCCCGGCCTTCTCGAACGTCCACGTCTATCCGTTCGTGGCGGCGCTCCTCGGCGTCCGGCCCGCGCGGACCGACGGATCGATCGACAGCGTGCGCGCCGCGCTCCGCCCGCTGCACTGACGCCGTCCCGATCCGGTGGGGCCGCGGTCGCGCGGCCCCGTCGCGTCAGAACTCGCGGCGCTTCATCTCTTTGAACATCCGCTCGCGCTCCTCGTCCTGCGCGTCGGTGACGCGCTTCGGCGCCGTCGCGTCGTAGGTCTTCGCCTCGAGATTCCGGGGCTTCGCCTGCTTCTGCATCTTCTTCACGAGATTCTGGATCGACTTGTCGTCCAGGCCGGCCATAATCGCCCTCCGGGCGTTGGTGGTCCCTGAATCCTACCCCGATGCGGACGTTGCTGCACGGGCTGTGCCGTCGGCGACGCGAGTGGCATCGGTCCTGAACACAGAGCGGCCCGACCCCGGTACCCGGTCGGGCCGCGCAGGCGCGCGTGGCCGGGCGCTCAGGGCTGCGGCTGCCCGTCCATCCGCGGCCGAAGCGCTTCGCGCGTCGTCGGGTAAGCGATCCCGAGCTGCTCGAGATACGTCTTGAACTTCTTCGAATCGTAGTAGTACGGCTGCAGGAGCGGCTTGTACTTCGCCATGATCTCTTGGTTCAGCCAGATCGGCGGCTGGTCGGTCGGCGCGATGAAGGGGGTGTACGTGATCTCCTTCGTCTGCACGTCGCGGAAGTACGCCCAGGCCGAGTCGACGACCTCCTTGCGGAGCAGGATGTCGAGCATCGTCAGCGCCTGCACCTTCGCGCCGGCGTACGCGCCCTTGTGGGCGATCGGCGTCGCCATCACGATGGCGTTCGCCCAGTTGTGGCCCGGCGGGCCGGGGATGTTCGACGGGAAGCGCAGCGTGACGGTCGGGACGTTCCACGAGACGTCGCCGATGTCGTCGGAGCCGCCGCCCATCATCTGACTGGCGGGGACGGGGAGGCCGACGTTGAGCGCGGTCTCGGTGCCGAGCCCGCCCTCGCGGACGCCGAGCTCGCGCTGCAGCGCGCGGGCCATCGCGACGTCGGCGGAATCCCACTGCGGCATCCCAACGCGGCGGATGTTGCTGTGCGTGACCTCGGCGATGGTCTTGTTGAAGTGCGCGCTCCAGCCGGAGCCGACCATCATCACGGTGTCGAGCGCGACGTTCGCCATCATCGCGGCGCCCTGCGCGATCTGCCGCCCGCGCTCGTAGAGCGCCTTGGTGCGCTCGTAATCCCGCTCACGGAAATAGAACCAGATGCTCGCGGTGCTCGGCACAACGTTCGGCTGGTCGCCACCGTCACGGATCACGTAGTGCGAGCGGGTGGGGAGCTCGTTGTGCTCGCGCTGATACTCCCAGCCCGTGCCCATCAGCAGTGCGGCGTCAAGCGCCGAGCGGCCGCGCCACGGGGCGCCGGCGGCGTGCGCGCTGGTGCCGCGGAACTTGAAGATCGCGGAGATGAGCGCCGTGGACCCCGAGGCGCCCCACTGCACGCCGAGGTCGCTGCCGACGTGCGTGAAGAGCGCGACGTCGGTGTTCTTGAAGAGTCCGGCACGCACGAGGAAGGCCTTGCCCGCCATCTGCTCCTCGGCGATGCCGGGCCAGAGGACGATCGTGCCCGGGATCCGCTCCCGCGTCATGATCTCCTTGACCGCGAGCGCGGCGGCGATGTTCACCGCCTGGCCGGAGTTGTGGCCCTCACCGTGGCCCGGCGCGCCCTCCACCTGCGGGTCGCGGAAGGCGACGCCCGGGCGGTTGCTCGCCTGCGGGATGCCGTCGACGTCGGAGCCCAGGGAGATCTCAGGCTTCGGACCGGCCGGGCTCACCCACCGGGCGATCCAGGCGCTCGGCATCCCGGCGTAGCCGGAGTCGACCGTGAAGCCCTTGGACCGGAGGAGGCGCGTGATGTAGCGCTGCGTCTCGAACTCCTGCATCCCGAGCTCGGAGAAGGAGAAGAGCTGGTCGACGATCTCCTGCACGAGCTTGGGATCGACCTTGGCGAGGGCCTCGGCCTTCAGGCGCTCGAGACGGGCGGAATCGGCGGCGCTCATCTGCGCCGACGCCGTCACCGGGAGGGCGAGCGCGGCGAGGCCGACGAGGATGAGGCGGATGGGGCGCGACCACAGGGACATCGAGGTGGTTCCTCCGAAGGGGGGCGGACGGACGAGGCCGGGAGGCATTCCGGGCTCGGGGGGAAAGCGACCATCTTCCGGGCGTTCGCGCAACGTCCCCCAGTCCCACCGACCCATGCGCCTCTCGATCCTCTCCCGCCGGCTGCATCGGTGGGGCTCCGCCGCTGTCTTCCTCCCCCTCTTGTGTGTCATCGGGTCGGGGCTCCTGCTGCAGGTGAAGAAGCAGGTCACCTGGGTGCAGCCCGCGGAGCAGCGGACGCCGGTGGCTGTCCCCGCGGTGGGGTGGGATGTGATCCTCGCCACCGCGCGCGCGATGCCCGAGGCGGGGGTGCGCGGGTGGGAGGACATCGAGCGGGTGGACGTGCGCCCCGGGAAGGGGATCATGAAGGTGATCACGCACTCGCGGTGGGAGGCGCAGCTGGCGCTCGCCGACGGTGCCGTACTGCAGACGGCGTACCGGCGGTCCGATCTGATCGAGCAGCTGCATGACGGCTCGTTCTTTGGCGACGCGGCGAAGCTCGGGATTTTTCTGCCCGCAGGGGTCGTCCTCTTCGGGCTCTGGCTGACCGGCCTCTACCTC
The DNA here is from genome assembly GCA_031127075.1 of Gemmatimonadota bacterium. Classification (GTDB taxonomy): domain Bacteria; phylum Gemmatimonadota; class Gemmatimonadetes; order Gemmatimonadales; family Gemmatimonadaceae; genus Pseudogemmatithrix. The sequence continues at coordinate 100,315 of JARIFA010000001.1, read as the reverse complement.
TGGGCGCTGCCGTATCGCACCAAGCGAAAGCGTGCGCGGCTCACAGCGGCCGCTGGGCTCGTGCTCGTCGCAGGAATCGCCGGCGCCGCGTGGCCGTCGGTTGTGGACGCACAGGCGGGGCTCGGACGGGCGCGGCCGGTCGCCGCGCCCTACGTGCCCGACGCCACTTGGGAGCGGCGCGCGCCGCGGGCGATGGGGGTCGATAGTGCGAAGCTCGCCGACGCGATCGCGTTCGCGGTGGCGAACGAAGCGAAGGCCCCGCGTGATATGGAGGAGAACCACTACCGCACCTTCGGGCGTGAGCCGTTCGGCCAGGGGATCGGGCCGTTCGCGCCGCGTGGCGCGCCGACGGGGGTGATCCTGCGCGGCGGGTACATCATCACGAGCTGGGGGGAGCCGGACCGCGTCGACATGACGCACAGCGTCACCAAGAGTTTCCTCTCCACCACCGTCGGTCTCGCTGTCGATCGCGGGCTGATCGGTTCGGTGCGCGATACGGTGTGGCGCTCGCAGGCGCCGACGTATCGGCTGCGGTTCACCGCCCCGGCCGAGCCTGGCACGACGATGGGGGAGTCGATGATCCTCGATCCGTGGAACACGCCGCACAACCGCACGATCATCTGGGACGATCTCCTCCGGCAGACGAGCGATTGGGAGGGGACGCTCTGGGGGAAGCCCGACTGGGCCGACCGGCCGTCGTCGAACCCCGCCGAATGGCGTACGCGTCCGCGCGCGCGTCCCGGCACCACGTACGAGTACAACGACGTCCGCGTGAACCTGATGGCGCTCGCCGCGACGAACGTCTGGCGTCGGCCCCTCCCCGAGGTGCTGCGGGACGAGGTGATGGATCCGATCGGTGCCTCGCACAGCTGGCGCTGGAACGGCTACGACAATGCATGGATCACCCTCGATGGGCGTCCGGTGCAGGTGGTGAGCGGCGGCGGGCACTGGGGTGGCGGGATGTTCATCAACGCGTGGGATCTCGCGCGGTTCGGCCTGCTCACGCAGCGGCGCGGGATGTGGGGTGCTCGGCGCATCCTCTCCGACGCGTGGGTCGCGCAGGCGCTGACGCCGACGGGACCGCAGCCGACCTATGGCTATATGAACTGGTTCCTCAACACCGACCGGAAGTGGATGCCGAGCGCGCCGGCGAGCGCCTTCGGGCACGTGGGGAACGGGACGAACCTCGTCTTCGTGGCACCGGAGCAGGACCTCGTGATCGTGGTCCGCTGGATCGAGAACAACGCGATCGATGCGTTCCTCGGGAAGGTGCTTGGCGCGCTCGAATCCCGGTGAGGTCACCCTGATGCGGAGCGATGCGATGCAGATGCGGCTGAAGAAAGCACACTCGTTCGCGGGATCGCTCGTCGCGGGATTGCTTGTCGCGGCGTCGCTGCACGCCCAGTCGTCTGCGCCGTCGACCTGGTCGGTGCTCGTGCGTGGCGGGACCGTCGTAGATGGCACCGGGGCGCCGGGGTATCGCGCCGACGTCGCGTGGCAGGGGGACCGCATCGTCGCGGTGAGTCGCACGCCGCTCGATCCGAATCGCGCGGCACGGGTGGTCGACGCCACGGGGTTGATCGTCGCACCGGGGTTCATCGACCTGCACGCGCACCTCGAGCCGCTGCTGCAGAAGCCCGCGGCGACGAGCGCGGTCACGCAGGGGGTCACCCTCGCCCTCGGCGGCCCCGATGGGAGTGGTCCATTCCCGCTCGCGGCATATGCCGATAGCGCTGATCGGCTCGGCCTCGGCATCAACGTCGCCTATCTCGTGGGGCACAACACCGTCCGCACGCGCGTGATGGGGACGGAGAACCGTGCGCCGACGGCGGCGGAGCTCGCGCGCATGGTGGGGCTCGTCCGGCAGGGGATGGCGGAGGGCGCGTACGGGATGAGCACCGGCCTCCGGTATGTGCCCGGGTACTACTCGACGACGGACGAGGTGGTGACGCTCGCGCGTGCGGCGGCGTCAGCGGGCGGCATCTACACGTCGCATCTGCGCGAAGAGGGGCTCGGGCTCCTCGAGGGGGTGGCGGAGGCGATCACGATCGCGCGGGACGCGCGGATCCCCGTGGTGCTCACGCATCACAAGGCGGTGGGCCAGCCGATGTGGGGGAAGAGCGTCGTCACGCTGGCGATGGTGGATTCCGCGCGTGCCCGTGGACTCGATGTGATGATGGACCAGTATCCCTACACCGCGAGCCAGACGAGTCTCGCCGTGTTGCTACCGCCGTGGGCGCTCGCCGGTGGACGTGCGGCGCTGCGGGCGCGTGTGGCCGACCCCGCGCTCCGCGATAGCATCCTGCGCGGGAGCGTGGCGCTGCTGCAGACCGATCGCGGCGGCGGCGACACGCGGCGGGTGCAGTTCGGCGAGGTGACGTGGGACCGTGCACTCGAGGGGCGCACACTGTGGGATTGGGCCGAGCAGCGCGGGGTGGGGCACGCCATGGAAGCCGCCGCCGCGCTCGTGCTCGAGGGGGAGCTCCAGGGAGGCGCCTCGATGGTGTACCACATCATCGACGAGGGGGATGTGCGGCGCATCATGGCACATCCGCAGACGATGATCGCGTCCGACGGCCGGCTCACCGATCCGGGCGAGGGGGTGCCGCATCCGCGCGCGTACGGAACGTTTCCACGCGTGCTCGGCGAGTACGTCCGGACGCAGCGCGTCCTGATGCTCGAGACCGCGGTCCACAAGATGACGGGGATGCCGGCGGCGCGGCTCGGGCTCACGGGGCGGCGCGGGTGTCTCGCGGCGGGGTGCGCAGCGGACGTGGTCATCTTCGATGCGGCGACCGTCGGGAGTCCCGCGACCTTCACGCAGCCGCATCAGTACGCGACGGGGATACCGTACGTCTTCGTGAACGGTGTGGCGATGGTCGACGGCGGGCGGGTGACGACGGCGCGGCCGGGGCGGGTGGTGCGGCGCGGGCGGTGACGCGCGCGGCTCAGCGCCGCCCGGTGCGCTGCCGCGCGATGAAGTCTTTGGTCCAGTACATCACCAGGGCGCAGGGCCGCTCCTGCGTGTTCGGCCACGCGAGGCGCTTGTAGGCGGCCGGCACCTTCTCGTAAACATCGTAGTGTTCGATGGCGACGATGTCGGCGGGGCGCACGTTCTCGAGGTTCGCGGTGCGCTCGCGGCCGTTCCAGCCCGCCTCGAGGCAGCGCCAGCCGGTCGTGCTCTCGACGTCCCAGTCGCGTCCGAGGATCGGATCCGGCACCTGGACATTCCGGAACCCGGGCATCCCCTCGAACATGTCGGCCCAGTAGTGCGGGCGGAGCGCGGTGATCTCGTCGAGGCCGCGGAACTGCCCGACGCCGGCGCGCCGCCGGCACTCGAAGCCGGTGAAGTCGTACGCCGCGCAGCCGTCGTGCGAGACGATCCGCACGGTGTCGATGAGCTGGACGATGCGACGAAGCCGGAAGGTGAGCTCCGGCACGTTCGCGTCGAGCATGTTGATTGCCCGGTCCGCGGGCTGGTACCCCGGGGAGCGCGCCATGATGAGCTGCTGCCCGAATGGCAGCCGCGCGAGCGCGAAGCGCCCCTCACGGTCGGTGCGGGTGCTGCGTTTGCCGTTGACGGAGAGGACCTCGACGCCGGCGAGGGGCCGACCGGTCGTGTCGGTGACGACGCCGCGGAGCACGCCTTCCTGCGCGATGGCGTGTAGCGGGGTGAGGCCGAGGAGCGCGAGGGACGCGACGAGGAGCACTACCAGCGGTGCCACGAGCGGTGCGTCGGCGCGTCGGGCGAGACAGATTGCGAGACCGCGGGCGCGCATCGTTCCGTGCCGGGCGCCGCTCATCGCGCGAGTCGCTCCACGAACGCCTTCCGCGCCTTGGCGACCTTCGGCGCGACGACGGCGGCGCAGTACGGGTTCTGCGGGTTCCGTGCGAAGTAGTCGTCGTGGTATGACTCGGCGGGCCAGAAGGTGTCGAGCGGGCGGATCTCAGTGACGATCGGGTCGGGCCAATGCGCCTGCGCCGCGGCCAGGGCGGCGCGCGCCTCCGCCGCCTGCGTGCCGTCGTGCGTGAAGATCGCCGAGCGATACTGCGGGCCGACGTCGTGGCCTTGGCGGTCGCGTGTGGTCGGGTCGTGGATTGTGAAGAAGACGTCGAGGAGGTCGCGGTAGGTGATCACCTGCGGATCGAAGGTGACTTCCACGACTTCGGCGTGTCCCGTCTGCTTGCCGCAGACCTGTTCGTAGGTCGGGTGCGGGACGTGGCCGCCCGCATAGCCGCTCTTCACGGCGTGCACGCCGCGGAGCATCAGGTAGACCGCCTCGAGGCACCAGAAGCAGCCGCCGCCGAGGGTGGCGGAGGACAGGTGGGAGGGGGCAGGGGGCAGGGAGGAGGTCGTCACAGGGCGGTGCTCACGGGTTCTCGAACATCGTACGGAACGCACCGTACCCCTCGGCGTCCAACCGCTCCACCGGGATGAACCGGAGCGCGGCCGAGTTGATGCAGTAGCGGAGCCCCTCGGGACCCGGGCCGTCGTCGAAGACGTGACCGAGGTGCGAATCGCCCTGCGCGGAGCGGACCTCCGTGCGCGGCATGAAGGGGATCGAGCGGTCGACGTGCGCGGTGACGTTCGCGTCGACGGCGGGGCGCGTGAATGAGGGCCATCCCGTGCCGGAGTCGAACTTGTCGAGCGAGGTGAAGAGGGGCTCGCCGGAGACGATGTCGACGTAGAGTCCCGGTGCCTTGTGGTCCCAGAACTCGTTCCGGAATGGCGGTTCGGTCGCGCTGCACTGCGTCACCTGGTACTGCATCGGGGTGAGCTGCGCGGCGAGGGCGGGATCGGCGGGCTTCTGCTTGGCCATGGAGAGGAAGGAGCGGGCGGAACGGTGTCGAGGCAAGTGGTCGGATCGGCTAGCGATGGCTGGCGGGGTGCAGGTCGGCCAGGCGTCTCGCGGACCTCTCTGAATCCCAGGTCTGGAACCTTTTCGGCCGGCTTGAGTTTGATGCAAGTAGTCGCTTGCTTTCATTGCAAGCAACCACTTGCATCGCACTATGACTGAACCCACCAGACAACAGCTGCTCGACGCCGCGGCCAAGGTGTACGCCGAGGTCGGATTCCGGGGCGCGACCACCCGTCGCATCGCGGAAGTCGCTGGCGTAAATGAAGTTACCCTGTTCCGTACCTTCGGTTCCAAGGCGAACCTGATTGACGAGGTCATCCGGTCCTGCCACCGGGGCCCTGATGCCGCGACGCTCCCGGCCGACCCGGCCGACCCCGAGGGGGAGCTGACCCGCTGGGCGGGCGACACGCATCGGTTCATGCTCGAGCGCCGCGGGCTGATCCGTTCCGCCGTCGCGGAGCTGCACGAACACCCCGATCACTCGTCGGAGGTCGCGGACCACCCGACCGTCTCGTTCCGCGAGCTCCGCGCCTACGTGGACCGCCTGCACACGACGCGGACGATCCCCGATGTCGCGAACGCGAACGCCGCCTGCACGATGCTCCTCGGCACGCTCTTCTCCGACGCCCTCCACCGTGATGTGATGCCTTCCATGTTCCCGCCCGCCTCTGACGCCCCGCGCACCTACGTGCGCCTCTTCCTCCGCGCCCTCGGCGCGACCGCCGCGGTCGGCCTCGCGATCCTTGTGCTCGCTGCGACGCCGATGGCCGTCGCCGCGCAGGGGGCCGGCACGGCGCCGACCACTTCGGCCGCCCCCGCGACGCTCTCCCTCGCCGACGCGCTGCGACGCGCCGAACAGAAGAGCGAAGGGGTCGCGATTGCTGCCGCCGGCGTCACGCGCGCGAAGGGACTCCAGCAGCAGGCGAACAGCGCGCGGCTCCCGCAGGCGAACGGCAGCGTGGCGTATCAGCGCGCGATCCAGAACCAGTTCGCTTCCATCAGCGAGCGGTTCAGTGATCCGAACGACACCACCGCAGGGGGCGGCTTCGAGGATTCGCCGATCGCCCGGATCTTCGCCGCGCCGAACACGGCGATCTTCACGTTGAACGTCTCGCAGACGCTCTATTCCGCCGGGCGCATCCCGGCGGCGCGGGCCGGGGCGGCGGCGGGGCGCACCGCCGCCGAGATCGCGTACGAGGCGGCGAAGGCGCAGGCGGTGCTCGAGGTGGCGCAAGCGTACTTCGATGCCGTCGCCGCCGATCAGTTCGTCGCGATCGCCGAGAGCTCGCTCGTCCTCACCGACCGCGCGCTCACGCAGGTGCAGCTGGCGCGTCAGGTCGGGACGGCGGCGGAGTTCGATCTCATCCGGGCGCAGGTGGCACGCGACAACCAGCGTCCGCTGGTGATTCAGGCCGCGGGGGCGCGCACCGCGGCGTACCTGCGACTCAAGCAGCTCCTCGACCTTCCGCTGACCGGGCCGCTGACGCTCACGACGCCGATCCGCGACGAAGCAGCGGCCGCGTCGCCGACGGCCCCCATTGTGCTCGCCGACGAACGCACGGTCCAGCCCGACACGGCGGTGGGTGCCCGCGCGACGGTGCGGCAGGCGGAGGCGCAGGTGCGCGCGCAGGAGGGAGCACTGCGAGCAGCGCAGCTCGCGCGCCTTCCGGCGTTGCAGCTGAGCACCAACTACCAGCGCTTCGCCTATCCCCCCGAGGGGACGTTCCTCCCCTCTGCGCTCGACCTCTACTTCCCGAACTGGAACGTGACGCTCGGGCTCTCGGTCCCGGTGCTCACGGGGGGCCGCCTCCGCGGCGAGCGGCTCGTGGCCGAGGCGAATCTGACGGAGGCGCGGGAGCGGTTGCAGCAGAGCCGTGAGGGCGCGTCGGTCGATGCGCTGCTCGCGATCAGCCAGTTCGAGCAGGCGCAGGCGGCGTATGCCGCGAGCGTCGGCACCGACACCCAGGCCCAGCGCGCCTACGCGATCGCCGAGGTGCGGTTCCGCGAGGGGCTCTCGACGAGTCTCGAATTGACGCAGGTGCGCGTGCAGCTGGAGCAGGCGCGTCTGCAGCGGGTGACGGCGGCTCGCGACCTCGAGGTCGCCCGGCTCCGCCTCGCCCTCTTGAAGGACCTTCCCCTCCCGATGTCGGGAGGCCGCTGACCATGACCCGCCCATCCATCCTCTCGAGGAAGTCGTCGATGTCCCGTCGTCTCATCGTTCCGTTCACGCTCGTCGCCCTCCTCTCGCTCGTCGCCTGCAAGGGTGCGGAGACCGAGGCGACCGTCGCCGCGCCCGTCACCGTCGAGATCGGGCCGGAGGGGATCGCCCTCGCCGAGACGTCGGTGCTCTCCTCGGGGCCGCTCCTCTCCGGCACGCTCGTCGCCGACCGCACGGCGCAGATCCGCGCCGAGGTGCCGGGCTCCGTGGTGCAGGTCCTCGTGGACGAGGGGACGCGCGTCACGAAGGGGGCCTCGCTCGCGCAGATCGACGACCGCGCGATCACCGACGCCTTCCTCTCCGCGCGTTCCGCGTTGGCAGCGGCGCAGGCGGGCCGGGAGCTCGCGGCCCGCGAGCTGACGCGGGCCGAGCGGCTCGCGCAGGCCGGGGCGATCGCCGACCGCGATGTCGAGAACGCGAAGCGCGGCGACCTCCTCGCGCGCACCGCGTTCGACGACGCCCAGGCGCGCTTCGCCGCCGCGAGCAAGCAGAAGGACGCCGCGGGTGTGCTCGCGCCGTACGCCGGCGTGGTGAGTGAGCGCTTCGTGAACCCGGGTGACGTGGTCACGCCGGGGGCGCCGCTCTTCACGGTGGTGGATCCGGCGACGATGCGGCTCGAGGCCGCGGTGCCGGCGGAGCAGCTGAGCCAGGTGCGCGTGGGCGCGACGGTGACCTTCACCGTCACCGGGTATCCGGGGCGCGCCTTCGAGGGGCGCATCAGCGCGGTCAACCCGTCGGCGGACCCGCAGACGCGGCAGGTGCGGCTCTTCGTGCGGATCCCGAACGCCGGGAACCGGCTTGTGGCCGGGCTCTTCGCGGAGGGGCGGGTCGCGGCGGATGCGCGCACCGCGCTCACGGTGCCGGCGGCAGCAATCGACCAGCGCGGGCTGCGGCCCGCGGTGCTGCGCCTCACCGGCGGGAAGACCGAGAAGGTCGAGGTGACGCTCGGCGCGGTCGATGCCGCGACGGAGCGCGTGGAGATCACGGCGGGGCTCGCCGCCGGCGATACGGTGCTCGTGGGCGGCGCGCTTGGCACCCCGGTGGGGACGCCGCTCGTGGTGAAGCCGGCGGTCACCCCCGCGACGCCCGCCGACACGGCGCCGCGCGCCGTTGCGCCCACCGCCAACTGACCGAGGTCGCCCCGTGTTCATCTCCGATTTCGCGATCAAGCGACCGCTCGTCACCGTCGTCTCGATGGTGGCGCTGGTCGTCTTCGGTCTCTTCGCGCTCTGGCGCCTCGAGACCGATGAGTTCCCCGACGTGCAGCAGCCGATCATCAACGTCGCCATCCCGTACCCCGGCGCCTCGCCCGATGTGGTCGAGCGCGAAGTGCTCGACCGGGTCGAGGAGGCGGTCAGCGGCATCTCCGGTGTCGACCGCATCAGCGGGGCGGCGCAGGACGGCTTCGCCAACGTCACGGTCTTCTTCGTCTTCGAGAAGGACCTCCAGCAGGCGTCGCAGGATATCCGCGACAAGATCTCGTCGATCCGCAGCGAGCTCCCCGTCGAGATGAAGGAGCCGGTGCTGACGCGCTTCGACCCCGCGGACCAGCCGATCGTCCAGCTCTCGCTCAATTCCACGGTACTCGACGCGCCGGCGCTCACGCGTATCGCGGACCCGGGCATCACGCGCGTGCTCCGCTCGATCCCGGGCGTGGCGGAGGCGGTGGTGGTGGGCGGCGTGGAGCGTGAACTCACGGTGGAGCTCCGACCGGCCGCGCTCCAGGCCGCGGGGATCAGCGTGGCGCAGGTGCTCGGCGCGTTGCAGGCGCAGAATCTTGCCGCCCCCGTGGGTCGGCTCACCGGTGCGCTCGACGAGCGCGCCATCCGGCTCAAGGGGAAGCTCGAGACGCCGGCGGACTTCCTGCAGCTCGTGGTGGCGGAGCGAGGGGGACGCGCCATCCGGCTCGCCGAGCTCGCCGATGTGCGGGACGGCACGGCCGAACCGCGCACCTCGGCGCTGTACAACGGTCGCGAGGCCGTCGGCCTGATGATCAAGAAGGCGAAGGGCTACTCCACCACGCAGGTGGCGGAGAAGGTGATCGCGGAGGTGGAGACGCTGCGGCAGACCCTCCCGGCGGGGACGACGATGGATGTGGTCCAGAACGCCGGTGAGCGGGTGGTCGCCTCGGTGGCGAACGTGCAGCAGACGCTCATCGAGGGCGCGCTGCTCACCGTGCTCGTCGTGTTCCTCTTCCTGAACTCGTGGCGCTCGACCGTGATCACGGGGCTCGCGCTCCCGATCTCGGTGCTCGCGAGTTTCATCGCGGTGTGGGCGTTCGGCTTCACGCTCAACACGATGTCGCTCCTCGGGCTCTCGCTCGCCATCGGCATCCTGATCGACGACGCCATCGTGGTGCGCGAGAACATCGTGCGGCACGTGGAGATGGGGAAAGACCACTTCCGTGCCGCACACGAGGGGACCGATGAGATCGGGCTCGCCGTCGCGGCGACGACCTTCTCGATCGTCGCGGTCTTCGTGCCGATCGGCTTCATGTATGGCCTCTCGGGGCAGTGGTTCAAGCCGCTCGCGCTCACGATCGCCTGCGCCGTGCTCGTCTCGCTCTTCGTCAGTTTCTCCCTCGATCCGATGCTCTCGGCCTACTGGCCCGATCCGGAGATCGAGTCGCACGAGCACCGCAGCTGGATCTCGCGGAAGCTCGTCACGTTCAACGCCTGGTTCGACCGGATGGCGGAGAAGTACACCGCCGTCATCGGCTGGGCGCTCGACCATCGCGCGGCGGTGATCGCGCTCGCCATCGGGAGCTTCGTCGCCGCCATCGCCCTGCAGGCGGTCGCCGGTGGCTTCGGGTTCGTCCCGGTCTCGGACCGCTCGGAGCTCACCATCCAGGTGGAGACCCCGCCGGGCTCGAATCTCGCCTACACGCGGGCGAAGGCGGAGGAGGCGGCGCGGCTCGCCCGCGCGAACGCCGAGGTGCGCTACACCTTCACGACGATCGGCGCCGGCGGCGGGATGGATCCGTCGGAGGCCCTCGGCTCGGTCGACCTCGCCTCGGTGTACGTCCGGCTCGTGCCGAAACACGATCGCTCGGTCTCGCAGGAGCAGTTCGGCGCCAAGCTCCGTGAGGACGTGAAGCGGATCGGCGGGGCGACCGTCGCGGTCTTCACCTCCGGCTTCGGCGGCGCGGTGAAGCAGGTGCAGGTCGAGCTCCGTGGCACCGATGCGCGGCAGCTGCAGCGCACTGCCGACAGTGTGCTCGCGATGGTGAAGGGGACCCGCGGTGCGGTGGATGTCGGCCTCTCCACGAAGGGGCAGAAGCCGGAGCTCGAGATCGCGCTCAACCGTGGGCTCGCCGGCAGCCTTGGCGTCTCCGTGGGGCAGCTCGCACAATCGCTCCGCCCCGCCTTCGCCGGCGTCGACGCCGGGGACTGGGTCGACCCAAGTGGCGAGAACCGGAAGGTGCGTGTGAGGCTCGTGCCCGAGTCCCGGGCGCGCATCAGCGATATCGAGACGCTCCCGATCACGGTCGGCCAGGGTCCCGCGATGACGATGATGCCGCTCGGCCAGCTCGCCAGCGTCTCGCAGGGCCTCGGCCCAGCGAAGATCAGCCACCTCGACCGCGACAACGTGATCGTGGTGCAGGCCAATCTCTCTGGTCGCTCGCTCGGTGAGGTGACCACCGACATCACGAATCGTCTCGCCGCGATGCAGCTCCCCGACGGCATCCGGTGGTCGATGGGCGGCGAGGCGCGCGATCAGGCGCAGGTCTTCGGTGACATCCTCGCGGCGCTCGGCGTCGCACTCGTCCTGATGTACCTGATCCTCGTGATGCAGTTCGGCTCGTTCCTCGACCCGATCGCCATCCTGATCTCGCTGCCGCTCTCCCTGATCGGTGTGGTGCTCGCGCTCATCCTCACGGGTGACACGCTGAACATCATGAGCATGATCGGCGTGATCCTCCTGATGGGCATCGTGGCGAAGAACGCCATCCTGCTCATCGACTTCGCGAAGTGGGGGCAGGAGCAGGGGATGGACCGCCGGACCGCGATCATCGAGGCAGGGCGCGTGCGTCTGCGCCCGATCCTGATGACGACGGTGGCGCTGATCGCCGGGATGATCCCTGTCGCGATCGGGGCCGGCGAAGGGGCGGATTTCCGTGCCCCGCTCGGCCGCGCGATCATCGGCGGGACCATCACCTCGACGATCCTCACGCTCCTCGTGATCCCGACGATCTATGAGATCTTCGACGAGTGGCGCACGAAGGTCAGCGGCTGGGTGAAGTTCCCCGAGCGGCCGAAGACGGGGGAGTACCCGCTGCCGGAGCGCTGAGCCCGAGGTGCTCCTGGGTCATCCGTGAGCGTCGGGCGAAAAAGATTGGGGGCGGGTGACCAGTGGTCACCCGCCCCCGCTCACATCCGCCGAGCCCTCGGACGTCAGGGCGTCACGCGATGTCGATCAGCAGCCGCTGCCCGGGCACCCGCAGGCCTGACAGCTCACGAGGCCGCCGACCACCGGTGGCTGGCTCGGGCGATTCGCGATCAGCCACGCCCGCTGCGCATCGCTCAGCACCGACCAGCTCGCGAGGTGCAGCGCGAGCACCTTCGGCCGCAGCGCCTCGGCGATCGGACGCCCCGTCACGAGAATCGCTCGCACCTCCTCCCGCGTCGCGCCCGCGCGGCGCGCATCGCGCGCCTGCACAAAAATCTGCCGCAGCGAGTCGAGCGTGGCCGCGTTGTTCTGCCGGAAGGTCGCGCGGAGCGCGGCGATCGCCGTCCGCTGCGTGGCGGTGAGCGCGAGGGAATCGGGGAGGCGCGCCATCCAGCTGCGGCCGTCCATCGGCTGTGTGCCGGACTGCGTGCCGAGGGTGCCCTCGAGCGCCGAGCCGATCTCGCCGAACATCACGAGAGCGTAGTCATCGTCGGTCGAGGTCACGGTCGGCGCCGTGGACGACTCGGCGCAGGCGGCGAGGCCGAGCGCGAGGGCGATGAGGGAGAGGTGACGGAGACGGATCATCTGCTGCTCCTGCTGGGTGGACGCATGGGTTGTGGAAGGCTATCCGCGGATACCCCGGAAGACGCGAGGAGGCTGTCGTACGTTAAGAGTCTAGCGGCAGGACCAGCCGCAACATGTGATATTCCTCACAACTGACCGCTGACCCGTGCACCGTCCCCTCCGCTGGCCCGCGCCGTGGACCCTCGAGGTCCTTGATCAGACTCGTCTCCCCTTCGTGGTGGAGTGGGTCGCGTTGCGGTCGGCGGCGGACTGCCGGCGCGCCATCGTAGCGATGCAGGTCCGCGGGGCGCCGTTGATCGGGGCGGTCGGGGCGTTCGGGCTCGCCTTCGCGGTGCGTGAGGTAACGACCGACGCGGCGGCCTCGGCGTCCGCCCGCCCGGCGGCCGTCCACTCGGACGCCGCACCGGACACCGCACCGGACGCCGCCCTCGATACGGCGGTCGAGCACCTCGCCTCGGCCCGCCCGACCGCAGTGAATCTCCGGTGGGCCGTGACGCGCGTCGCCGAGGCGGTGCGCGCGGTGCCGATGTCACAGCGTGCGGAGCTGGCGTGGTGCGAGGCGGTGCGGATCGCGGAGGAGGATGCGGCGGGGAACGCCGCGATCGGGGCGCACGGGGCGGCGCTGTTGCGACCGCTCGTCGCGCCCACGCGACCGCTGCAGCTCCTTACGCATTGCAACGCCGGCTGGCTCGCCACGGCAGGGCACGGCACGGCGCTCGCGCCCATCTACGCCCTGCACGCCGCGGGGGTGCCGCTGCACGTCTGGGTCGACGAGACGCGCCCACGGAACCAGGGCGCGGCGCTGACCGCGTGGGAGCTCGCCGAGGCCGGCGTGCCGCATACGGTGATCGCTGACAACGCCGGCGGACTCCTCCTGATGCGGGGCGCGGTCGATGCGGTGCTCGTCGGCGCGGACCGCGTGGCGGCGAACGGTGACGTCGCGAACAAGGTCGGGACGTACCTGAAGGCGCTGGCGGCACGCGCGCACGATGTGCCTTTCTACGTGGCGTGTCCCGTATCGACGCTCGACGCGGCGACGCCGTCGGGGGCGGCGATCGAGATCGAGGAGCGCGACGCCTCGGAGGTGGCGTACGTGACCGGCACGAACGACGCTGGCGTGGTGACGCGAGTGCGTGTGGTGCCGCCCGGTAGCGCGGTGGCGAACCCCGCGTTCGATGTCACTCTCGCGCCGCTGGTCACGGCGCTCATCACGGAGCGCGGGGTCATCCCCGCGACAGCGGATGCGATCCGATCACTCACGACCGGAGATGCGCGATGACGACGCGCCCGATGGATGAACTCGTGGCGCGCGTGGCGGTCGTCGTAGCGGCGCAGGCGCTCGCGCCGCGCGGCCTCACGACCGGCACCTCCGGCAACGTCTCCGCCCGGTGCGCGCGTGATGGCGTTGCGGGGTTCGTGATCACGCCCTCGGCGATTCCCTACGACGCGATGACACCCGAGACGCTCGCGTGGGTGGCGCTCGACCAGCCGGCGACCGACGATGAGACGCCGCTCGCGCCGCCGGCCCGCTGGATCGGTCCGCACACGCCGTCCACCGAGTGGCGGATGCATCGGGATGTGCTCGCGCATCGCCCGGCGGTGCACGCGGTGATCCACGCGCACGCGCCGGCCGCGACCGCGCTCGCCTGCCTCCCCGATGTGCAGCGGGACGGCATCCCGGCGTTCCACTACATGGTCGCCGTCGCCGGCGGGGACGACATTCGCTGTGCACCGTACGCGACGTTCGGGACCGCGGCGCTGTCGGCGTACGCTGTCGCCGCGCTTGAGGGGCGCACCGCCTGCCTCCTCGCCCATCACGGGATCGTCGCGCTCGGCGCCACGCCGGACGCCGCGCTGGCCGTCGCCGTCGAGGTGGAGACGCTCGCGCAGATATATGTGCAGGCGCGTGCGGCGGGGACGCCGGCCGTGCTGGACGCTGAGGAGATGGCGCGCGTGCAGGAGCGATTCACGCGCTACCAGCGACCGGTCAAGGACTGAGCGACCGGTGGTGCTGGGCCCGGTGCGCGCCAGCGGCGCGCGACCGACTCAGGGCGTGACGGCGCTCGCTGCCGCCGCCTCGCGCAACAGCCGCCACGCCTCGGCGAGATGCGCCTCCTGCGTGCGCAGATTCCCGACCGCCACGCGGAGCACGTAGCGCGCGCCGAGTTTGGTGTGCGAGAGGAAGACGCGCCCGCTCGCGTTGACTCGGTCGAGGATCCTCGCGTTGTGCCGTTCCAGCGCGGCCTCGTCGGTGAGCGTGTCAGGGCGATGCCGGAAGCAGACCACCGACATCGGGACCGGGGCGTGCACCTCCCACACCGGTGTCTCCTCGACCCAGTCGGCGAAGGTGCGAGCGAGCGTGCAGTGGTGGCGAATCCGCGTCGCGAGGCCATCCGTGCCGAAGGCACGCATCACGAACCAGAGCTTGAGCGCGCGGAAGCGGCGCCCGAGCTGGAACGAGTAGTCGGAGAACGAGAGCGCGACGTCCTGCTCGTCCGTCTCGAGGTAGGCGGGGGTGAGGCTGAAGGTGCGCTTCAGCACGGCCGGATGCCGTGTCCAGAGCACCGAGCAGTCCATCGGCGTGAAGAGCCACTTGTGCGGGTTCATCACGAACGAGTCGGCTTCCTCCACGCCGGCGAAGAGCGCGCGTGCCTCGGGCAGGAGTGCCATCGCCCCGCCGTAGGCGGCATCGACGTGGAGCCAGAGCCCCTCACGCCGGCAGATCGCCGCGATCGCGGGCACGGGGTCGATGCTCGTGGTGGAGGTCGTACCGACGGTTGCGACGACCGCCAACGGACGGAATCCCGCCGCGCGGTCCGCGCCGATCGCCGACTGCAGCAGGTCGGCCCGCATCCGATGCTCGGCGTCGGTCGCGATGCGCACGACGTTCTCGGCGCCGATGCCCAGCGTGATCGCCGCTTTGTCGACGCTCGAGTGCGCGTGCGCGGAGCAGTAGAGCCGCAGGCGTGGCAGCTCGGGACGGCCTGCCATCCCGCGGTGTCGAATCTCGAGCACCGGATCCAGCTCCCGCGCCGCGGCGAGCGCCTGCAGCGTCGAGACCGATGCGGTGTCGGTGATCATCCCGAACCAATCGGCCGGGAGCCCCATCGCGTCGCGCAGCCACCCGGTCGTCACCTGCTCCAGCTCGGCGAGGGCGGGGGAGGTGCGCCAGAGGATGCCCACCTGGTTGAGCGCCGCCGTCACGAGCTCCGCGAGGATGCCGGGCACGGAGGCGGTGTTCGCGAAGTAGGCGAGGAAGCCGGGGTGGTTCCAGTGCGTGACCCCAGGCATCACCACACGGTCGAGGTCGGCGAGGATCGCGTCCAACGGTTCCGCGTCGCGCGGTGCGGCGTCGGGGAGGGTCGCGCGCACCGCGCCCGGCGTGACCTGTGCGAGCACAGGGTGCCGCTCGCCGTCGCGCAGGTAGGAGGCGATCCACCCCGCCAATGCGGTGGCGTGGCGCTCGAACTCGGCGGGAGAGAGATCGCCCGGGCTGATGGCGGAATGAGAGACGGTCACCCGCAATAATGGACAAGCGCACGACCTCATCGGCAATGGGGTCGGGAAACCCCCGGCGCGCACCGCCGTATGATTCGATATGTCCTTCGCCCTCGCCGCCGCCGTCTTCCTGCAGGTCGCCGTCTCCGTCGACGTCTCCACATCTGGCGGGAGTGTCAGCGCCGGCGTGAAGGTCCCGCGCACGCGCGCCACGGTGGTCACCGAGGCGCAGCGGGCCACCGCGTTCAAGGACAGCGCGGCCCGCACCCTGCTCCTTCGGGCGCGCGCGGCGCGCCTGGCGCAGGATTCCGCGCTCCGCGCCTACGACGTCACGAGCTACCAGCGCCTTTCCCTTGGCCTCGGCCTGCGGGCCGGCGCGCGAAACCGACTCGCGTACCGGAGCGAAGGCGCCGCGCGTGTGCGCTGGGAGCGAGGGCGCGGTGCGCACGTAAGCGTGCTCGGTGCGCGGCTCGCCGTCCCGATCGTGCAGGGGACACCGGGGGAGGCGGAGGCGGAGGCCGAGAGCGCCGGCGACTTCACCGATGTGATGGCGATCCCGTACTACCCCGGGATGGACGAGCTCTGGCTCTTCAACATGTTCGGCAACGGCGGTGATGAGGGAGATGAGGCGCCGGAGGAGGGCACCTATCTCATCCATCCGGTCGCCGAGGGGTCCGAGGCGACGTACACCTTCGCCATCGGCGACTCGATGACCATCGCGCTCCCGGGCGGACGGACGATCCACCTGCGGGAGTTGCGTGCGATGCCGCGCACGCCGAGCTGGAACGCGGTCGCCGCCTCGCTCTGGTTCGAGCTCGACGAGGCACATCTCGTGCGTGCGGCGCTGCGCTTCAGTGATCGCCTCGACGCGTGGGAACTCGTCCGGCAGCAGGATTCCACCGCCCGTGACGAGATCCCGCTGTTCGCGCGGCCGCTCGTGACGCCGCTGCAGCTCGATCTCACGGGGATGACGATCGAGTACGGGCTCTACGACGGGCGTTTCTGGCTCCCGCGCCTGCAGGGGGCGGAGTTCGCGACGCGGATCAGTGCGATGCGCGCGCCGCTGACGATCGAGCAGCGGTTCACGTATGAATCGGTCAACGGCGACGTCACGTTCCCGTCGCTGGCGAACGTGGTCCCGCCGTTGAACACCCGCGCGCTCCGCGACAGCCTCCGTGCCGCCGGGGTCGCGGACAGCACCATCCGCGACACCGTGATGGCGCGGTTCGCGTTGCGAGACACCACGGAGCGGCGTGCGCGCGAGGCGCAGTGCGCGGCGGGCGATCGTGAGCGCGTGCTGCGCTCGCGCTATCAAGGCATCCGGATGCCGGTGATCCTCGACCTGCCCTGCGACCGGAGCACGCTCGCCACCTCGGAGGCGCTCCCGCCCTCCATCTACGACGACGGCGACGAGCTCTTCGGCGCCGCGCCGCGCGATGAGCTCATCGCGATGTTGCACGAGGTGCTCCCGCGCGGGACACTCCCCTCGCGCCCACGGACCACGATGGGGCTCGGGCTCACGCGCTACAACCGCATCGAAGGGCTTGGGACGGGGATTGCCTTCGAGGCCTCGCTCGGCCGCGGCTGGCGGACCGCTGGGCTCGCACGCGGGGCGATCGGCGATCGGCGGCTCAACGGCGAGGTCCGCCTGCTGCACGACCATTGGGGTGCGGCGTGGGAGCTCGGCGTGTATCGACGGCTCGACGTCAGCTCGGATGTCGGCGATCCCCTCTCGTTCGGCGCCTCGGTCGCCACGTTCCTCTACGGTCGCGACGAGGGGTTCTATCATCGGGCGACGGGGGTGGAGCTCGTGCGTCGGCCGATCAGCGGGCGCGGGATCGAGTGGCGGGTGTTCAACGAGCATCAGCGCACCGCCGACGTGATGACCCGATTCTCCCTCTTCAGCGGCGGCGACGATCCGCGGATGGGGACGAATGTCGTGGCGGAGCCGGGCACGTATTCGGGTGTCGCGCTCCGTTGGCGTGGGAGCGCGGGGGATGATCCAGCGGGGTGGCGCGTGGCGGGTGATCTCCGGCTCGAAGGGGCGACGGGGCGCACGGCGACCTTCCCGGCGCCGTGCCGCGGCTGTCTGATTCCCCCGCCTCCCCCGCCACGGGATCGCTCGTATGGGCGCGCGTACGCCGAGGGCACCATTTCGCGGGGGCTCGGGCCGCTGGCCGCCGCGGTGACGGTCGCGGGCGGAATGACGTCGGGGCGTGCGCCGACGCAACGCGCCTTCTTCCTCGGCGGATTGCACTCCGTGCGCGGGCTGAGCGCCGGCACGCGCATCGGTGACGCGATGTGGCTCGCACGGACCGAGCTCGGCACGAACGTCGCCGCGGTGCGTCCGGTGATCTTCTACGATATGGGCTGGGCAGGGCCGCGCGCGGAGTGGCGCGCCCCTGAGACGTTACTGCGCGGCGCGGGGGTCGGGCTCAGCGTCCTCGATGGCCTGCTGCGGTTCGATGTG
This sequence comes from Gemmatimonadota bacterium, assembly GCA_031127075.1. Classification (GTDB taxonomy): domain Bacteria; phylum Gemmatimonadota; class Gemmatimonadetes; order Gemmatimonadales; family Gemmatimonadaceae; genus Pseudogemmatithrix. Next base: position 82,296 of record JARIFA010000001.1, on the reverse strand, counting down.
TCGCGCGGGCTCGCGCCGGTCTGGCAGACGCGGGTGGATCTGTCCGTCGAAGCCAGGTTCTAAGCGGTCAGGTCGCCGTTCGGCGGAGTACCGCCACGCTGAACCGCTGCTCGGCGCCTGTCGGCGTGCGATGCACATCACCGAAGCCGCGGACCAATCGGAACGCATCCCCGAGCGCCTCGGCGATGCCTTCGGGGGTGTATCGCGCCACCTCGAGGCCGCTGCATCGCAATGGGCCGTCCGCGGCGAAGGTCGCGATCACGAGCGACCCACCCGGGCGGACCGCCGACGCGGCGACGGCGGCGTAGCGGGCACGGTCATCCGGCGCGGTGAGGAAGTGGAAGACCGCGCGATCGTGCCAGATGTCGACGCTCTGAGGCGGCAGCACCACGGTCGTCACATCCGCCTCGATCCAGGTGACCTCGTCGGCCCGTGCGCCGAGTCGCGTCCGCGCTCGCGCCAGAGCGGCGCCGGAGAGATCGAGCACCGTGATCCGTCCGAGCCCGTCGGCGAGGACCACGTCGACGAGGTGTGAGTCCCCGCCGCCCACGTCGAGAATCGCCGTCGATGGGTCCGTGCCGATCTCCCGCAACAGTGTGCGCGAGAGGGTCGGATCCGCCTGATACCAACTCACCTCGGTGGAGGCTTTCGTCGTCCAGACCTGTTCCCAATGCGTCTTACGATCCATCACCGTCCTCCGTCGAAGGTGACGACGATCAGAGGGTCAGGGTCCCGTCGCTCATCAGCACCGCCCGCCCCGCCACGTGTACCGCGGTGACCGCGCCCTCCGCCTTCGTCGCACGCACATCGATCCGGCTCGGCCGTCCCATCTCGATGCCCTGGTCGATCGTCCACGCGACGGTGCCATCGCGCATGGTGTCCTTGAGCGCGAGCCAACCGCCGAAGGCGGCGGCGGCCGACCCCGTCGCGGGGTCTTCGGGGACGCGGAATCCCGGTCCGAACATCCGCGCCCGCCAGTGCTGGGGGCCGCCGTCGGTGTCGCGTGCCACGACGTAGAGGTCGCGCGCCCAGGCGCGCTGCAGCGTGCGCTCCCAGAGCTCCTCGCGCACGCGAGCCCGCGCGAGCGCCTTCAGCGATTTCACGCCGACCATCAGGAAGGGCAGGCCACAGGAGACGCCCTGCGGGCTGAGCGTGCCACCCACGAGGTCATCGGTCTCGAGCGAGAGGATCTCCGCCAGCGTCGAGAGACCGGGCGCCGCCGGACCGAGTTCCGGGAGCTTCGCCACGCCGAACTCCGCCCAGGCAAGGCGGTCGCCCTCGACGCGGACATCGACGGTCACCGTGCCCACGCCGAGCTCGAGCTGGAGGCGTCCCGTCCCCCCGGGAAGTACTCCCTCGCGCAGGGCGAGCGCCGTCGCGGTGCCGATCGTCGGGTGGCCGGCGAAGGGCACCTCGCCGCCGAGGGTGAAGATGCGGACCCGGCGCGTATGGGCCGGGTCCGCGGAGGGATAGCAGAAAGTCGTCTCCGAGAAGTTGAACTCGCGGGTAATCTCGAGGAGCGCGTCCTCGGGGATCCCCGTCGCATCCGGGATGACGGCGAGCTGGTTGCCCCCGAAGGGGCGGTCGGTGAAGACGTCGAGGGTGACGAAGCGGATGGCGCTCACCCCATGAAGGGATAGCGGTAGTCCGTCGGCGGCACGAAGGTCTCCTTGATCGTGCGCGCGCTCACCCACCGGAGGAGGTTCAGCTTCGAGCCGGCCTTGTCGTTGGTGCCCGAGGCGCGCGCGCCACCGAACGGCTGCTGGCCGACGACGGCGCCCGTGCACTTGTCGTTCACGTAGAAGTTGCCGGCCGCGTGCCGCAGCGCGCGATGCGCCTCCGCGAGCGCGGCACGATCCTGCGCGAAGACGGCGCCGGTGAGCGCATAGGGCGAGGTGCGGTCGACGAGCTGCAGCGTCTCCTCCCACTTCGCGTCGTCATACACATAGGCCGTGACGACGGGGCCGAAGATCTCCTCGCACATCAGGCGGTAGCTCGGGTCCTTCGCCTCCACGAGCGTCGGCTGGACGAAGTAGCCGTCGGCCTTGCTCGCGCCGCCGCCGGCGAGGATCGTCGCGTTCGCCTTGGCGTCCTCGAGATAGCTCTGGATCCGGTCGAACGCCTTCTCGTCGATGACGGCGCCCATGAAGTTCGAGAAGTCGTTCACATCGCCGACCTTGATGTCCGCGATCATCGCGACGAGATGCTCCTTGACCTTCGGCCAGAGCGACTTCGGCACATAGATGCGGCTGCAGGCGGAGCACTTCTGCCCCTGGTACTCATAGCCGCCGCGGATGACGCCCACCGCGAAGGCGAGCGGGTCGGCCGAGGGATGGGCGATCATGAAGTCCTTGCCCCCCGTCTCGCCGACGATGCGCGGATAGGACCGATAGCGCCCCATGTTGCGGCCGATCGTCTCCCACATCGCGTTGAAGACGCCCGTGGAGCCGGTGAAGTGGACGCCGGCGAGCTGGGGGTGCGTGAGCGCGATGTCGGAGATCATCGCCGCGTCGCCCGGGACGAAGTTGATCACGCCCGGCGGGAGCCCCGCCTCGTGGAGCACCTGGAGCGTGTACCACGCCGAGAGGATCTGCGTGGCGGCCGGCTTCCAGAGGACGACGTTCCCCATCAGCGCAGGGGCGCCGGAGAGGTTGCCGCCGATCGCGGTGAAGTTGAACGGCGAGACCGCGAAGACGAACCCCTCGAGCGCGCGGTACTCCATCTGGTTCCAGACGCCGGGGCCGGAGACGGGCTGCTCGGCGTAGAGCTCCTGCGCGAAGGCGGCGTTGAAGCGGAAGAAGTCCGCCATCTCGCAGGCGGCGTCGATCTCGCTCTGGAAGACGGTCTTCGACTGCCCGAGCATCGTGGCGGCGTTGATCGTGTCGCGCCACGGGCCGGCGAGGAGGTCGGCGGCCCGGAGGAAGACGGCGGCCCGCTCCTCCCAGGCCCGCTCCGACCAGTCGCGCCAGGCGCGCTGGCCGTCGGCGATGGCGGCGTGGACGTCGTCCGCGGTGGCCTGGTGCCAGGTCGCGGTCACGTGGCGGTGCTTGTGCGGCGACCTCGCCTGCCGCGTGGCGCCGGTGCGGATCTCCTTCCCGCCGATCACCACGGGGATGTCGGGGCACTCGGTCTCCATCGCGGCGAGCCGCGCCTGTAGCGACGCGCGCTCCGGGGAGCCCGGGGCGTAGCTCCGGATCGGTTCGTTGACCACGGGGGGGAGATGGCGCACGGCGCCGGGCGAGAAGGACGTCATCGTCGTCGGGGTGAGGGTCGGCTACGAGTGGAAATCTACATCGTCACCCGGTGATACTTCACCGATGCGCGTCCTCCTCCCGCTGCTCACCGCCACGCTCGTCACCGCCTGCATCCCCGAGCCGGTCGAGTGGGCGGAGCCGACCACGGCGGCGACCGGCGCCCTCGCCGATTCGCTGCGCCTCGAGCTCGACCCGACCGGCGCCGCCACCTTCGCGGCCGCGTGGACGCCCCCTGTCTGGCCCATCGAGGCGGCGCAGTGCCTCGCGACGCGGCGGGCGGTGCTCGGCGCCGGGAATGTCGCCTACGCGAGCTGGTTCACGGTGCGCCCCGACTCGAGCGTCGTGCTGCGCGCCGCGCGCTCCGACGACGGCGGCCGCACCTGGCGCGCCCCGGTGACCGCGGATTCGACCGACGTCGGTCGCGCGGGGTGTGCGCGCCCCGTCCCCGCGCTCGCGCTCGACGCGCTCAACGGCTACGTGCATCTCGCCTACCACCTCGTCGGCGCCGAGGGGGCGGGGCTCTTCTTCACCCACTCGATGGACGACGGCGCGCTCTTCCACGAGCCCGTGCCCATCGTGTACGGGGACCGTCCCTCGCTCGCGACGGTCGCCTCCCGGGGCGACACCGTGGTGGTGGCGTACGAGGACCCGAACAGCCGGCTCCCGCGGCTCGGGGTGGCGGTCTCGCGCGTGCAGGGCCACATCTTCGAGGCGTGGCAGCCCGCGTCGGACGAGACGGGGGAGGCCCGGGGTCCACGCATCGCGCTGCGCGGCGACCGCGTGAGCCTCGCGTGGACCGCGACGCAGCGCGGCGGCGGGACCCCGCGCACCATCCGCCGCGACGGCACCCTGCGCTGGAGGACCCCGTGACGACCGCCTCCCGACTGATCCTCGCCGAGGACGACACCCATCTGCGGGCGATGATGGCGATCGTCGCCCGGACACGCGGCTATGAGGTGGAGGCGTGTGCCGACGGGGCGGAGGCGTGGGCGCGGTTCGAGGCGACGCCGGCCGCACTCCTCATCCTCGACTGGCAGATGCCCGAGCTCGATGGGCTCGAGGTCTGTCGACGGGTCCGGCAGCATCCGGCGGGCGCGCACGCGTACGCGCTCGTCGTCACGACGAGCGGCGGCTCCGCGAACCTCGAGCGGATCCTCGAGGCCGGCGCCGACGACTACCTCGCGAAGCCCTTCGCGCCGACGGATCTCGACATCCGGCTCCGCATCGCGGAGCGGCGGATCGCGGCGGCGGCGTCGCATCGGTCGGCGGAGACGCAGCTGCGGGAGGCACGCTACCTCGCCGGCATCGGCGAGCTCTCCCTGGCGCTGCAGCACGAGATCAACAATCCCCTCGCGTCGCTTCTGATGCAGACCGCGCTTCTGCGGACCGGGACGGTGGAGGCGGTGGAGGTGCCGGAGATGCTCGCGACGGTCGACGAGCAGGCGCGTCGGGTGGCGGCGGTGGTGCGCCGACTCGCCCGGACGGAAGCGCCGCGCGCGGTGCCGTACGCGGAGGGGAAGCAGATGATCGATCTCGCTCCGCCGGAGGCGTCGTGAGCGGGGGGCATCTGCTCGGGGTGCATCCCGCGGACGATGGTGGGCTCCCGATGGCGGTGCGTCGCGCCGCGGCCGCGGGCGCGCGGGCGCTGCAGTGCTTCACCGCGCCGCCGACGTATTACAACGAGAAGGTCGGGTTCGCCGCGAAGAAGGTCGAGGCGCTCCACGCCGCGCTCGCCGCGGCGGGCCTCGCACCGCGACAGGTGCTGGTGCACGCGGCCTACGTGCTGAACACCGCCTCCCCCGACGAGACGAAGGCGCTGCGCGCGCGCGCCGGGCTCGCGAAGGAGTACGAGCGCACCACGGCGGCGGGGGCGTATGGCTGCTGCTTCCATCCCGGCTCCGCGGGTGACGGCGACCCGACCGAAGCGGCGGTGCGGGTGGGGGCGACCATCCGGCACGCGCTGGAGAGCGTCCCCGAGACGGCGGCGGGCGCGCGTCTGCTCATCGAGAACACCGCGGGGGCCGGGCGCACGATGGGGCGCACCGCCGAGGAGATCGCGCTGATGCTGGCCCAGGTGCCGGCGACGCTGCGCCACCGCACCGGCTACGGCTTGGACACCTGTCACCTGCACGCGGCGGGGCACGACCTCGTCTCGTCACCCGCGGCGGTGACGGCCCTCCTCGACCGGTTCACCGCGGTGATCGGCGAGCCCCCCGCCTTCTTCCACCTGAACGACAGCCAGCACGCCGCGGGCTCGAACAAGGATCGCCACGCCCTCCTCGGCGAGGGGACGATCGGGACGGACCCGTTCCGATGGCTCCTCGCCGACCCGCGCACCGTCGGCGTGCCGTGCATCCTCGAGACGCCATCCGAGCGCGCGCAGGTGGTGGAGGACGACCCCTCGCCCGACCCCGCCGACGTGCGGATGCTCGCGCTCCTCGAGGGGTTTCTGACCGCCTGAGGACCGCGGCCGGGCGGTTTTCAGAGGGGGCGGGGTCGGTTTTCCCTCTGGCGGGGCTATTGCGCCAGAGGGAGCGCGGCTTACTTTCGAGGCAGATCGCGCACGTGCTCGTCCGGGCGCAGCACGCGATCATCCACTTTCCACTCGAGGAGATTCTCGATGGCTGCCAAGAAGAAGGCTGCGAAGAAGCCGGCCAAGAAGGTCGCGAAGAAGGCCGTGAAGAAGGCCGTGAAGAAGGCTGCGAAGCCGAAGGTGAAGCGGAAGCCGAACGCCGCGTTCATGAAGCCGGTGACCCCGAACGAGAAGCTCGCCGCGATCGTCGGCGCTGCGCCGCTCCCGCGCACCGAGCTCACCAAGAAGCTCTGGGCCTACATCAAGAAGAACGGCCTGCAGGACAAGAAGAACCGCCGCATGATCAACGCCGACGACAAGCTCAAGGTCGTCTTCGGCGGCAAGGGTCAGGTGTCGATGTTCGACATGACCAAGCTCGTCTCGAAGAACGTCAAGTAAGCGTTCCCTCGACGGGTCGGTCCGGAGGGGCGCGCCGCATGCGGCGCGCCCCTCTCGTCTTTCCCGGCGACGCCGCGCAGATTCCCGAGGGTCGCGCCGACCGTCGGCGCGGCACCCCGGCGCGCCGTGCGCGCGCCGCCGACGTCGTCCTCCTCCGCTCCTGAGCCCCGTGGTCGCGAAGTCCCGCACCCCCGATCGCCCCAACCCCGTCGCCGCCGCCCGCGCTCGTCGCGGGGGGGACCGCTTTTCGCCGCGCGCCCTCTGGGACGGCGTGAAGTCCATCGCCGGCACCCTCGCGCTCTTTCTCGTCCTGCGCACCTTCCTCGTCGAGGCGTACCGCATCCCGTCGGGCTCGATGATCCCCTCGATGCTCATCGGGGATTGGCTCTTCGTGAACAAGCTCCGCTACGGCCCGCACGTGCCGTTCACCGACGTCAACCTCCCGGGGTACGCGGAGCCGCGGCGTGGCGAGATCGTCGTCTTCATCTCCCCGCCGCAGTCGGACCAGCCCTGGGACCCCACGCCGATCCTCGTGAAGCGGCTCATCGGGATGCCGGGGGACACCCTGTATTCGCGCGGCGGGACGGTCCATCTGAACGGCGCCCCGCAGACGCAGGGGTACGAGGCCGGGCTCCCCGGTGCGCCGGGGGATGCCACCGACCCGCTCTTCGACTGGCAGCGTCGCGTGACAATCGAGGGCTCCCGCTTCGGTCCGCCGCCAGCCACCCCGACGCTCGATGACTGGGGGCCGCTCGTCGTCCCCGAGGGGCACTACTGGATGATGGGCGACAACCGCTACAACTCGAAGGACAGCCGCTACTGGGGCGTCGTGCCGCGCGCGAACGTCCGCGGCCGCCCGCTCTTCGTGTACTACTCGTGGAACGCGGACGACTCGGACCGCCCCCTCCCGTTCCTGACCGACATCAGGTGGTCCCGTATCGGACACGTGCTGCGATGACCCGTCCCCTCAGTCTCCTGCTCCTCCTCGCGTTCGTCGCGACCGGGTGCGGCCGGATCGCGGAGCGCCGCTTCGACCGGATCGCGCACGAGGTGACGGCGCGCGACACCGCGGTCTACCTCACGCCCTTCGGCGTCCCCACGCGCCCCTTCTCCCCTGCGGTGCGGGTCGGGAACCTCATCCTCCTCGCGGGGCAGATCGGCACCACGGGTGCCGACGCGACCGGTACACTCGTTCCCGGCGGGATCGCGGCGGAGACGCGCCAAACGATGGAGAACATCAAGACGGTGCTCGCCGCCGTCGGCTCCTCGATGGACCAGGTCGTGAAGTGCACGGTGATGATGGCGGATATGGCCGAGTGGGATCGGATGAACGCGGTGTATCGCACGTATTTCGCGCCCGCTCGCCTGCCGGCGCGCAGCGCCCTCGGCGCCAACGGGCTCGCGCTCGGCGCCCGCGTCGAGATCGAGTGCTTCGCCACCCGCTGATCGATGCCACTCCTCCGCCCCACCGCCGTCCTCACCGCGATCGAGGAGGACCTCGTCGAAGAGCCGCTCTGGCAGCGGCTGATGGCGAACGTGGTGGTGATGGCGCTCCTCACTGGCGGCGCGCTGCGGCTCTACCGCGCCATCGTCCTGCAGTACGGGTGGAGTAACAGCTGGCTCTGGGTCGGCGGGACCTTCCTCGGACAGGCCGCCATCCTCTTCCTGCTGGCCACGCTCTACCTCGGCAACTTCCACGCCAAGTCGTGGGCGTGGCGCGCGCCGCTCTTCGCCCTGCTCGAGGTCGCGACCGAGGCCGCCGTCAGTTACGTCCTCCTCCGGATGGGGCTCGAGACCGCGGGCAGTCACCAGGCCACGCTGATCGACTGGCAGCGCGCCACGCTCCGTATGGCCTCGTTCCGGATGATTGGCATCCCGTTCTTCGCCCTCGTGCTCGCCCTCGTCTCGACCGTCGTGCGCGCGATCCTCCTCCCCAAGCCCACGCCTGCCTCGTCATGACTCGCCTCGTCTCCGTCCCCGCCTCGTCCCTGCGTCGCGCTCTGCGCGCATCGGCACGCCGACTCGTCCTCGCCGCGCTGCTCGTGGCCCCGCTCGCGCTCGGTGGGCAGGTCGCACCGCGTCGCCCCTTCGGGACGCTCCGTGAGCAGGCTGATATTCAGCAGCGCTGGCTCGAGCAGCGTCTCAAGACGGTGCTCCCCGCCCTGATGCGGAAGCACGGCGTGGACGCCTGGGTGATCCCGATGCGCGAGTACAACGAGGACCCCGTGTTCTCGTCGCTCGTCTCGCCGACGACCTTCGCCGCACGCCGGCGGACCATCTACCTCTTCTTCGACCGCTGCGCCGCCGCGGGTCGTACCGACCCGGGCGATGGCTCGTGCGTGGAGCGAATCGCCTTCGGCGGCACGTCGCAGGGCGGGCTCTACGAGGCGCGCCGCGCGATGAAGGCGGTGGAGGCCGACGTCGGCGGCCGGCAAGCGGAGCTCTGGGGCGACGAGCAGTGGCAGGTGCTCAAGGCCGCGATCGACGAGCGGAATCCGCGCGTGATCGCGATCAACACCTCGCGGACCTTCGCCTTCACCGACGGGCTCTCCTCCGGTGAACGCGACGGGATGACGGAGGCCGTGGGCCCCGCGCACGCGGCGCGTTTCCGCCCTGCCGAGGCGCTCGCGCTCGACCTGATCGCCACGCGCCTTCCCGAGGAGGTCGCGTTCTACGACAAGCTGCAAGCGCTCGTCTGGGAGCTTTCAGAGCGGATGTTCTCCAACGCCGTGGTCCGCCCCGGTGTCACGCGCACCAGCGACCTCGTCTGGTGGTGGCGGCAGCAGGTGAACGACCTCGGCCTCGGCACCTGGTTCCAGCCGAGCATCGAGGTCCAGCGGCGCGGCGTCGCGGACGTCGGTGAGGATCCGATCATCCAGCGCGGCGACGTGCTGCACAGCGACGTCGGCATCACGGCGCTCGGCCTCAACACCGACACTCAGCACAACGCGTATGTCCTCCTGCCGGGCGAGACGCAGGCGCCGGCGGGCCTCACGGCCGCACTCCGGAACGCGAACCGGCTGCAGGACATCCAGATGGAGGAGATCCGGCCGGGGAAGTCGGGGAACCAGGTGCTCGCCGCCTCGCGCGCGCGGATGGCCGCCGCCGGCATCGACGGCACCTTCTACTCGCACCCGATCGGGAAGCACGGCCACGGCTCCGGCCCGATCATCGGGCTCTGGGACTATCAGGACGGCGTCCCGGGGCGCGGCGACGCGCTGATCGTCCCGAACATGTGGTACTCGATCGAGCTGCAGGCCACGACGCCGGTCCCGGAGTGGGGTGGGCAGAAGGTCCGGATGGCGCAGGAAGAGGATATGGTGATGGGGGCTGACGGGGTCCCGCGCTGGGCGATCCGTCGGCAGGACCGCCTCTTCCTCGTGCGCTGACCCGCTAGGTTCCGGGGATGAAGCAAGGGCGCAAGGAACTGATCGTCGTCGGCGACCGGGTGCTCATCCGCCTCGAGGACGGGGAGGAGCGCACGAAGGTCGGGCTCTACCTCCCGGCGACGGCGGTGGAGAGCCAGGCGGTGCAGGGGGGCACGATCGTCGCGACCGGCCCCGGCACGCCGCTCCCTGAGGTGGCGGACCACCTCGACGAGCCCTGGCGCATCGGCGGGACGAAGGAGACCCGCCACGTGCCGATGCAGGCGCAGGTCGGCGACTACGCCCTGTTCTTCCGGAAGGCGGCCGTCGAGATCACGTTCGAGAACGAGCGCTATCTCGTCGTGCCGCAGGCCGCGATCCTCGCGCTCTCGCGCGAGTAACCACTCAACGAGACCTCACGATGCACTACGATGAACGGATGATCGCCCCGATGCGCGCGGAGCTCACGCGCCTCGGCCTCGAGGAGCTTCGCACCGCCGCGCAGGTGGACGCCTCGCTGAAGGACCAGCCCGGCACGCGGCTCGTGGTCGTGAACTCCGTCTGCGGCTGCGCCGCGCGGAACATGCGGCCCGCCGTCGCGCTCGCGATGCGGCACGGCGCGCTCCCCGACCACGCCTTCACGGTCTTCGCCGGCGGTGACGTCGACGCGACGCGGCAGGCACGCACCTACTTCACCGGCTACGCGCCGAGCTCGCCGAGCATCGGGCTCCTGCGCGACGGGAAGCTCGTGCACATGATCGAGCGCTGGCAGATCGAGGGGCGCACGGCGGAGGCAATCGCTGAGGACCTCACGAAGGCGTTCGACGCGCACTGCGGGGCAGGGGCGCGGTAAGCGCGCCGGGCCGACGGATGATGGTGGTGCCGAGGCGGCGCCGTCCCGATGGGATGGCGCCGCCTCCGTTTCCTACGCCTGCCGGATCCAGCGCAGCAGCTCGCCGAGCCCGGGGCGCTTCCCGTACATCAGCAGGCCCACGCGATAGATCCGCGCCGCCAGCCAGACACATGCCGCGCTCGCCAGTGCGACGCCGAGCAGCGAAAGCGTGATCTCCGTCCAGCTCACCGGCGTCGCGGTCATCCGCATCGGCATGATGATCGGCGCCGAGAAGGGGATCCAGCTCATCGCCTCGGCGAGCCGGCTCGTCGGATTCGTCAGCACGGGCTGGGCGAAGATGATGCTGAAGACAAGCAGCATGATCACCGGCTGCGCCGCCTGCTGCGCCTCTTCCTGGCTCCCGACCATCGCCCCGACCGCCGCGAAGAGCGAGGCGTAGAGCGTGTACCCGAGCAGAAAGAAGAGCACCAGTGCGGCGAGCACCGGGGCCTCGATGCTCGGCATCGGGATCGGCGGCATCCCCTCCATCCCGAGGAGCGAGAAGATCCGGCTGCGCTGCGTGTAGAATCCGATCCCGCTGGCGAGCCAGACGATCTGCTGCGTCAGCCCGACGCTCCCGACGCCGATCACCTTGCCGGCGAGCAGGATGTCGGGCTTCACGCTCGCGACGATCACCTCGGCCACGCGGGTGGTTTTCTCCTCGAGCACGCCGCGCAAAATTGCCTGCCCGTAGAAGACGATGCTGAAGTAGAGCAGGAAGGCGACGCCGAAACCGAAGATCGTGTTCGCGAGGCCGGAGCCGCCCTTCCCCTCATCGGTCACCCGCTCGGCGCTCACGCGCACCCGCAGGCGCAGCAGAGCGTCCGCCTGTTCGGTGGCGATGCCGGCCGCCTCCATCCCCGACCCGAGCAGCGCCTGCTTGATCGCCGATTCGATCGCTTGGACCTCGCCCACCGACCCGGCGTTCCGGCCCATATAGCGCGCGGTGCCGGCCTGCAGCGTCGCCGCATCGACCGTCAGCACGCCGACGAGCGTCCGTGCCTGAATCTCGTCGAGCAGTGCGGCCTCGGTCGCCGTGACGTCGGCCGGTGCGACGGTGTCGACCGCCGCCATCGCCTGCGCCTCCCCCTGCAGCGGGGTCGGAGCGAGCCGGCGCGCGACGCGCGCGCCGAGGCCGGCGCCGGTGGCGTCGATGATGCGGATGTTCGCCACCCGCGCCTCACGCATCGCGCGGACGCTCAGGTAGCCGGGCAACACCATGATCGAGCCGAAGAAGAGCGGCCCGAAGAGCGTGACGATCACGAACCACTTGGACCGGACGCGCTCGACATACTCGCGCCGGATCACCGTCCAGAGCTTACCCATGGCCGCTCATCCCCGGCTCGACGCCCGTGGCGCCGACCCGATCGAGGAAGATCTGGTGCAGCGAGGGCTGCACCCGTTCGAATCGCTGGATCCGCGCCCCCGCGCCCACGAGGCGCGTCAACAGCGTCTGTGCATCGGCGCCGTCCGCCAGCGTGACCTCGAACGACCGGCTCCGGTCGTCGAGCCGCGTGACGAGCGTCGGGTCGTGCAGGATCGTCATCACCGCCGGGTCGGCGCTCCCGTCGAGCGCGAGCGCGACGGTGCGGTCTCCCGCCGCGGCCTTCACCCCGGCCACGGTGCCATCGAGGACCTTCTCCCCGCGGGCGATGATGCAGACGGCGTCACAGAGCCGCTCCGCATTATCCATCAGATGCGTGGAGAAGATCACCGTGCGCCCGCGTCGCTTGAGGTCGACCACCGTGTCCTTCAGCGCCTGCGCGTTGATGGGATCGAGTCCGCTGAAGGGCTCGTCGAGGATGACCAGCTCGGGGTCGTGCAGCAGCGTGCCGATGAACTGCACCTTCTGCTGCATCCCGCGGGAGAGCTCTTCAACCTTCGCTTTCCCCCAGTCCTTCGACTCGGAGCGGAGCGAGAGCCGGTCGAGCCATTCGTCGATGCGGCGGTCGGCCTCGTGGGTGCCGACCCCCTTGAGCGCCCCGAGGAAACGGAGCACATCACGCACGACCATCGTCTTGTACAGGCCGCGCTCCTCGGGGAGGTAGCCGAGGCGATCGAGGACGGCGGTCTCGGTGTTGGGGCGGCCGAGGACCCGGATCGTCCCCTCGTCGGGGGCGATGATGTTCAGGATCATCCGGATCGTGGTGGTCTTGCCGGCGCCGTTAGGGCCAAGGAGGCCGTAGACGGCCCCGGTGGGGACGGTCAGCGAGAGATCGCGCACGGCGACGTGCGCGGCGTATCGCTTTGCGACGCCCCGGATCTCGAGGGCGGTCTCTGACATGGGGTGTTGGGCGGAGGGGACGACGAAAGGTACCGGGCGGGACTGGTGCGGGGCGAGGGCCCTCGCGACACTACGGGCGATGCGCGCGCTTCGTTCTCTCTCTCCCTTCCTCGTCGTCCTCGGTCTCGCCTGTGGGCGGCCCGCGGCCGAGCCGGAGACGCTCGTCGTCTTCAACGCCGGAAGCCTCGCCCGTCCCCTCCGTGCCGCGCTCGACACCTTCGCCGTGCGCGAGGGCGTCGTCGTGGCGCAGGAGAGCGCCGGCTCGCTTGAGACGGCGCGCAAGCTGACGGAACTCGGGAAAATCCCTGACGTGCTCGCGCTCGCGGACGCCGAGGTCTTCCCGCGCTATCTGATGCCGGCCTTCGTCGAGGGCTACGCGGAGTTCGCCCGGAACCGTATGGTCCTCGCCTACACCGACCGGTCGCGCTTCGCCGCCGAGGTCGGCCCCGATACCTGGTGGCAGATCCTCCTCCGACCGGGTGTCGAAACCGGACGCTCGGACCCGCACCTCGACCCCAATGGGTATCGGACGCTGCTGGTCTGGCAGCTCGCGGAACGGCACTACGCGCAGCCCGGACTCGCCGAACGACTCGCGACCGCCCACGCCGCGCGCAACGTGCGCCCCAAGGAGGCGGACCTCGTCGGACTGCTGCAGGCCGGGGAGCTCGACTACATCTGGTCGTACGAATCGATGGCGCGGGCCACCGGCCTCCGGTTCGTGACGTTGCCGCGTGGGATCGATCTCAGCCCCCCGGACTCGGCGGGGTGGTTCGGGTCGGCGACGGTGACCGTGCGTGGCGCGCGGGCCGGCGATTCCGTGACCTTCCGCGGCGCCCCCATCGTCTACGGCGTCGCCGTGCCGCGTGACGCTCCCCATCGGGCGCTCGGCGAGCGCTTCGTCGCCTTCCTTCTCTCGACGGAAGGGCAGGCGATCCTGCGACATGAGGCGCTCGATGCGATCGAAACGCCTCTGAGCGTTGGTGCGCGGCAATCGTGGATGCCGGTCGCGCCGCCCGCCGTCACGCAAGACTCGACCGTTCCGGTGCGTGTGCCATGATGCGCGCGCCCCGCACGTTCCCGCCGCTCCTGAGCGTGATCGCGGGGCTCGTTGCCTCGCTCCTCCTGGTCTTCCTCGCCGCGCCGATCATCGAGCTCGTGGGGGCCGGCGGCGGCGAGGGGCTGCGCCGCCTCGGCAGTGACGCGGAGCTGCGCGGGGCGCTCGCTCTCACGGCGTTCTGCGCCACCGCGGCGACCGTCATCGGCGTCCTCTGCGCGACACCGCTCGCGTACCTCCTCGCGCGACGGGAGTTCCCGGGCCGCGCGGTGCTCTCCGCGGTGCTCGACCTCCCGTTGCTGATCCCGCACCCGGTGGCCGGCATCGCGCTCCTGCTCGTGCTCGGCCGCGAGAGCGCACTCGGCGGTGCCGCGCTCGCCGCCGGGATCCGCATCGTAGGCACGCCGCTCGGGATCATCGCCGCGATGCTCTTCGTCTCGGCCCCGCTCTTCGTGAGCGGCGCGCGCGAGGCGTTCGCGCGCGTCGATCCCCGCTTCGAGGGCGTCGCTCGCACGCTGGGCGACACCCCGTGGCGCGCCTTCCATCGCGTCACCCTCCCGCTCGCGGGGCGCGGCCTCCTCGCCGCCGCCGTCGTGATGTGGGCGCGTGCCGTGAGTGAGTTCGGTGCAATCGTCATCCTCACTTACAATCCGAAGGTCGTCAGCGTCCTCAGCTACGATCGCTTCACGAGCTACGGACTGCGGGAGGCGCTCCCCGTCGCCGCGGCGCTCGCCCTGCTCGCCCTCGTGCCGCTGACGGTGCTGCGCGCGCTCCGGGTGGATCGCCGGGAGGAGATGTGATCCATCTCGATCGGGTGAGTGCGACGAAGGGGCGATTCCGCCTGGCGGAGGTGTCCTTCGCGTTGGAGGTCGGGGCGTACGGCGTGGTGATCGGGCCGGCGGGGTCAGGGAAGACGACGCTGCTCGAGGTACTCGCCGGTCTCGTGCCCGTCCAGGGCGGCCGCGTCCTGCTCGATGGTGTGGAGCGGCGATGGATGCCGCCCGAGTCGCGTGACATCGGCCTCGTCTATCAGCAGGCGTATCTCTTCCCGCATCTCTCGGTGGCGCAGAACGTCGCCTATGGCGCGCGCGATATCGCGACCCAGCAGGAGGTAATCGAGCGGCTCGGCGTGACGCCGCTCCTCGCCCGTGATGTCGCGGGGCTCTCCGGCGGGGAGCGCCAGCTCGTCGCGCTGGCGCGCGCCCTCGCGCGGCGCCCCCGGCTCCTCCTCCTCGACGAGCCGTTCAGCGCGCTCGATCCGAGACGGCGGGGCCTCGTGCGCCGCGAGGTGCGCGACCTGCACCGGGCCTGGGGACTCACGACGCTCCAAGTGACGCACGACTTCGCCGAGGCGGGACTCCTCGGCGATCAGGCAATCCTCCTCGACGCGGGGCAGGTGTTGCAGTCGGGCCCGCCGGCGGAGGTGTTCCGGAAGCCGGCCTCGCCGTACGTCGCCGAGTTCCTCGGGGCGGAGAATGTCTTCGCGGGCACGGCGCGGCCGTGGACGGCGGCCCCCGATGATGCGATCGGTGAACGTCAGCAGGCGATGGCCTTCGAGACCGGCACGCTCACCTTTTACGCCGTTGGTGATTTCGCCGCGGGCGCAGGCCACGCGGTGATTCGCGCCGAGGAGGTCACCGTCGCGCGGGACCAGACGTACGACTCCGCGCGCAACCGGTTCTCCGGGCGTGTGGTCGAGGTGGCGACGCTCGGCGCGCTCACACGCGTCACGGTCGACGTACGCGACACGCCGATCGTCGCGGCCGTCTCGACCCAGTCGGCGCGCGACCTCGCGCTCGCGCCGGGCCTCGCCGTGGTGGTGAGCTTCAAGGCGATGGCGGTGCACCTCTGCTGAGGCGCACCGCCATCGATGGTCACCACGCGATCCCGTAATCCTCGCCGAAGTTGCTCGCCGCGCCCCAGAGCGAGCGATGCTTCCGGTCGATCCAGATCGCGGTGATCGGGCCCGAGGTGTGCGTCGCGAAGTCGAGCTGGTAGCCGCGACGGCGAAGGTCCTCACGCACCCAGACCGGAATCCGCTCGTTGAGCTGCAACCGGCCCGGTCGCGCCTCGTGCGCGCCGAAGCTCGAACGCATCTGGTAGCTGTGGAACCCGGGGTGCTCCGCCGCCTGCTGCACGGTCTGTCCGAACTCGACCATCGAGAGGAAGAACTGCAGCAAGTCCTGGTCCTGCGTGTCGCCCCCCTGCACGGAGAACGCCATCCACGGCTCGCCGTCCTTCAGCGCGATGGTCGGTGTGAGCGTGACGCGCGGCCGCTTCCCGGGCGCGATCACGTTGAAGGGCCCGTCCTCCGGCTGCGTGTTGAAGGCCTGCGCGCGCTGCGAGAGCCCGATCCCGGTCCGGCCCGCGATCACGGCGGGAACCCAGCCGCCGCTCGGTGTGATGGAGACGAGCCACCCGTTCTTGTCGGCGGCCTGGATGCTCGTCGTTCCTTTCGTGAAGGCGTCGAGGAAGGCCGCGTCGTCGGGCGGCTCCGGCGTGCGTAGCCGAGCCATCGAATCCGGCCGCGGCCCCGTCGTCGACCACCGCGCGAGCAGATCGGTGAAGGGATTCGTCCCGCCCTGGAAGGGATACGGGTCGCCGGGCCGCACCGCGGGGTCGTTCCGGTCGCGACTCCGCGTCGCCCAACGGGCGCGTGCGTAGTCCTTGCTCAGCAGCCCCGTCGTCGGCTCCTCGGGGGGGACATACGGATCGCCGTAGTAGAAGTCGCGGTCCGCATACGCGAGGTTCATCGCCTGGTAGATTGTGTGGATGTACTGCGCGCTGTTGTAGCCGAGTGCCCGGAGGTCCTCCTGCTCGAGGAGGTTGAGCGCCTGCAGCATCACCGGCCCCTGCTGCCAGAACGGGAGCTTGAACACCTCGTAGCCGCGATACGTGGTTGAGACCGGCGTCTCGATCTCGACTTTCCAGGTCGCGAGGTCGGCCTTGGTGAGGAGTCCGCCCTGCTCCTGGACGGCGCGCACCATCTCGTCCGCGATGTCGCCCATATAGAAACGCCGGTACGCGGCGTAGATGGCCTCCTTGCGCGACTTCCGCTGCCGCAGCGCCTGCGCCTCCGCCTCGACGAGCTTCCGGAACGTCGCGGCGAGATCGGGCTGTCGGAAGATCTCGCCGGCCTCCGGCGCCTCACGCGCCTCGCCGAGATGCGGGAGGAAGACCGCGGGGGAGTACTTCCACTCCTTCAACTGCTTCGCGTTCGACTGGATGGTGTTCGCGAGCTGCGCCTCCATCGCGTAGCCCTCCTCCGCCATCTGGATCGCCGGCGCGAGCACCTGCGCGAGTGACATCGTCCCATACTCGGCGAGCATCGTCATCAGGCCGCCCGGCGTGCCGGGCGTCACCATCGCCAGCGGGCCGAAATCCGGCGGAAAGCGATACCCCTTCGACAGGTAAAACTCCGCCGTCGCGCCGGTCGGGGCGATGCCGAGCGCGTTGATGCCGATGACCTTCTTCAGGCCCGGATGGTAGATCAGCGCCTGCGTCTCGCCGCCGCAGCCAAGGGTATCCCACATCGTGCAGACCGCGGCGAGCATCGCGGCGGCGGCATCGACCGCGTTGCCGCCCTGTTGGAAGATCATCGCGCCAGCGGTGGCGCCGAGCGGTTTCCCCGTGACGGCGACCCAATGCTTGCCGTGGAGGGGGGGGCGCTCGGTCCGGCTCTGGGCCGCGACCGGCGCGGCGACGAAGGATGCGAGCGTGACGAGCGCGAGGAGGACAGAGCGACGGCGTGACGGGCGCATACGGCTCGGGTGAAGGATGTGCGGAAGATGCACGGCCAAGTGGAGGCGAGCCACGGGGGGCCGGGAATTCCCGCACGCGTCACCGGGGCTCTGCTCTCGCCGCGTCCGCCGAACCGCCCTAGGGTGCCGAGATGCCCCCCGAGCCCCTGTTTCACGCGCGCGACCTCACCAAGGTCTATCGGATGGGTGAGGTGGAGGTGCCGGCGCTCCGGGGCGTGAACCTCGACCTGTTCCCCGGCGAGTTCGTCGTGATCCTCGGGCCCTCCGGGAGCGGGAAGTCGACGCTGCTCAACATCCTCGGCGGCCTCGATGCGCCGACGAGCGGGACGGTGACGTTCCGGGACCACGTGCTGACGCAGGCGGATGAAGGCGCCCTCACCCAGTACCGGCGCGAGCACGTCGGGTTCGTCTTTCAGTTCTACAACCTCATTCCGAGCCTCACCGCCGTCGAGAACGTCGCGCTGGTGACTTCGCTCGTGGAGGGTGCGCACGGGCACGTCCCCGCCGATCCGGCGGAGACGTTGGCGCTTGTGGGACTTGGTGAACGCCTCGACGCCTTCCCGGCGCAGCTCTCCGGCGGTGAACAGCAGCGCGTCGCCATCGCGCGCGCTGTCGCCAAACGGCCCGATGTGCTCCTCTGCGACGAGCCGACCGGCGCCCTCGATGTGGAGACGGGGAAGCTCGTCCTCGCGGCGCTGCAGCGCGCCAATCAAGAGTTCGGGACCCTCACCGTCGTGATCACGCACAACGCCTCGGTCGCGGGGATGGCGAACCGGGTCCTGCGCCTGCGTAGCGGCGCCATCATCGGCGATGAGCGCAATCCGACTCCGACCACGCCGGAGGCGCTCGTCTGGTGAGGCGCCTGCTGGACCGCAAACTCGCGCGCGACCTACGCAGTCACCTCGGTGCGCTCGTGGCCATCGCCGTGGTCGTCGCGTGCGGCCAGGCGGGGTTCTTCGCGATGCGGACGATGGCGCGCACGCTCGAGCGAGCCCAGACGACGTACTACCACACCGTCCGATTCCCAGACCTCTTCGCGACGGTCCGGCGGGCGCCGGAGGGCGTACTCCCGACGCTCCGGGCGATTCCCGGCATCGCACGACTCGAGGCCCGCGCGGTCGGCGATGTCGTCGTGCGTGTGCCGGGACTGCGTGAACCGGCCACCGCGCATCTCGTCGGGATTCCGCTGACGGCGTCGACGCGCCTCAACACCCTCGTCCTCCGGACCGGACGACGCCCGGTGCCGGGGGAGCGTGACGCGGTACTCGTCAGCGAGGGATTCGCCGCGGCGAACCACCTCGCGCTCGGTGATACGCTTGGGGCGGTCATCGGCGATCGGTGGCGCGCGCTCCGGATGGTCGGCACCGCCGTCACCGCCGAGTTCGTCTATGAGATCCGCCCCGGCGATATGCTCCCCGATGCGAGGCGTTACGGCATCGTCTGGCTCGACGCCGACGTCGCGTCCGATGCGCTCGGCCTCCGCGGGGCCTGGAACGAGGTTGCCGCCACGCTCGCCCCCGGCGCCGATACCGCGGCGGTCCTCGCCGCGCTCGACCGCGCGCTCGATCGGTACGGCACACCCGGGGCATACACCCGTGACCAGCACGCCTCGCACCGCTTCCTGAGTGAGGAGATCCGGCAGAACCGCACCTTCGCGCTCGTCCTCCCGGTGATCTTCCTCGGCGTCGCGGCCTTCCTGGTCCACCTCGTGCTCGGTCGGGTGGTGGCACAACAACGTGAACAGGTGGGGACGCTCACGGCCTTCGGGATGCCGTCGTGGATGCTCCTGCGGCACTACGGGCTCTTCGCGCTCGTCCCTGTCTCCGCGGGGACGTTCCTCGGCGCGGGGATCGGCGTCTGGTTCGCGTGGTATCTGGCGTCCGTGTACGCCGACTTCTTCCGATTCCCGACGCTCCGACTCGCGCTGCATCCCGCCGAGTTCTCGGTGGCGGTGTGTATCGCGGTCGCCGCCGCTGGGCTCGGGGCGTTCGGGGCACTCCGACGGCTGCTCTCGCTCGCGCCGGCCGAGGCGATGCGGCCCGAACCCCCCGCGACTTTCGTACACGGCCGCGTCGAACGGATCCTCGCGCGCTGGGCGCGGCGTCCGGTGCCGCGGATGACGCTCCGAAACCTCACGCATCGGCCGTGGCGGACCGCGCTCGGCGCCCTCGGCATCGGACTCGGAGCGGCCGTCGTCGTGGCCGGCACCTTCGGCTTCGACGCCGTGCGACGGATGCGCACCGTGCTCTTCGAGCACGCGGACCGCGCGGATGTCACCATCGTCTTTGGGGAGCCGCAGGGGCTGCGCGCGCTTACCGCCGCCCGAGAAATCCCCGGCGTCATCGCCGCCGAGCCGATCCGCGAGCTCGGCGTACGCGTTCGGCACGGCCATCGGAATCGGCGCACCGCGCTGGTGGGCGTCGAGGCGAAGGCTCGACTCCGGCAGGTGGTGGATCTGCACGGACGTGTGGTGCGCGTGCCGGGTGGCGGCGTCGCCCTGGGGGCGACGCTGGCACGTGCGCTCGAGGCGGCCGTGGGAGATACCGTCGACGTGGAATTCCTCGATGGGCGCGACCGACGACGGAGCGCGCCGGTGGTCGCGGTGGTCGAGGATCTCGCTGGGCTGAACGTCTACGTGACGCAGGAGCTGTTCGGGCCGCTCGTCGGCGTGTCGGAGGCGGTGAGCGCGATCGGACTCGCCGTCGACCCCCTGACGCTGGACGCCGTCTATGCACGGCTGACGCGCGCGCCACTGGTACGCGCAGTGGTGGTGCGCGCTGCGGTGCGGCGCGCCTTCGACGAGACGCTGCGTCGGAACTTCGTGATCGTGCTCACCACGCTGGTGAGCTTCGCCGCCGCGCTCGCCGCCGGCACCATCTACAACGCGGGGCGTGTCGCGCTCTCCGAGCGTGCGCGGGACCTCGCGAGCCTGCGCGTGCTCGGACTGACCCGCAGCGAGGTCGCGCGGATCCTCTTCGGGGAGCTCGCGGTGCTCGGTGTGGTGGGGGTGCCGGTCGGTGTGGTGATCGGCATCGGCTTCGCCGCGGCGACCGTCGCCTCGTTCGGCGAGACCGAACTCTTTCGGATGCCGCTCGTGATCGGCTGGCGCACGATCGCCGCGGCGATCGCGATCCCGACGGTGGCGGGGATGGTGGCGGCACGGCCTCTCCGGCGACGGCTCGATCGATTGGACCTCATCGGCGTCCTCAAGACGCGGGAGTGACGGGATGCATCGGTGGATGAAGTGGAGCATCGGGGCCGTGGTCGCCATCGCCATCGCGGTCGGCGTCTGGTGGCGGTTCGCCCCGCGTGGGCTGGCGGTCGAGACCGCGCTCGTGGCGCGCACGACGTTTGAAGAAGTGCTCGTCGAGGAGGGACGCACGCGAGCCCGCTGGCACCTCGATCTCGCCGCGCCGGTGACGGGGGCGTGGGCGCCGGGACCGCTCACCGTGGGCGATACCGTGCCGGAGGGGATGCCGGTCGGCGTCCTCGCCGCCGCCGCCGCGGACCCCGCGACCGCGCGTCAGATCGTCGCGCAGGTGGGTGCGGCTGAGGCCACGGTGGAGGCCGCGCGCGCCATCGAGCGGGCGGCGCTCGTCGCCGCGACGGAATCGGGACGCAGTGCGGCGCGTGTGGAACGACTCGGCCCGGTCGGCGGCATCTCCCCGCAGGCGCTCGACGAGGTGCGCGCCACCGCGGATGCCCGCCAGCGGGAATACGAGGCGGCGCGCGCACGGGTGACGGCGGCGGTCTTCGCCCGCGATGCGGCACGCGCGCTGCTCCCTGGGGCGGGCGCACCGGTCATCGTGCGCGCCCCGACCGCTGGTGTCGTGCTCAGGGTAGATGAGGAGCATCCGCGCGTGGTTGCCGCAGGGACGCCCCTGCTGATGCTCGGCGCCTTCGGATGGCCGGATGTCGTGGTCGATATTCTGAGCCGGGATGCGCCCCGGATCCCGGCGGGGGCATTGATGCGTGTGGTCAGCGGCACCGACACGCTGCTAGCGCGCGTGCGGCGAGTCGAACCCACCGCGCGCACGGTCCGCTCGGCCCTCGGCGTCGACGAACAGCGGGTGCAGGTCGTCGCGGAGGTGCTCCGTGCACCGCAGACGCTTGGGCACGATTTCGCCGTGGAGGCACGGATCGTCCTCACCCGCTTCCCGCAGGCCTTGGTCGTCCCGACCGGTGCACTCGTGCGGGATGGGAGTCGCTGGGCCGTGTTCGTGGTGGACGATGCGCAGCGTGCTCGACGTACGCCGGTCCGGCTCGTCGCTCGTGGAGAGGAGACGGCCGCGGTGGAGGGGGTCAACGTCGGACAGCGGGTCGTCGTCTACCCGCCGGAGGTGCTTCGGGAGGGGACGCGCGTTCGGTGAGCCTGGGGGCGGCCGGACGGCCGCCAGGCCCGTTACGCGAACCGCGCCTGTGTCTCGCGCACGGCCTGTGCTAACCGCGCCACGTCGTCCGACGTGCTGTACACCCAGAAGCTCGCGCGCACCGTCGCCGGCACGCCCATCACCCGCATCAACGGCTGCGCGCAGTGGTGCCCCGCGCGCACACAGACCCCGGCGACGTCGAGCGTCGTCGCCACATCGTGCGGATGCACCCCCTCGATCGCGAAGCTCACCACGCCGCTGCGGGTGGTCGCATCCGGCGTGCCGAAGAGCGTGACGCCCCCGATCGCCCCGAGCGCCGCCATCGCCTCCGCCGTGAGCGCGACTTCATGCGCCCGGATGGCGTCGAGTCCGAGCCGCTCCACATAGTCGCACGCCGCCGCGAGCCCGACCGCGCCTTCGACGTTGGGCGTCCCAGCCTCGAACTTGTGCGGCAGCACATTCCAGGTGGAGGTGCGATCCTCCACCCACTCGATCATGTCGCCGCCGAATTGATAGGGCGGCATCGCCTCGAGGATCCCGCGGCGCATCACCAGCCCGCCGATCCCCATCGGGCCGCCGATCTTGTGGCCGCTGAAGGCGTATGCATCGACCCCGAGCGCGTCGACGGCGCATCGGAGGTGCGGGACCGCCTGCGCGCCATCGCACACGAGCAGCGCGCCGGGCGGGAGACCGGGGCCGAGCGGCGCGCCGCCCGCGCTCCGCTCGCGCGCGATCCGGACGATCTCCGTCACGGGATGGATCGTCCCGAGCGCGTTCGACACGTGGCCGAACGCAACGACCTTCGTCCGCGCGTCGATCAGCGAGGCGAGATGCTCGAGGTCGATCGTCCCCGCGGGGCCGAGCTCGGCGATGCGGAACTCCGCGCCCGTCGCTAGCGCGAGCTGCTGCCAGGGGACGAAGTTCGCGTGATGCTCCATCCGCGTGACCACGAGGTTGTCGCCCGGCCCGACCTGCGCGCGCCCCCACGCGGTGGCGATCAGGTTCATCGCCTCGGTGCTGCCGCGGGTGAAGAGCAGGGTGTCGGGGTCCGCGACGCCGAGGAAGCGGGCGACGCGATGGCGCGCGGTCTCGTAGGCGGCCGTCGCCGCCGCCGCCAGCGCGTACGCGCCCCGGTGCGGGTTGGCGTTCGCCTCGGTGTAGTAGCGACGGATCGCCTCGAGGACGACCGCGGGCTTCTGCGTCGTCGCCGCCGAGTCGAGGTAGACGAGGTCGGGGGACGCCGCAAGGAGCGGGAAGTCGGCGCGCGGGGCGAGGGGACCGGTGCTCATCGGCGGATCGGTCGGTGGGCGGGGCTCAGGAGACCGGCGTCGGGGCACCCGACTCGGTGCTCACCGTGCCGGCGCCGTCGAGCGCGGCTTTGAAGGCGTGCCACGCGAGCGAAGCGCACTTCACCCGCATCGGGAACTTCGAGACGCCGGAGAGCGCCCGGAGCGGCCCGAGCCCCTTCAGCACCGCGGTGTCGGTCTCGAGACCGGTGAAGACGCGGTGCATCGTCTCGTAGAGCGCGAGGGCCTCGGTGCGCGTCTTCCCCTTCACCGCCTCGGTGAGGAGCGACGCCGAGGCCTTGGAGATCGCGCAGCCGATCCCCTGGAAGGAGAGCTCGGCGACCCGGTCCCCGTCGACGCGCACCCAGATGGTCAGCTGGTCGCCGCAGCTCGGGTTCTTCCCGTCCGCAGAACAGCTCGCCGCCGGCATCGGATGGAAGTTCCGGGGCCGGCGGTTGTGGTCCAGGATGACTTCCTGGTACAGGGCGTCGAGGGTCGCGTCGCTCACCTCGGGAATCTACTCCAGGGCGGTGTGGGTGAACCGCGCGAAGACGGCGCGCTCCAGCTCCAACCGGAGCGTGTCCACCTCGATTGTCTCCAGCACCTCCGCCGCGAAGGCGTAGGTGAGCAGCGCCTTCGCATTCTCCGCGGAGATGCCGCGGCTCTTGAGGTAGAAGAGCGGCATCGCATCCAGCCGGCCCACCGTCGCGCCGTGCGTGCACTTCACGTCGTCCGCGAAGATCTCGAGCTGCGGCTTCGTATCCACCCGCGCCTGCTCCGAGAGGAGAAGCGCCTTGTTCGTCTGCTTGCCGTCCGTCTTCTGCGCCTCGGGGTCGACGTAGACCTTGCCGTTGAAGACGCCGTGCGACGACCCGTCGAGGATCCCCTTGTACAGCTCGCGGCTCGCGCAGGCCTCGGCGATATGCTCGACGAAGGTCTGGTGGTCCGCATGCTGATTGCCGTCGATGAGGTAGAGGCCGTTGAGCCGGGCCTCGCCGTTCACCCCGTGCAGCTTGGTGTAGATGTTCGTGCGCGAGAGCGCCGCGCCCTCGGCGAACGAGAAGGAGTGGAACGCAGCATCACGCCCCTGCGTGGCCTGGACCGTCCCCACATGGTACGCCGCCGACCCCTCGCGCTGCAGCTTGTAGTGCGCCACGCGCGCGCCATCCGCCACCACGATCTCCGCGACGGCGTTCACGAGGTGCTCGCTGGCCCCGAGCTCCACGAACTGCTCGACGACCGTGATCGCGCTGGCGCGGTCCGCCACCACGAGCAGGCGGGGATGAATCGCGGCGCCCTGCGCCTGTGCGTCGATGACGTGCAGGATGTGCAGGGGAGTGTCGACCGTCTCTTCGACAGGGACGTGGACCACGACGCCGTCCTGCACAAAGGCCGTGTTCAGGGCCGTGAAGGCGGCGTCATCGAAGGCCGCGAGGCTCCCGAGGTGCGCCTGCACCCACTCCGGCCGCTCACGGAGCGCCTCGGCGAGCGTGCTGACGTGCACCTCAGCCGGAAGGCCGGCGAACTGCGAGAGCCCCGGCTCGAACTGCCCGTTCACGAAGACGAGGCGATGCCAGGACGGGTCGATCAGGAACGGGGCGACGTCGGCGCCGGTGAGCGCGGTCGGTGCCGGCTTGAGCGTCTTGAAACGGCGTTCCGCGATCGGCGTGACCGAGGTGAAGTGCCAGTCCTCGTTCCGCGTCGTCGGAAAGCCGAGCGCGTGGAAGCGGTCGAACGCGCGCTGTCGAAGGGCGGGGAGCCAGGCGGGCCCCTCGGCGCCCCCCGCGGTCGCGGTCGCGGCGAACTGCTCGGCGTAGTTGGCGAGAGGGCTCACGCGCCGACGGGCTCCAGCAGCCAGTCGTAGCCCTTGGCCTCGAGCTCGAGCGCCAGCTCCTTGCCACCCGACTTGATGATCCGCCCGCCCGCGAGGACGTGCACGTGGTCGGGGACGATGTAGTTCAGGAGGCGCTGGTAGTGCGTCACGACGATCGTCGCGTTGTCCGGGCGCTTGAGCTTGTTCACGCCCTCGGCCACGATGCGCAGTGCGTCGATGTCGAGTCCCGAGTCGGTCTCATCCAGCACCGCGAGCTTCGGCGCGAGCACCGCCATCTGCAGGATCTCGTTGCGCTTCTTCTCGCCGCCGGAGAAGCCGGCGTTCACGGAGCGCTGCATCATCGAGGCGTCCATCTCGACGACCTTGAGCTTCTCCTCCATCACGTCGAGGAACTCGATCGGGTCGAGCTCCGGCTGGCCGTGCGCCTTGCGGATCTCGTTGTACGCGGCGCGGAGGAAGTAGGCGTTGGTCACGCCCGGAATCTCGATCGGGTACTGGAAAGCGAGGAAGACGCCGGCCTGCGCGCGCTCCTCCGCCTCGAGCTCGAGGAGGTCCTGGCCCAGGTACTCGATGGTCCCGGCCGTCACCTCGTAGCCGGGATGCCCGGCGATGACCTGCGCGAGCGTGGACTTGCCGGAGCCGTTCGGCCCCATGATGG
The DNA here is from genome assembly GCA_031127075.1 of Gemmatimonadota bacterium. GTDB lineage: Bacteria > Gemmatimonadota > Gemmatimonadetes > Gemmatimonadales > Gemmatimonadaceae > Pseudogemmatithrix. The sequence goes on along the minus strand of JARIFA010000001.1, from coordinate 56,567 downwards.
CGTGCACCTCGCCGGCGTTGATGGTGAGGGAGATCCCCTTGAGGATCTCCTTGTCACCGGCCGAGGCGTGGAGGTTCGTGATCGTCAGCATATGCGGAATGGTGGGGAGGGACGGGGAGGACGGGCGCGTCGGTCAGCCGACGCTGCCCTCGAGCGAGATGCCGAGGAGCTGCTGCGCCTCGAGCGCGAACTCCATCGGGAGCTCCTTGAAGACTTCCTTGCAGAAGCCGGCGACGATGAGGCTGATTGCGTGCTCGGCGTTCAGCCCGCGCGCCTTGCAGTAGAAGATCTGGTCCTCGCCGATCTTCGACGTGCTGGCCTCGTGCTCGAGCGTCGCCGAGTTGTTGGCGACCTCGATGTACGGGAAGGTGTGCGCGCCGCAGCGGTTCCCGATGAGCATCGAGTCGCACTGCGTGTAGTTGCGGGCGCCCGCCGCCTTCGGGAGGACCTTCACCTGGCCGCGGTACGAGTTCTGCCCGCGCCCCGCACTGATCCCCTTGGAGATGATCGTCGAGCGCGTGTTCCGCCCGATGTGGATCATCTTGGTGCCGGTGTCGGCCTGCTGCGCGCCGTTCACTACGGCCACCGAGTAGAACTCGCCGACCGAATCGTCGCCCTGCAGGATGACCGACGGATACTTCCAGGTGATCGCGGACCCCGTCTCCACCTGCGTCCAGGAGATCTTCGCGCCCGTGAGCGCCTTGCCGCGCTTGGTCACGAAGTTGTAGATGCCGCCCTTCCCCTCGCTGTCGCCGGCGTACCAGTTCTGGACCGTGGAGTACTTCACCGTCGCGCGGTCGAGCGCGACGATCTCCACCACGGCGGCGTGCAGCTGATGCTCGTCGCGCTTCGGCGCCGTGCACCCCTCGAGGTAGCTCACCGAGGCCCCTTCGTCCGCCACGATCAGCGTCCGCTCGAACTGCCCGGTGTTCGCGGCGTTGATGCGGAAGTAGGTCGAGAGGTCGAGCGGGCAGGTCACGCCCTTCGGCACGTAGACGAACGAACCGTCGGAGAAGACCGCCGAGTTGAGCGCGGCGAAGAAGTTGTCGGAGTAGGGCACCACCGAGCCGAGGTACTTCTGCACCAGCTCGGGGTGCTCACGCACCGCCTCGCCGAACGAGCAGAAGATCACGCCCGCCTTGGCGAGCTCCGACTTCATCGTGGTGCCGACCGAGACGGAGTCGAAGATCGCGTCGACGGCGACGCCGGAGAGCCGCTTCTGCTCGGTGAGCGAGATCCCAAGCTTCTCGTACGTCTTGAGGAGCTCCGGGTCGACCTCGTCGAGCGACTGCAGCGGCTTCACGCTCTTGGGCGCCGAATAGTAGGTGTGCGCCTGGTAGTCGATCGGGTCGTAGGTGACGTTCGGCCACCGGGGCTCCGTCATCGTCTGCCAGCGGCGGAACGCCTTGAGGCGCCAATCGAGGAGCCACTCCGGCTCCTCTTTCTTGGCGGAGATGAGGCGGATGGTGGCCTCGCTCAGGCCCGGCGGAATCGTGTCGGACTCGATGTCCGTCACGAACCCGTAGGCGTACTCCTTGTTGACCAGCGATTCGATCGATGCGCTCATGGTCCCACGTCGTTGTGGTGCTTGGACTTGCGTGACAGCGATAGACTATAAATCTAGTCGGGTATCACACTCACATCCAAGTGAACGCGAACGGGGCCGGCGAGGTGCCTACATCGCCACGCGGGCCCTGGAGACCTCCGCCCGGCCGATCGCGCCCTGGTCGGTCCCGAACCAGAGCAGCCCCGTCCGACGGTCGAAGTACATGTGGCGTATGGTGTTATTGGCCGCCCGCCCGATCTTGGCCTCCCCGAAGAACCGCTTGGTCCGGGGATCGTACCCCACCAGGGTCGTCCCCTGGTTCGGGACGTTCTGCGCCACCCAGATGCGGTCCTTGTCGTCCGTCGCCATCCCATATGGGAGTGACCCGGGGCCGGCGGGGAGGGGGATCTCGTCGATCCGCCCCGTCGCCGGGTCGAGCCGCCCAAGAATGCCCCGCGTGTAATCCCCGTACCAGATGATGTCGTCGCTGGTCACCGCGATGCGGCGGCCGCGCGCCCGCTCGTTGGGGAGTCGGAAGGTCCGGACCACCATCGTCGCCGGGTCGATCGTCGCGATCTGGTCGGTCCCGAACAGGTTGAGCCAGGGCGTCCCCTTCGAGTTGAGCACGATGCCGTATGGCCGCGAGCCCGCGGCCGTGAACGCCAACCGGATCCGTCCCGTCCGCGTCTCCAGGTGACCGACCGCCCCGGAGTTCTGTGCGGTGAACCAGATGTCACCACGCGCATCGAAGATCAGGGTGTGCGGGTCGCGTACGCGCGCGTCGGGCATCGGATAGCGCGTAATCTCGCGCGTCGCCGGATTCAGCCTGCCGATCATCCCGTTCCGGTTCCCCGCATACCAGACCATCCCCTGACCGTCGATGATCAGGTTGTGCGGGTTCGTGCCCGGGTCGATCTCGTACTTGGTGAACTGCCCGGAGCGCGGGTCGAGCTTCGCGATGTAATTCCCGTTCTGCCCGACGAAGAAGACGGAGCCATCGGGGGCGACATACGGATCGCGCGGACGTCCCTCGGCGCCCCACGGCACCTCCCATTCGCTCGCCGGCACGGCGGTGAGCTGTGCGCCGGCGACGACCGGGAGCGCGAGGAGTGGGAGAGCGACGCGACGGAGACGGGCGATGAAGGGCATCGGAGCGGTCCTCGGGGCGGGAGCTGCGGTGAGGTGTGTGGCGTGTGCGCGGTGGCGCTCAGGCGTCACGCTGCACGGACGGCAGATCAGGGAGCGATGGCGCGCATCGCGCGGCGGAGCACCGCCTCCGCAATCCGGACCTTGTACGTCGTGCCCGGGAGGGGCGTTGCATCGTACAGCGCCCGCGCCGCGAGGGCGTCGATGCTCTCGTCGTCGAGGCCGCCGGACGCGACATCCTCTTCGATGGAATGCGGCACCCGCCACGGCGCGGCGCCGACGCCGCCGAGGACGAGCCGCACGCTCCCGTCGGCCCGGCGCACCGCGGCGCAGGAGACGAGTGCGAAGTCGAAGGCGCCGCGCTGCGTCACCTTCTCCCAGTGCTGGACGCCGTCCGTCGCGTCGGCGGGGATCGTGATCTGCGTGATGAGCTCGTCGGGACCCAGCGCGAGTTCGTGCGTCGCGGCGATGGCCGCATCGGCATAGGCGTCGGCGAGTCGCACCGTGCGAGTGGCCAACGCCGCACCGGCGTCGCCGCCGGACGCCGAAACGATCTTGAGCGAGGCGTCGAGCGCGAGGAGCGCCGTCGCCGGGTCCGACGGATGCGCGGTGCGACAGGGCCCGTCGGCGATGATACCGTGGTACTGATGCTCCCCCGCGGCGGCGGGGCATCCGCTGCCGCCCGTCTTGAGACAGGAGACTCCGCGCCGGTAGTACCAGCAGCGCGGCCGCTGCGCGAGGTTGCCGGCGATCGTCCCCATCGTGCGGAGCGCCGGGCTCCCGACCGCGCCGGCTGCGTCGGCGAGCAGCGGGTATCGCTCGCGCACCACGGGGTCGCGCGCGAGGTCGGCAATCCGCACCGCCGCGCCGAGCGCGAGCCCGCCATCCGGCGTGACCGCGAGGTCGCGCGCCCCGGGGAGGTGGCGCACATCGACGACCGTGTTCGGGGTGTCGAGCCCCTCCTCGATGCGCGGCACGAGGTCCGTGCCGCCCCCGATGGCGCGCGCGCCGGAGGCATCGAGCGCGGCGAGGGCGTCGGGGAGGGAGGCGGGGCGGAGGTAATCGAAGCCGGACATCGTCACACCCGAATCTGCACGCGGAACCCCCGCGCCGCGTAGTAGCTCTGCGCGCCGTTGTGGTACGTGAACACCTGGTTGTACCGGCGGTCGCAGAAGAGCGCGCCGCCGAGGGCACGGATGTCCGCAGGTGTCGCAATCCAGCTTGAGGTCTTCAGGTCGAAGGCGCCGAGCGTCTGCAGCGCCCGGTACTGGGCCTCGGTCAGCAGCTCGGCGCCCATCGCCGCGGCCGTCTCCACGGTGCTCCCAGCGGGCTTGGCTTCCTTTCGGGCATCGAGCGCCGCGCGGTCGTAACAGAGGCTGCGCCGACCGACCGGGCTTTCGGGCGAGCAGTCGGTGAAGGTGACCATGCCGGTCTTCAGCTCGACATGCGTGACGTCAGGTTCGCCGCCGGTGGCCTCCATCGCATCCAGCGTATCGAGCGCGGCGGGGTGCGCGGCGAGTCGGGCGCGGATCGTATCCCACGAGACACCGGCGTGCCGGTTCGGGTGGGCCTGGAATCGCTGCTGCAGCGTGGCGAGGAGGGCGGCGGCGTCGGTCATCGAAGAGAGTCGGTCCGGGAAACCTATCTTCTGGTCGGTGCGCTGGCGTCTCCCGTAGTGCCGCATATCTTATCAGTGAGATGGAATCCCCTCCTGTCCGCCCCCCCGCCGATCCGCCCACCGCGACCGCGCTCAAGCTCTTCGTGGTGCTCAATCGTGCCCTCGCGGCCGTGCAGGCCCACGCCCTCGCCGACATCGAGTCACAGGGGCTCACCGAAGGCGAGTTCGCGATCCTCGAGGCGCTCTATCACAAGGGTCCCCTCCTCCTCGGCGACCTGCAGCGGCGCATCCTCGTCTCCAGTGGCGGTACGACGTTCCTCGTCGACCGCCTGGAGAAGCGCGGGCTCGTCGAGCGGCAGCTCTGCCCGTCCGACCGCCGAGCCCGCTATGCGGTCCTGACCGCCGAGGGGACGGCGCTGATCGGCCATATCTTCCCAGCGCACGCGGAATCGATCCGCCGCGCGATGAGCGGCCTGGGCCTCGCCGACCAGCGGGCCGCGATCACCCTGCTCAAGACCCTCGGCACCGAAGCCGAGGCCCTGCCGATCGAAGCGCTTTGACGTCGGCCTTGCGAACCATCGGCGAGTGCTATTTATTTCAGTAGTGAGATAACGCGATACTCACTTCCAGCGTTCAGCCTCAAACCTTCAGCCTCATCTGTAATGCCCACCTGGACCATCGATCCCACCCACGCCCAGGTCGAGTTCGCCGTGAAGCACATGGCGATCTCCACCGTCCGCGGCCAGTTCAAGAGCTTCACCGCCACCGGTGAGACGAACGACGCCGGGATGCCCACCGCCCTCACGATGGAGATCGACGCGGCGAGCATCTCGACCAACAACGAGCAGCGCGACGGGCACCTCACCTCGCCCGATTTCTTCGACGCGGCGAACTTCCCGAAGCTCACCTTCACGGCGACGAAGATCAGCGGCTCGGCGGATGCGCTGACCATTGTCGGCGACCTCACGATCAAGGGCGTGACGAAGTCCGTCACCCTCACGGGGGAGATGGCTTCGCCGATCAAGGATCCCTGGGGCAACCAGCGCACCTCGCTCTCGGCCGCCGGGAAGATCTCCCGCGGTGACTTCGGCCTCACCTGGAACATGGCGCTCGAGGCCGGCGGCTTCCTCGTCTCGGACGAGGTGAAGCTCTCCATCGACGCGCAGGCGGTGGCCTCGTGAACGCGCTCGGCAAGCTCGGCCGTCCGCTCTTCGCGGCGGTCTTCGCGATCTTCGGCCTCCTTCATCTCGCGATGGGTGGCAACATGACCGGCGCGGTGCCGGCGTGGGCGCCTGGCCCGGCGATTTTCTGGGTGTACTTCACTGGCGTCGCGATGGTCGCGGCCGCTGCGAGCCTCTTCACCGGTAAGCAGGAGAAGCTCGCTGCCGCACTGCTCGGCGTCCTGCTCCTCATCTTCGCGCTCACCATCCAGCTGCCGATGGTAATCGGTGGGAACCAGATGGCGATGCCGTCGCTCCTGAAGGACCTCGCGCTCGCTGGCGCGGCCTTCTTCTTCTCGGCGCAGGCGAAGGCTTGAGTCGCGTGGTGTGACGACCGGGGCCGTCCGCGCAGCGCGCGGGCGGCCCCGGTCGCATTCCCGACGCCCGGCGGGTTACGTTCTCGGGATGACGGCCGCCGCCCCGCTCGACGCCATCCGCGCGTTCATCACGCAGCACGCGATCCCACTCGAACCGGAGCTCCAGCGGCGCCCGTTCCGCGAACTCGTCCCCGCGCTCGAGGCGCTCCGCGCCGAGGTGCGGCGGCAGGGGCTCTGGGCCCCGCATCTCCCGCCCGAGCAGGGCGGCCTCGGTCTCACGCTCCCCGCCTTCGCCGAGGTGAGCGCGGTGCTCGGCGAGTCGCCGATCGGGCACTACCTCTTCAATTGCCAAGCGCCCGACGTCGGGAATCAGGAGCTGCTGCTGGCGCACGGCACGTCCGAGCAACGCGCCACCTGGCTCGCCCCGCTGGTTCGCGGGGAGGTCCGCAGCTGTTTCGCGATGACGGAACCGGAGTTCGCCGGCTCCAATCCCGTCTGGATGGACACACGGGCCGTGCGAGATGGCGACGCCTATGTGATCACGGGGCACAAGTGGTTCACCTCGTCGGCCGATGGCGCCGCCTTCACCATCGTGATGGCGGTCACGGACCCCGATGCCTCGCCGCATCGGCGTGCGAGCCAGATCATCGTGCCGATGGACGCCCCGGGCGTGACGCTCGTCCGCAACATCTCCGTGATGGGAGAGAGCGGGTCGGACTATCTGAGTCATGCCGAGCTGCGCTTCGACGCGGTCCGTGTCCCGGTCACGAACCGACTGGGCGCGGAGGGTGAGGGGTTTGCCCTCGCGCAGGAGCGACTCGGCCCCGGCCGCATCCATCACTGTATGCGATGGATCGGTATCTGCGAGCGCGCGTTCGGCCTGATGGTCAGGCGCGCGGCCACACGGGAGCTCGCACCCGGGGAGCCGCTCGGACGCCAGCAGGTCGTCCAGCACTGGATCGCGGAGTCGCGCGCGGAGGTCGATGCCGCGCGCCTCCTCGTGCTCGACGTCGCGCATCGGATCGAGCGCGACGGCGCCACCGCGGCGCGTGACGGGATCTCGCTCATCAAGTTCCACGTGGCCGGCGTGCTGCAGCGTGTCCTCGACCGCGCCATCCAGGTGCACGGTGCCCTCGGGATGACGGACGATACGCCGCTGGCGTATTGGTATCGGCACGAGCGCGGCGCCCGCATCTACGATGGGCCCGACGAGGTCCACAAGACGTCGGTGGCGAAGCGGATCCTCGCCGCCGCGGGGATGCCCGCGCGCGAACGTCGGCACGGGTGACTCGATGACGACGGGTGGACCTTCAGACGGTGTGGCGTCGGCGCACGCACGCGCGTCGGCTGAGATCGATCCGGCGGTCCCGCTCGCCCCGCTCGCGGCGTGGCTCGCCTCGACCCTTCCGCACCTCGGACCGGTCGTGGCGCTGACGCGCTTTCCGGGCGGCTTCTCGAATCTGACGTATCACCTCCGCACCGAGCGTGGGGAGGCCGTGCTGCGCCGTCCGCCGCTCGGCGCGCTGCCGGGTGGGGTGGCCCACGATATGCCGCGTGAAGCGCGAGTCCTCGGCGCACTCGTGTTCCGTGGTGTTCCCGCGCCGGAGCCCCTCGCCGTCTGCGAGGATCCCGACGTCCTCGGTGCGCCGTTCTATGTGATGACGCACATCGCGGGCCGCATCCTGCGTGGCGCCACGCCGCCACCCGATCTCACCCCCGCGCACTTCACCGCGCTCTCGCACGCCTTCGTCGAGACGTTGATCGCGATCCACGGCGCGACACCCGCTGACCCGGCGATCGCCTGTCTCGGCAAGCCGATGGGCTACGTCGCGCGACAGGTGGACGGGTGGACCGAGCGGTGGGAGCGCGCACGCACCGATGCGGTGCCGGCGATGGACGCGCTCGCCGCCTGGCTGCGCGCGAACCAGCCGTCGGAATCGGGGGCCTGTCTCGTCCACAACGACTACAAGTACGACAACCTCGTCCTCGATCCCGCCGATCCCGCCCGCATCGTCGCGGTCCTCGACTGGGAGATGGCGACCGTCGGTGATCCGTTGCTCGACGTCGGCACGGCGCTGGGGTATTGGGTGGAGGCTGGCGACCCTCCCGCCTTCCGCACGCTCGGCCTCGGGATGACAGCGCTCCCCGGCAACCTCACGCGCGCCGAGCTCTGGGCGCGGTATCTCGCGCGGTCAGGTCGCTCGATGCGGCCGATGGCGTTTTATCACGCCTTCGGGGTGTTCAAGATCGCGGTCATCGCACAGCAGATCTTCGCCCGGTACCGAAAAGGCCTGACGACCGATGCACGCTTCGCCCGACTCGGCGAGGCGGTGGGGCTGCTGGCGACGATGGGCGAGCGCGCCGCGGCGGGGTAGGCGTGCGTACCGTGGTCCCTTCCCCGAGATGTTCGCGACACCCGTCCTCACCCTTTTCAGCCAGGTCCATCACGATGCGACGCTTCTGCTCCGCCATCCCGCTGCTCGCTGCGCTCCTCTCACCTTCGACAGCGGAGGCGCAGGGCGGTGCGGATCTCCTGCGCCGGATGGCCGATGGCCCGGAGGTGACAGCCCCGACCTTCGCCGCGCCGACGGATCTCGTCTACAAGGTCTCGTGGGATGTCACGGTGGGACCGACGGACCCCGCCGAGGCGGTCGCGGGATTCCGGCGGCCGGCGGGGCTCCTCCGGCAGATGGACCTGCAGGGGGTGCCGCGGCAGAATGTGAAGCTCGCCATCATCGTGCACGGGACGGCGACGCGGTCGCTCCTCACCAACGCGGCCTACAAGGCGGCGACGGGACAGGACAACGCGAGCATCGCGATGCTGGAGGCGCTCAACCAGGCGGGGGTGCAGGTCATCGTCTGCGGGCAGGCGCTGATCAATCGCAACGTGCCCCGCGGCGAGCTGCTGCCGTTCGTGAAGGTCGCGACGTCGGCGACCGCGGCGCGCGCGATCCTCGCGGCCCAAGGGTACGCGACCTGGCCTGAGTGAGCGGGCGTCGGCACGACCGACGCCCACGCATGCGCTAGCAATCGAGCTCAGGGCTCTCGCAGGCGACTCCGGGGTTTCATCTCGAAGACTCCGAATCGAGGTGCCACCGATGTCCGTCGCCCATCCGCCGCTCCGTGCCGTCCTGCTGCTCTTCGGGCTGTCCGCCGCGTGCCTCCACGCGCAGGCGGCGCCCACCGGTGCGGCGGTGTTCGCCCGCTGCACCCCCTGTCATCAGACGACCGGCGTGGGAATCCCCGGCGCCTTCCCACCGCTGGCCGGCTCGTCGTGGGTCACTGGTCCTGTGGACCGACCGATCGCGATCCTGCTGCACGGACTGCAGGGACCGCTCACGGTGAGTGGTGCGTCGTACAACGGGATGATGTTGCCGTACGGCACCGGCGTCGCGATGACCGACGCCGAGCTCGCGGCGGTGCTCACCTACATCCGGACGAACTGGGGGAATCGCGCGTCGCCCGTGACGGTGGCGGACATCGCCCGTGTGCGGGCGAAGACGAAGGGGCGGACGAAGCCGTTCAGCGAGGCGGAACTGCTCGCGTTGCGTTGACGGTCGCGCCGCGCGTCCTACGCGCGGTGCCGGTGCCGGTGCCGGGGCTGGTGCGAGGCGCCGCGTACGGCGCCGTCAGCCCGCTCAGCCCTCGTAGAGATCGCGGACGAGGAGCAGCTGCAGATGCTCGGTGCTCTCGCTCTCGATCGCCTGCACCGAGAGAGGTAACGAACCGTCGGGCCGCACCATCCCCTTCACCTCGTCGTAGAGCGCGGCGGTGAAGTCGAGGACGTCGTCCCGCTTCCCGCTGATGCGCATCTGCGTCTGATAGACCGTGCGGATCGGCGGATTCGACAGCGACACGTGGAGGCGCGCCGATGCGCGCGGGGTGCGCGCGCGAATCTCTTGCTCGATCTCTTCGAGCTTTGCGGCGCGCAGCATGGCGGTGTTGCGGTCGATGTTCATGCAGAACGAACGCCGGCTTGGGGCGCCGAGGTTCCTCCGCCCCGCTGAGGCGGTACCGCCGTCGCTTCCAGCCTCCAGCCTTCAGCCTCCAGCTGCACTTCTAACGTGTTTTCCCGCAGCAACTTAGGCCTGATACACCTCGAAAACCCCCGCCGCCCCCATCCCCCCGCCGATGCACATCGTCACCATCCCCAAACCGCCCCCGTTCCGGCGGAGGTCGTGGATCAGCTGCACTGTGAGCTTCGCCCCGCTCGCCCCCAGCGGATGCCCGAGCGCGATCGCCCCTCCGTGCACGTTGAGCTTCTGCTCGTCCAGCTCGAGATCCCGGATCACCGCCAACGCCTGAGCGGCGAACGCCTCGTTCAGTTCGATCCGATCGAGATCGCGGAGCTGGATCCCGGCCCGCACGAGCGCCTTCGGCACCGCCGCCACCGGCCCGATCCCCATCACGTCGGGCGCGACCCCAGCGGTCGCGAACGAGACGAAGCGCGCGAGCGGGGTGAGCCCCAACTCGTCCGCGGTCCGGCGCGACATCATCAGCACGCCGGCCGCGCCATCCGAGAGCGGTGAGGCGTTCCCCGCGGTCACCGTCCCGCCGGGCTTGAACGCGGGGGGGAGCTTCGCGAGCCCCTCGAGTGTGGTGCCGGCGCGCACGAGTTCATCCGTCGCGAACGTCACGGTCTCGGCGATCCGCTTCGCGCCCGCGTAGCGCACCCGCTCGACCTCGATCGGCACGATCTCCGCTTTGAAACGGCCGGCGGCCTGCGCCGCCGCCGCCCGCTGCTGCGACCGGAGCGCGAAGGCATCCTGCGCCTCGCGCGTGATCCCCCAGCGCGCGGCGACCCGCTCCGCCGTGAACCCCATCCCGATGTTCTCCTCGACGAGCTCGGGATGCAGTCGTGTGTGATAGCCGGACATCGGGACGGCGCTCATCATCTCGACGCCGCCCGCGAGCACCACGTCGTTCATCCCGCTCTTGATCGCCTGCGCACCGAGCGCGATGGTCTGCAGTCCGCTCGAGCAGAAGCGGTTCACGGTCATCCCGCTCACCTCCACCGGGAGCCCCGCGCGCAGCAGCGCGAGGCGCGCGTGATTGAGCCCCTGACCCGCTTCGGGCATCGCACAGCCCCAGATCACGTCGTCGATCCGCTCGGCGGGCACACGCGCGCGCCCGACCACCTCGCGGATCACCGCGACCGAGAGGTCCACCGGGTGGAGCGAGGCGAGCGCCCCGTCGGCCTTTCCGCGCGCGACGGCGCTCCGCGCCGCCGCCACGATCACCACATCGTCATGCATCGTCATCTGCTCCTGCCGCGCTCAGTTCCGCAGCGGCGTGCCGGTGGACAGCATATGCGCGATGCGCGCCTGCGTCTCGGCGGTGCCGAGGAGCCGCAGGAAGGCGTCGCGTTCGAGGTCGAGGAGGTCCTGTTCCGTCACGCGCCGCGCCGGCCCGTCGCCACCGCAGAGCACGACGGCGATCTCGTGCCCGATGCGCGCGTCGTGCGCCGAGGCGTGCCCCGCCTCGCGGAACGACCAGAGCGCGTAGTCGAGATTCGCGACGCCGGCGCTCCCGAGCGCCGTCATCGTGCGCGGCGGCGGGGGCACGTAGTCGGGCGCGAGGTCGAGCACCCGCGCCTTCGCGTCGGCGATCAGCGTGTCGCGGTTCATCGAGATGCGGTCCGCGTGCGGCCGCAGGAAGCCGATCGCCCGCGCCTCATGTGCGGAGGTGCTCGTCTTGCCGAGCACGATGAGCTGGAAGGCGCGCTTCACCGCCTCGAAGGGATCGGCCCCCTCGTAGGCCTCGAGCGCCTTCGTGAACCGGAAGGCGAGCTCCTTCGTGCCGCAGCCGCCGGGGATCAACCCGACGCCGATCTCGACGAGGCCCATGTACAGCTCGGCGTGCGCCTGGATGCGGTCGCAGTGCATCGAGAGCTCGCACCCGCCGCCGAAGGTGATCCCGAACGGCGCGGCCACCACCGGCACCGGCGCGGACCGGAACGACATCACCATCGTCTGGAAGCGTCGGCTGAGCGCCTCGACCTCGGTCCACGCGCCGGCCTGCACGAGTCGGCTCACCCCCATCAGGTTCGCACCGGCGGTGAACGTCCGCGGATCGTCGTTGCCGACCACGAGTCCGTGCCACGGCCCCGCGCTCGCGGTCTCGAGCGCGTGCGCGGCCATATCCATCACGCCGGGGCCGAGGGTGTTCATCTTCCCGCAGAACTCGAGCCCGAGCACGCCGTCGCCGAGGTCGAGGAGCCGCGCCTCGGAGTTCTCGCGGAGCACGCCCCCCTGCCGGCGCAGCCGCGCGAGGGAGATTTGGCCCGGGATCACGGGCACCGGGATACGCGCCGGCCCGTCGAGCGCAGGAATGGTGTCATGCGCGCCGGCGTCCTCGTAGAACGAAGCGCCGGCGCGCGCGAGCAGCGCGGGGACGGGATACCCCGACGCCGTCATCGCCGCGCGAAGTCGGTCGAGCCCGAGCGCATCCATCGCCCGGAACGGCCCGAGCTCCCAGCCGTAGCCCCACTCCATCGCGCGGTCGATCGCCGCGAGGTCGTAGGCGAGGGTCCCCGCGAGCGTGCAGGCGTAGCCGAACTGCTCGATGAGGAGGTCGCGCAGGAAGGCGCCCGGTGCGCCCGGCAGGTCGAGCGCCTGCGCGAGGCGCTCCGTCGTCGGACGCGTGAGCAGCGCGTCGATCTCCGGCGTCGTGAAGCGGCCTTGGTCGCGGTACTCGCCCGTCGTCCAGTCGAGCGCGAGGATCGACTTCCCATCCTTCTTGTAGAAGCCGGCGCGCGTCTTATCGCCGAGTCGGCCGGCCGCGACGAGCTGGTGCACGAACGGCTGCAGTGTGAAGTCCTCGCCGGTCGTCGCGGCGAGCCCGGCGCTCACGTGCACGAGGACGTCGAGGCCGGAGAGGTCGCCGGTACGGAAGGTCGCCGTCTTCGCGCGGCCGACGAGCGCACCGGTCAGGGTGTCCACCGCGGGGATGGTGAGTCCGTGCCGCACCATCAGGCGCGCGGCGACGACCATCCCGTGCACCCCGAGGCGGTTGGCGACGAAGCCCGGCACATCCTTCGCCGTCACGATCCCCTTGCCGAGGATGCGCTCCTGGAAAGCGCGCATCGTCTCGAACACCGCCGGCGACGTCTCCGGCGTCGGGATGAGCTCGAGGAGGTGCATGTACCGCGGCGGATTGAAGTAGTGCGTGCCGAGGAACCGCTCGCGGAAGCGCGGGGAGCGCCCCTCGAGGAGGATCGCCATCGGGATCCCCGAGGTGTTCGAGGTGACGATCGCGTCGGGGGCGATCGCCTCGAGCCGCGCGAAGAGCGCCTGCTTCGGCCCCGGCTGCTCGATGATCGCTTCGAGAATCCAGTCGCAGTCGGCGAGGCGCTCGAGGTCGTCAGCGGTGTTGCCGACGGTGATGCGCGCAGCCGCGCCCGGTTCCATGAAGGCGGCGGGCTTCGCCTTCTTCATCCGCTCGAGCCCATCGCGGGCCGGCTTGGACCGATCCGGCGACGCGGGGTCGTCCGCGCCCGGGATGTCGAGGAGGACCACGGGGAGGCCGACCGACGCGGCCAGCGCGGCGATGCCCGCGCCCATCGTCCCCGCGCCGATGATGCCGACTTTGGAGATTCGCATCCCGCGAAGGTAGCTTGGCCGCATGCCGCCACGCCACGCGCGCGCCGTCGCCCACCTCCGCGCGGTCGACCCCGTCCTGCGGGACTGGATCGACCACGAGGGCCCCTGCCGCTTCCGCGTCCACGACGAGGGGTCGCACTTCGACCACATCGCCCGGTCGATCGTCTTCCAGCAACTCTCCACCGCCGCTGCGACGACCATCTACAAGCGGTTCGTGGAGCGCTTCGGCGGCACCGCGCCGACGCCTCGCCAGCTCCTCAAGGCGCCCGAGCAGACCCTGCGCGAAGTCGGGCTCTCGGGGCGGAAGGTCGAGTACCTCCGCGACCTCGCGACGCAGGCCCTCTCCCCGCGCTCGCCGATCCACCGGATCCACGAGATGCCCGACGACGAGGTCATGGCGCACCTTACAGCGCTTCGCGGCATCGGCGTCTGGACCACGCAGATGGTCCTGATGTTCCGGCTCGGGCGGCTCGACATCCTCCCGACCGCCGACCTCGTGATCCAGAAGGGGGTAAAGATCCTGTACGGCCTTCGTACCACGCCGACGCCGGAGCGGCTCGAGCGGATCGGAACGCCGTGGGCACCGTACCGCACCATCGCGTGTTGGTACATCTGGCGCGTGATCGATCAGTCCGACGAATGGTGAGCCGATGACGACGGTGGTGCGGTTGGGCGGCGGGGAGACGGAGGTGGTGGCGCGATCAGCGATGCCGGTGAGCGCGCAGGCGCTCTTCGACTGGCACGAGCGACCGGGCGCCTTCGAACGACTCACGCCGGCCTGGATGCCGGCGCGGGTCCTCGCGCGCTCCGGCGGCATCCACGACGGCGCGACGGTCTCGCTCGCGGTGCCGCTCGGCCCCCTCGCCCTCCGGTGGGACGTGCGCCACGAGGGGTACACACCCGGCCGCGGTTTCCGTGATGTGCAGACGCGTGGGCCATTCGCCGCGTGGACGCATCAGCATGGGATGGAGCCCGCCCCCGACGGCACGAGCGTCCTCGAGGATCGCATCCGCTACCGCCTCCCGCTCGGGGCGCTCGCCGACCTCGTCGCCGGGCGATTCGCCGCCGGTGAGCTCGCCCGCCTGCTGCGCTGGCGCCACGCGCTCACCGCGAGCGACCTCGCGCGGCATCAGGCCTTCGCGGCCCGCGGCCCGCGTCGCATCGCGGTGAGCGGCGCGAGCGGGTTCGTCGGCGCGGCGCTCGTCCCGTTCCTCACCACCGGCGGGCACGAGGTGCGCGGCATCGGCCGCGGCCCCGGCGCCACAGTGCGATGGGACCCCGCGCGCGGTATGCTCGATGCGGCGGGACTCGAAGGTGTCGACACGGTGGTGCACCTCGCCGGTGAGAACGTCGGCCGCCGATGGACCGCGGCGCGGCGGCGCGAGATCGTCGAGAGCCGCGTGCGCGGGACCCGTCTCCTCGCCGAGACTTGCGCGCGCCTCGCGACGAAGCCCGAGGTCCTCGTCTCGGCATCGGCCATCGGCATCTACGGCGTGCGTGGCGACGAGTGGCTCGACGAGTCGAGCGCGACGGGGGACGATTTCCTCGCCGAGGTCGGACGCGCGTGGGAGGACGCCACGGCGCCGGCTCGCGACGCGGGGATTCGCGTGGTCAACCTTCGCATCGGCATCGTGCTCAATCCCGCGGGCGGCGCGCTCGCCAAGATGTTGCTCCCCTTCCAGCTGGGTGTCGGCGGTCGCCTCGGCAGCGGGCGGCAGTGGATGAGCTGGATCTCGCGCGAGGATCTCGTCGGGGCGATCCACCACGTGCTGCAGACACCGGCGCTGCAAGGGCCGGTGAACGCCGTCGCGCCCGCGCCGGTGACGAACGCCGAGTTCACGCGCACGCTCGCGCGCGTGCTACGGCGCCCCGCGCTCGCCCCGGTGCCCGCGGTCGCGCTGCGGGCGCTCTTCGGCGAGATGGCGCAGGGGACGGTGCTGGCGAGCCAGCGCGTGCGGCCGACTGTGCTGGAGGCGTCGGGGTTCCGGTTCGCCCACCCGACCCTCGAGCAGGCGCTCCGGTTCGAGCTCGGACGCGGCTGAGCTCGTCCGAGCTTGCCTTAGCGGCGGCGCCTCTTCCGGTGACCTGACGGTCGCGTGGGCCGTCCGACCCGCGGCATCACCCCAACGCCGGGTGCCTCGTGTGGAAGTCGGTTGCGCGCTGATACGCGTGCGCCACGCGCAACAGCGCCTCCTCCCCGAAGAGTCGCCCGAGGAAGGTGAGCGAGACGGGGGTCCCGTCGGCGCGGAACCCGTGCGGCAGTATCACCGCCGGATGTCCGGTCAGGTTCGTCGCGGTGAGCTGGGCGCCGCCATTCGTCGGCGTGACGATCACGTCCACCGACTGCATCAGGGCGTCCCACGCGCGGATCGCGAGGGTGCGAGCGCGGTTGGCGTTGAGATAGTCGACGGCCGGGATGAAACGGCTCGTGCGGAACGTGTTGGGCCAGGCGCCGGTGTGCTGCTGCGCCATCTCGCGCACGCGACCGCTCCGTGTGAGTTCGTCGAATGCGGCGCCCGCCTCCGCCGTGAGGATGATCCGTAGCGCGTCGTAGTCGAACGTCGGGAGTTCCACCGGAATCAGCTCGAGCCCCAGTCCGCGGAGCACCTGCAGCGCCGCCTCGTCGAATGGCTTGGTGGGATGCCGGTCGATCGGTGCGTCGAACGCCGACTGCACCACGCCCACCCGAAGGCCGCGAAGCGGCGCGTCTCCGTCCCAATTGAACGGCGCGGCGTGCACCGTCTGGTCGGCGCCATCAGGGCCGTGGAGCGCGCTGAAGACGAGCGCGCAATCCTCGACGGAACGGCACATCGGTCCGAGCTTGTCCATCGACCAACTGAGCGCCATCGCGCCGGTGCGCGGCACCCGACCGAACGTCGGGCGCAGCCCCGTCACGCCGTTCCGCGTGCTCGGCGACGAGATCGAGCCCAGCGTCTCCGATCCGATCGAGAAGCCGACGCAACCGGCGGCGGTCGCGGAGCCCGGGCCGGCGGAGGAGCCCGAGGCGCCCTGCTCGAGCTTCCACGGATTGCGCGTCATCCCGCCGTACCAGCGGTCCCCCTGCGCGAGCTCGCCGAGGGTGAGCTTGGCGATGAGCACCGCGCCGGCCGCATCGAGGCGCTGCACGACCGTCGCATCGGTGTCGAACCGCTGGGCGCGGTACGGCGCTGTGCCCCAGGTCGTCGGATAGTCGCTGACCGCGAGAAGGTCCTTCGCCCCCCACGGGATGCCGTGCAACGGGCCCCGAGAGCGTCCTGCGCGGATCTCGCGGTCGGCCGCTGCGGCCTGCGTCATCGCGCGCTCGCGGGTGAGCGTTGTCACGCAGAGGAGCATCGGATCGAGCCGCTCGAGCCGCGCGAGGTACATCGTCGTCAGCTCGGTGCTGCTCACCTCCCGGCGCCGTACCAGGTCGGCGAGGGTGGTGAGTGGTGCGAAGGCGAGGTCCTCGAGCGCGGACGGGCGCGGATGCGCCGGCTGGCGCGACGCGACAATCGGATGCTGCGGACCGGAGGGGACGGCGTCGGCGCGCGGGAGCGGCGAGAAGAGCAGGGCCGGCGCGACGGCGTTCTCCAGGGGGATGCGGTGCAGCGCGTCGAGCTGGCGCGTCTGTCGGCCGAGTCCCTCGAGCATCTGCGCTCGTTCCTCGGCCGTGAAACTGACGCCCGCGACTTCGGCCGCGGCGACGATCGTCGCGTCGGTGAGCTCCGCGCCTTCGGCGAGCTTCGCCCAGAGGACGCCGGGGAAGAGCGTGGTCGTGCCGCCGATCGCGCCGAGGCGGGCGAGGAAGTCGCGGCGGTCGTTCGGGGTCGGGGATGGCGAGGTCATCGGGGCGCTCGGTGCGGAGACGAGGAGGCGCGGGTGGTCCGGTCCGTCGGACGAACGCGAATGTGTCGCCGGTGCGGTCGAGGTCGGAAGCCCTCGCGGACTCGGCTACATTCCCGGTGCGCGTTTCGCGTCGTCCGTTGTCATCTCACCCGGTGCCCCGCGCCGTCGGAGTCCTCGTGCCCCTTGTCCCCTTCGCCGATCTCCCCGATGACGCCCGCTGTTGGGTCTTCGCTGCCGCGGCGCCCCTCGACGAGGTCGATACCCCGCGGCTTCTCGGGGCCGTCGATGGCTTCCTCCTGACCTGGCAGGCGCACGGGGTGCCGCTCACCTGCGGTCGCGAGTTCTGTGACGAGCACTTCCTCGTCATCGGTGTGGACGAGCGGGCGGCCGATGCGTCCGGGTGCTCGATCGACGGGCTCTTCCGGATCCTCCAGGGGATGGAGGATGGCATCGGCACATCTATGGTTGTGGGGGGACGCGTCCACTTCCGCGGGGCGGAGGGGATGGTCTTCGGCTGCAGCCGCGCCGAGTTCGAGGCGCTGGCGGCGGACGGGGAGGTGACGGGTGAGACCCCGGTGTTCGACACCACCGTCACGACGGTGGGGGCCTACCGCGCCGGTTTCGAGCGGCCGGCGCGGCAGGGGTGGCAGGCGTCGCTCCTGCCGCGGAGCTGACCGGGCGCTTCAGGCCCGCAGGTAGTCGGGCTGCCAGTCCTTCACCGCCGCTTTGACGTCCTTGGCGCGGACGAGCTCGCCGCGGAGGACGCGCTCGACGAGGCCCGGGAGCTCGGCGTCCGAGGCGAAGCGCAGGCCGACGAGCTGACCCTTGGTGAGTTCGGGGATGCGGGCGGCGAGCGGGGCGGGGAGGACCTCGCGGAGGCGGAGCCGCATCTCGAGTCGGATCACCCGGTCCTGGATTGAGAGGGCCATGATGCGGGAGGCCCAGATCCCCGCCATCAGGGAGACGGCGCCGATGAGGTCGAAGACCTCGTGCGTGGCGAAGCCGCCCCGGACGAGGGCGACCAGGCAGTACACCAGATAGATGAACGCGGTGGGGAGGGCCCAGTAGTGCCAGCTGGGCTGGTACATCGCGTGGTTTTGGAAGCTCTGCGGGGTCGTCGGCATCGGCAGGTGGGGTGAGGGGGGCGAGGGGCGCCCGACCGTCGAGGCAGGGTGAGCGACCGGCACTCGGAGTCGAACCCGGATCGATGCGTCGATGTTCCGGCCCGCTACCCCCGCCCCGGTCCGGGGTTCCCGGGCCTGCCTTGCGGGATTTCCAGACGTGTGTCACATTCGCGTACCACTCCTCCCCCCTCTGGGGAGGAGTCCGGGCTGCTTGCTGGTGCGGCCCGACTCCGGCGTGACTGCCGTCATGCCGGGGTTCTACACTCTGTCGGAGGATGTGCTCGTGATCCGATCCCGCAGTGGCAGTCCCCTTCGGTGGCTGCGTCGTGTGGCGGCGGTGCTGGGGCTGGTGGCCCCGGTCGCGCTCCTGGCGCAAGGGCGTACGTCGACCGTGGAAGGCACGGTCCGTGACGCCGCGACCAACCGTCCCCTCGAGTCGGTGCAGGTCTTCGTCGTCGGCACCACCAACGGTGCCGTCACGAACGCCCAGGGGCAGTATCGCCTCGTCATCCCGAACGTGACCGGGGAGTTCCGCACGGAGATCCGTGCGCGGACTATCGGCTATGCGCAGGTGACCAAGGCGGCGAACCTGGTCCCCGATCAGGTGGCGAAGGTGGACTTCGCGCTCGCCCAGTCGTCGCTTCAGCTCGACCAGGTCGTTGTGACCGGGTCCGGTCAGGCGACCGAGGTGAAGAAGCTCGGGAACACGGTCGCGATCGTGAAGCCGCCGCAGGACATGCCGATGTCGGACGTGTCCAACATCCTCCAGGGCCGTGAGCCCGGCCTCGTCGGCCTCCCCTCGGGCGGTCTGACGGGCGAGGGCGCGAAGATCCGCATCCGCGGCAACTCGTCGCTTTCGCAGTCGAACGAGCCGATCATCTTCGTCGACGGCATCCGCATCAACTCGGGCGGCGGCCAGGCGGCGAACGGCAACGTCGGGTCGTCGCGTCTCGACGACTTCGACCCCGCGTCGATCGAGCGCGTCGAGGTGCTGAAGGGCGCCGCGGCCGCGACCCTCTACGGGACCGAGGCCTCGAACGGCGTGATCCAGATCTTCACCAAGCGCGGCAACGCCGGCGCGCCGCGGTGGAACATCTCGCTGCAGCAGGAGGCGATCCGGCTGCCGGATCGCATCGCGCCGAACTCGTTCTACGTGAAGACGCAGGGCCGCGCCGACTCGATCGCGCCGCTCCTCGGCTACACCCCGGTCCCCTTCCAGGTCTACGAGGAGCCGCTCTTCCGCGACTTCCTCACCGAGGCGGGCAGCGGCACGACGATCACCGCGCAGGTGCAGGGCGGGTCGCCGACGGTGACCTACTTCGCGAGCATCCGGAACCAGAACGAGGACGGCCCCTTCGGGAACGCCGGCTTCGGGCCCTCGGATGACGTCGCGCGCCGCCAGCAGGCGACGGTGAACCTCCAGCTGATCCCGACCTCCAAGCTCCGCATCGGGCTCCGGACGTCGTACACGAACTCGTTCCTCCGCAGCCCGGAGGCGAACAACAACATCTACGGCTCCAACTCGCTGACGTACATGGCGCGTCCGGAGTTCGCGAACTGCAACGCCTCCGCCGTGGCGGGTCGTTTCCGTTGCACCGCGGCGGGGAACCCCTTCGGCAACCAGGCCTTCATGACGGTCCGGGAGTCGATGCAGCAGGTGAACGACCAGTCGGTCGGTCGCTTCGCCGGCGCGATGGATATGCAGTACACGCCGTTCGACGGGCTGAACCTCTCGCTCACGGGCGGCTACGACTTCACCTCGCAGTCCGACATCGGCTTCTCGCCGTTCGGCTACAACGTCGACCTCTTCACGGCGCAGACGCCGGACGGCGCGCGCTTCGTGCGTGGCGAGCGGCAGGGCGTCATCACGGTCGACGCCAAAGCGGCGTGGAACAAGGCGATCAACGACGACTTCGAGTCCTCGTTCGTCGCCGGTCTGCAGGTCTTCAACAACCGGACCAGCGCGGTCTCCGCGAGCGCCACGAACTTCCCCGGCCCCGGCATCGAGGTCGTGGGCGCGGGTGGTCTCAACCAGCAGGTCGGTGAGGGCTTCCTCACCTCGATCAACGGCGGCTACTTCGCGCAGGAGCAGCTCTCCTTCCGCGAGTACCTGACCGCCACCGTCGGCGGCCGCTACGACTTCTCGTCGGCCTTCGGCGCCGAGGCGCCGGGCGTCTTCTATCCGAAGATGTCGGTCTCGTACGTCGTGTCCGACCACGCGGCGGCGCAGGCGATGCTCCCGAGCTGGCTCGCCACGCTCCGCGTTCGCGGCGCCTGGGGTCAGTCGGGCCGTCAGCCGGGCGCGTTCGACAAGTTCACCACCTTCTCGCCGCTCGCCTCCGAGCTTGGCGCCGGCCTCGTGCCCGCCAATCTCGGCAACCCGGCCCTCAAGCCGGAAATCTCGACCGAGACGGAGTTCGGCTTCGAGGCGGGGCTCCTCGACAACCGCGTCGCCATCGAGTTCACCTCGTGGCAGCGGCAGGTCAACGACCTCCTCGTCGCGCAGCAGTTCCCGGTCTCCGGCGGCTTCCGCGCCACGCAGCTGAACAACATCGGCTCGATGGAGGCGAATGGCCTTGAGATGGGCTTCAAGTGGTTCGCCATCCAGAACCAGAACCTCTCGGCTGATGTCTTCTTCAACGCCGCGTACCTCAAGCAGACGCTGACCGACCTCGGCGGTGCACCGCCGCTCAAGATCGGCTACATCCGCTACCGCGGCTTCCTGAAGGAGGGGTACCCCCTCGGCTCGCTCTTCTCGCCGCGTCTCGCGGAGGTCTGCCCGGCGGGCGGCGCCCGCACGAACAGCGCGGGCGGCACGATCGCCTGCTACGATCCGGCGACGCAGCTCCCGATCAACTTCAACGGGCAGAACTCGCCGGCGACGCTCGACCAGCTCCGGACCTACCTCGCCACCCCGCGTGACCTGAAGAACGCTGGCGTCCAGAGCGCGCTCCGGCCGCTCCTCGCCGACTTCGACGGGAACCGCAACACCGGCGAGCAGTTCGTCGGCGACGTGATCCCCGACTGGACCGGCTCCTTCGGCTTCAACGCGAAGATCGGTTCCAGCTGGCGCGTCGCGACGCTCTTCGAGTACAAGACGGGCTTCTACATCCAGAACCTCACCGATGGCTTCCGGATGTCGCAGCACCCGTCGATCGGCTCGAACCGTCGCGAGTGGTCGGAGATCGAGTCCACGCTGAACAACCCGGCGGCCTCGATCGATGCCAAGCTTGCCGCCGTCAGCGACTACGTCTTCGAGTACCGCCGGCTCCTCGAGCCGGGGCTCCACCAGCACCAGAAGGGCGACTTCACCCGGCTCCGTGAGCTGAGCGTGACCTGGACCGCACCGGAGGCGATCGCCACCCGGCTCGGGGCCAAGTCGTTCTCGGTGACGGCTTCGGGCCGGAACCTGCTCCTCTGGACCAAGTACCCCGGGCTCGACCCGGAGGCGAACGCCATCGGCCGCGGTATCGGCTCGGCGCTCGACCAGAACTTCCTCGACAGCGTCGATGCGTTCGGGATCCCGATCCCGCGCCGCTTCTCGCTGGCGTTCAACTACGGCTTCTAACCCCTCCGAGGACTACCACACATGCGACAGATGACCAGCATGCGTCGGCTCGGGTCGAAGAGCCGCCTCCTTGGCGTCGCCCTCGCGGCGGCGCTCCTCCCGGCCGCGTGCGCGAATCCGTTCGACACCGACGTGGAGAACCCCAATGCAGTGGTCGAGGAGGCGCTCGGCGATGCCGCCGGCGCGACGACCCTCGTGAACGGGCTCGGCGGGTCGGTGACCCGCGCGCTGACCGGGATCTACGGGCCGTACCACACCGCCACGGACGAGCTGACCTGGGTCGGCTCCCGTGAGTTCTGGAAGTTGCTCGACGACGGCGACATCTCCGATCCGGTCAACGAATACACGGATGGGGCCTTCCCCTTCGTGACCGAGGCCCGGTGGCTCGCCGACTTCACCATCGCGCGCGTCGCCAGCTTCGACGCGGACGGGACCCTGCGGAACCGCAAGGACCTCGCCCGGGCGAACATCTACGGCGCCGTGATCTACACGACGATCGGCGACATGTTCGAAGACTTCGTCGTGGCGTCCGACCGCACCATCGCGGCCGCCCCGGTCGGCCCGGCTAACATGGGCGCGATGTACGACTCCGCCATCACGATGGCCTCGCGGGCGCTCACGATCGCGCAGGCCACCGCCGACGCCGAGCTCCAGCGGCAGGCGCTCGGCCTCCGCGCCCGTGCCCGGCACGCCAAGGCCGCTCGTGCGATCACCAAGGCGGGGGCCGGCGCCCCGGCCAACCCGCTCGTCAACGACGCGAACGCCACCGCCGATGCGACGGCGGCGCTCGCCCTGATGACGGCGTCGTATCGCTTCCGGCTCACGCCGACCGCGAACAACCTCGCCGGCATCAACGTCGGGTTCGAGATGAACAACCGCGGCGAGCTCCGCGCCGGCAACGACTTCGTGAACGCCAACCCGACGCGCCCGATCGTTCCGGCGGACGGGCTCGCCGGCATCAAGATGACCGACCCGGTCACCGGCGTCGCCAGCACCACGGTCGCCAACGCGATCGACGCCTGCTGCCGCCCGGCGGTCGCCAACAACGTCCCGATGACGCAGGTCTCGGCCCGTGAGATGATGCTCATCATCGCCGAGGCGAACCTGGCCGCCAGCGACAACGCCGGCTTCCTGACGCAGATCAATGCGTCGCGCGCCGTCGATGCGCTTCCACCTTACGCGGCCGTCACTGGCAACGGGCGCGCGCAGCTGGAGTACGAGCGGAAGGTCCAGCTCTTCCTCCAGGGTCGCCGCCTGATGGACCTGTACCGCTTCGGCTCCGCTGACTCGCGGTGGCTCACCTCGTCCACCACCGGCGTGCGCGGCAAGTGCCTCCTGCCGATCAGCTACCTCGAGCGCCTGACCAACGTCGAGGCGCCGCAGCCGAACAACGAGCGGAAGTGCAACTGATCCGCTGACCCGTTGCGCAGTCCCCCGCGGGCCGTGACCTTCGGGTCACGGCCCGCGGTGTATTCCGCCCCGGATGAATGCCCATCACCGACCACGCATCCCTTTCCGTCCCACCTTCCGATGCGCCGACTCGCACTGCTCCTCCTCGCCAGCTCGCTCTTGGCCTGCTACGACCTCAATCCGATCGCCGTGACGACCACGGGATTCGCCGCCGCCGTCCCAGTTGGGCGCACCGTCGAGGCGGTCCTCAGCGAGGCAGGGACCGCCGCGCTCACCGCCCGCGTCGGACCGGGGGCTGGCTCCCTCCTCGGCACCGTGACACGCTTCACGACGGATACCGTCGAGATCGCGCTCACCGAGGTCCGCACCCGAACCGGACTCGCGTATTTCCTCCAGGGGGCGGTCATCCCCGTCAGCCGGAACGACCTCGCCCAGTTCCGCGTCCGTGAGTTGAATCGCCCGCGCACCGCGATCGCCACCGCCCTCGGCGTCACGGCGGCGGGCTGGATCATCTACGGCGTCCGCTTCGGGGGCGGTGGCCAGCCTGAGCCTGGCGGCGGTGGCGGCACTCCCGCACTCACGCCTCCGTGATACACCGACGATCGCCGACACCCGATCGCGGACGCGGCGACGATCACTCACCCACGCTCACCGCTCGCTGACACCGACGCCCCCTCCGATGCCCCAGACCATCCGCCGACTCGTCGCCCTGCCGGTCCTCCTGATCGGCCTCGCAAGCCCCACCGCGGCTCAGCCGAGACCCGCCAACGCGACCACGGTCAGCGCCCCAGACAGCGCCGCGCTGCGTGGACTCCGCACCCGGATGCTCGGTCCGTACCGCGGCGGCCGCTCCTCAGCCGTCACCGGGATCCCGGGCGCGCCGAACACCTACCTGATGGGGACCACCGGCGGCGGCGTCTGGCGCACCGATGATGCCGGCCACACCTGGAGCAACATCTCCGACGGCTACTTCGGCGGCTCCATCGGTGCGGTCGCCGTCGCGCCGAGCGATCCAAACGTCATCTACGTGGGCGAAGGGTCGGCGGAGGTCCGTGGCAACAGCTCGATGGGTCGCGGTGCCTGGCGCTCCACCGACGCCGGTCGCACCTGGCGGTCGATCGGCCTCCGGAACGCGGGGCAGATCGGGCGGATGGTCGTGCACCCCGCGGTCGCCGACGTCGCCTACGCCGCGGTGCTCGGGCGACCCTTCGGGCGCAGCGCCGACCGCGGCATCTATCGCACCACCGACGGTGGCGCGAACTGGAAGAAGATCCTCTACCTCAATGACAGCACCGGGGCCTCGGACCTCGCGATGAACCCGCGCAACCCGCGGATCCTCTACGCGGCGATGTGGCGCGCCGAACGGAAGCCGTGGACGATGATCTCCGGCTCCGCCGAGGGCGGCCTCTGGAAGTCGGTCGATGGTGGCGAGAGCTGGCAGAAGCTCGGCGGCGGCCTCCCGACGGGGCTCACCGGGAAGATCGGCGTCACCGTCTCACCGGCGAACCCGGACCGCGTCTGGGCGATCATCGAGGCCGAGCCGTCCGGCGGTGTGTACCGCTCCGACGACGGCGGCGCCACCTGGACGCGTACCAACAGCGAGAACAAGCTCCGCCAGCGCGCCTGGTACTACACGCACGTCGTCGCCGACCCGCAGGAAGAGAACGTCGTCTACGCGCTCAACACCTCGCTCTACCGGTCGATCGATGGTGGCGTGACGTTCACGGAGATCCCCGTTCCGCACGGCGACACGCACGACCTCTGGATCAATCCGCAGGACAAGCGCCTGATGATCATCGGTGATGACGGTGGTGCGCAGGTGTCGCTCAACCGCGGTCGCACCTGGTCCACGTACTTCAATCAGGCCACCGCTGAGCTCTACGACGTCATCACCGACGCGACCTTCCCCTACCGCGTCTATTCCGCGCAGCAGGACAACACGACGATCAGCGTCCCGTCGTGGTCGTCGTCCAACACGGTCCATCCCTTCCAGGACTATGCCTACGCCTCGGGGTGCGAGACCGGCCCCGTCGCACTCGACCCGAAGAACCCTGCGGTGATCTGGGGAGGCTGCTACGGCGGTGCGATCAACCGGTGGGACACGCGCACCGACGAGCGTCGCAATGTGGTCGCCTACCCGGAGCTGCAGCTCGGCCAGGCGGCGAAGGACCTGCAATATCGCTTCCAGTGGGTCGCGCCGATCCTCGTCTCGCGGCACGACGCGAACGTCGTCTACCACGGGTCGCAGTATGTCCTGCGGACGCGCGATGGCGGGACCACTTGGGAGCGGATGTCACCCGACCTGACGACGCAGACGAAGGCACACCTCGAGGCGTCGGGTGGCCCCATCAACAACGACATCACCGGCGTCGAGATCTTCAACACCGTCTTCGCGCTCGCGGAGGACCGATCGTATGCGTCGATCCTCTGGGCCGGCACGGATGATGGGCGGGTCCACGTGACGCGTGACGCAGGCCGCACCTGGACCGAGGTGACGCCGCCGGGGATGCCGACCTTCGGCACTGTCGAGGAGATCGTGGTCTCCGCGCATGCGCCGAACCGCGTCTATGTGGCCGCGCAGGCGTACCGGATGGATGACTTCAAGCCATATGCCTGGCGCTCCGACGACGGCGGTCGCACCTGGGTGAAGCTCACCGAGAACGCCGGGATCCCTGCGGACCACCCGATCCGCTCCTTCGCCGAGGACCCCAAGGCGCCCTCGCTGTTGTATGCGGGAACCGAGTACGGACTCTATGTGTCGTTCGACGCGGGCAAGTCCTGGCAGCGCTTCCCCTCGAAGCTCCCGATCACGCCGATCGCCGACCTCGAGGCGCGCGAGGACGACCTCGTGCTCTCGACGCAGGGGCGCTCGATCTGGATCGTCGACGACATCAGCCCGCTCCGTGAGCTCTCGGCCGGCGTGACGGCGGTCGCGGCGCACCTCTTCACGCCGGCCGTGGCGGTGCGCGCACAGAAGGGGACCGATCCCTTCGATCCGATGCCGGGTCTGCCAGACCAGCCCGACAACGGCGCCGTCCTGCACTACTGGCTCGGTGCGGCGGCGACCACGCCGGTGACGCTCGAGATCCGTGACGCGCAGCAGCGCGTGGTGCGCCGGCTCACCTCGGACAGCACCGTCTCGAAGGCGCAGCGCACGATGCGGCTCCCGGTGGCGCGCGGGATGCACCGCGTGACTTGGGACCTCACCTATCCGGGGCCGCAGGCGGTCGACGGGCAGGTGCTCTGGGGGTACACCGGCGGGGTGAAGGCGCCGCCGGGCACCTACGAGGCCACGCTCACCGCGAACGGCGTGACGATGAAGCGCACGGTCACGGTGCTCCCGGATCCGCGGCTCCCGCAGATCACGGCCGCCGACTACGCGGCGCAGTTCCGCCTCGCGAGCGCGGTGCGCGACTCGATGGATGCGCTCCATCGTACGCTGAAGGATCTCCGCGACGTCCGCTCGCAGATGGAGGCGTTGATGGCGGCCGCGAAGCGGGTGGGCGCCGAGTCGGCACTGCAGGCGCAGGTGGATTCGCTCGCGGCGAAGATGCGGCGGCTCGAGGTCGGGTTCTCGCAGACGCAGAGTCGGAGCGGGCAGGACCCGATCCGCTTCGCGGGCCAGCTCGACAACCAGTGGGCGGAGCTCTACGGCAACGTCACCGGCACCAACGGCTACATCTCCGGCGGACCGGAGGGGCGTCCGACGGCCGCTGCGACCGTGCGGCTCGATGAGCTGGCGGGTCGGTGGGATCGGATGCGCCTCGTCTGGCAGGAGGTCGTGACGAAGGACCTCCCCGCATTGAACGACAAGGCGAAGGCGCTCTCCATCGGCGGGATCGCGATTCCCGCGCCGACGGTGATCCCCTGACGACGACGCCCCTCCCGCCGGAGCGGCGGGAGGGGCGTCGTGGGCTGCCCTGCGCTGTGTGTGGCGTGCAGGAGATCAGAACGGCTTCTCGAGGCTCTCCGACTGCGGCGTAAAGAGCTCGGCGCCGGTCTCGGTGATGACCATATCGTCCTCGAGCCGGATGCCGAACTCGCCCGGGAGGTAGATCCCGGGCTCGTCGCTGAAGACCATCCCCGGCTCCAGAAGTCGGGTGTTGCCGCGGACGAGGTACGGCCACTCGTGGCCGTCCATCCCCATCCCGTGGCCGACGCGATGCGAGAAGTACTTGTAGTCGGGGCCGTAGCCCGCGTCGACGATCACCTTCCGCGCGGCGGCATCGACCGCTTCGCAGGGGAGTCCGGGGCGCGCGGCGCGGAGCGCGGCGGTCTGCGCGCGGAACTCGATCTCGAAGACGTCCTTCATCTTCTGCGTCGGACGGCCGAGCACGAAGGTACGTGAGATGTCGGAGCTGTACCCCTCCACCTTGCACCCGCCGTCGATCAGGAGGATGCTCCCCTCGCGGATCACCTGCGGGGTGGCGGAGCCATGCGGGAGCGCGGAGTACTGCCCCACCTGTACGCCGGCGCTGCCGGAGAAGCCGAGGCGGCTGTGCGCCTGCGAGACGAGGCGGCCGAAGTCGTCCTGCGTCATCCCCTCGCGCAGCGACTTCCACGCCGCCTCGTACGCCTTGAGCGTCACGGCGCTGGCGTGGCGCATCAGGGCGAGTTCGTGCCGGTCCTTCACCATCCGGCACCCGGCGGTGACAGGGGTGCCATCGACGACCTTCACCGCGGGGAGGTTCGTCACGCCGTAGGTGAACTGGAACCGCACCGTCTCCTCGCAGGCGATCGTCGCGGTGGTGAGGCCGCGCGCGCGGAGGGCGGTGGCGATCACCGCGTATGGGTCCTCGTGCTCCTCCCACGGATAGACATCGGCGGTCCCCTGCATCGGGCCGAGCGCGACCTGCTCCATCGCGCGCTCCTCCTCGAACTTCGGCGTCACGAGGAAGGGGCGGCCGGTGGCGGGGATGAAGGCGGCGAGGAGCCGCTCGCTGTTCCCCCACTGGATCCCCGTGAAGTACACCATCGAGGTGCCGCCGGCGAGCATCAGGGCGTCGATCCCCTGCTCGCGCATCAGGCGCTTGGCCTTCTCGATCCGTCCCTGCCGTTCGGCGACGCTGATGGGCACCACCCCGTCACGCATCGGGCGGAGCGCCTGGATGGCCGGTGGGAGCCCCGTGCCCTGCTGGAGGGACTCTGCCTCGGCGGCGAGGGCGTCGGTGGGGTGCGCGCCGAGCGCGACGGCCGCGCCGAGGGTGGAGGCGGAGGCGAGGAACTCGCGGCGGTTCGACATCGACGATGGCTCCGGACGGGGAGGGGGAGGGTCACCCCCGCCGTGGCGGAGGCCTAGAACACGCGGACGGAAAAGTACCGCTTGGGGTCGCGGCGCACATCCACGACCAGCGTGCGCAGCTCGACGAGGAGGGAGTCGGCGTTCCGGTAGAGCCGCGGGTCGTTGACGAGGAGCCCGATGGAGCCCTCGCCGCGTTCGATGCGTCCGAGCACGGTGTCGGCCTTGCCGATCGCCCCGCGGAGGTTGGCCTCCGAGGCGGCGAGCGCCTGCGACAGCGTCTCGAAGCGCTCGGTCGCGAGCCGCAGGTTGCGCGAGGCGACGCGGCTCTCGGCGAGGATCTCCTCGAGCGCCCCCGTCGACGTGGCGGTGTCGACCCGTTGCATCGTGCGGCGGAGCGCGGCCGAGGAGGCGGCGACGTCGGCGAGGCCGACGCGCGCCGTGAGCGCGAGTGAGTCGAGGTTCCGCGACTGCGCACGGACCGCGCGCGCGAGGTCGCCGGAGAGGACGCTGAAGTTGCGGATGGAGGTGCGCAGCTCCAGCGCGGCCGTGTCGTTGAACGCCGTGCGGACCCGCTCGGCCACCGAGGCGACGTTCCCGGCGATCCCGCCGGCGACGGTGGTGAGCTGCGCGATGTCGGGGAGGACCGCGCCAGGGAGCGCGCCCGTGGGTGCGTCGAGGGCGTCCTCCACCTGGGCGACGACGTCGCGGTTCACCGGCACCGCGGCCCGGGAGGTGATCATCGCCTGCCACTCCCCGAAGAGGCTCGAGGCCTGCAGCAGGACCACCGGATCGACGGGGAGCGTCGTCGCGCGGTCGAGCTCCATCGCCACCACGACCCAGCCCTTCGGCGCGAGGGCGATCTGCGTGACTCGGCCGGCGGAGACCCCGCGGATGACCACCGCGTTCCCGACCTGGAGACTCCCGACGTCGCGGAAGCGCGCGGTGGCGGTGTCACGCTTGCGGCCGAGTTCGCTCTGCTGGAGGAAGAGGGTCGCGGCGACGATGAGCCCCATCGTGATGACGATGGTGAGGCCGACGAGCCAATCGTTCGAACGGGTCTTCATGGGGTTCTCCCGAGGAGCCAGACGACCGCCCAGAAGGCGTCCAGCACCAGGATCATGATGGCGGATTGCACGACGGCGTGAGTCGCCGCGCTCCCGACCCCCTGCGCGCCGCCTCGGGCGCGGAGGCCGTTGACGCAGCCGAGGAGCGAGACGGCGAAGCCGAAGCTGGCGGCCTTCACGAGGCCGTAGCGGACGTCGAAGAGGTCGAAGAAGAGGCGCGCGCCCTTCAGGAACTCGGTCGAGGAGAGGTCGAGGAGGCCGAGCGAGGCGGCCCACCCGGCGCCGAGGCCGACGAACATCGCGACCCCCACGACGACGGGGAACATCATCACGCCCGCGATGACGCGTGGGACGACGAGGTAGGCGACGGGGTCGTAGGAGAGGGTCTCGAGCGCATCGATCTGCTCGGTGACGCGCATCGTGCCGAGTTCGGCGGCGATGTTCGCCCCCACGCGGCCGGCGAGGGCGAGGCCGGTGAGCACCGGGGCGAGTTCCATCATCACCGTCTTCTGCACGAGGGTACCCACGAGGTAGCGCGGGACGGCGCCGGTGAAGCTGTAGCTCGCGAGCAGGGCGAGGACGACGCCGGTGAAGAGGGCGATCAGCGTCCCGATCGGGAGGGAATCGACGCCGAGCTGCCGGGCCTGGAGGGTGAGGTTGGGCCACCAGGTCCGGACATCGCGCGCGGAACGAACGGCCTCGGCGGTGAGCTTCCCCGCCGCGCCGAACGACTCGAGCGATTCTCTGGCCGCCCTGCCGATGATCTCGAGCACCCGGAGAAGGTACGGCCGGCCGGGGTCGGCGCCGCAGAGGGAAGGCCTGACGCTGGGGTGGGGGATGCCCCGAGCTGTCGCGCGAATCGGCCAGGCGCGGCAGGGACCACGGTGCCGCCGGCACCGCGACCGTGGTGGTCGCCGGGGCTATCTTTCCTTCGACTCCCGACGCGAGGCTCTGCTGGGCAAGCTGGTCGTGCTGATGGTGACGGCGTTCCTGGATATGGTGGGGCTCCTGATGGTGCTCCCGCTGATGCCCTTCTACGCCCAGCGCTTCGTGGGGCAGGGGCCGCTCTGGCGGCTCTTCGACGGGTTCGGGATGGGGGGCGAGGGGGCGGTGATCGCCCTGCTCGTCTCCTCCTTCGCAATCGCCCAGCTGCTGAGCGCGCCCTTCTGGGGCCGGGTCTCCGATCGGGTGGGACGGCGCCCCGCGCTGCTGGTGGGGATGGCGGCGAGCGGGATCGCCTACATCGGGTTCGCCTTCGCGAACTCCCTCGAACTCCTCTTTCTCTCGCGCATCATCCAGGGCGCAGGTGGTGGCACCACCGGCGTGATCCAGGCGTATGTGGCCGACGCCACTGAGCCGAAGGATCGGGCCAAGACGCTCGGGTGGCTCTCCGCCGCGACGAACGCCGGTGTGGCGCTCGGCCCTGTGCTCGGGTCCGGGTCGGCGAAGCTCTTCGGGAACGCGGGGCCGGGGCTCGTGGCGTTCGGGCTCACCCTCGTGACGATGACCTTCGCGTTCCGATATCTCACCGAGTCGAACGAGTACGCGGGAACCGCGGAGCACGCGCGGCCGAAGGTGCAGCGGTCGGGGACCGCGCTCCGGCGGGTCCTCTCGCATCCGATGGAGCCGGCCTCTCGGCTGATCTGGATGTACGCGGTCGGGATGGGCGCGTTCCAAGGGATGACGGCGATCCTCGCGCTCTTCCTCAACGCGCGGTTCGCCATCGGAGTGGGGCAGATCGGGTGGGTCTTCACCTACATCGGCGTGATCTCCGTCGTGGCGCGTGCGCTCGTCCTCGGCCCGGCGGTCGATCGCTTTCGTGAGCCGCGGCTCTCCCGCATCGGGCAGACCCTGCTCGCCCTCGGCTTGGGGGCGCTGCCGTTCACGACGAATGTCGTGACGCTCGCGCTCGCGATCCTGCTGATCCCGCTCGGTACCGCGTTCACCTTCCCGTGCGTGACGGGGATGCTCTCACAGGTGATCCCGAACCACGAGCGTGGGCTGTATATGGGCGTGCAGCAGACCTTCGGGGGGCTCGCGCGGGTCGTCGGCCCGATCTGGGCCGGGTTCGCGTTCGATTATCTCGGGCAGGGCGTCCCGTTCTATACCGGGGCGGCGCTCGCGGGGATCACCATCCTGCTGGGGATGGGGATTGAGCAGCATATCCCGACGCATGGTGAGGCGAAGGGCGGGTGAGGGAGCTCGGATGGGTCGCGCTCAACCTCGACCCCCATCGGTTCACCCTGCGCTCGGCGCTTCATACTCCCCGGTCTTCCCCGTCTTGGCCGGATGCCGCGACATCGACGCGTCCTCCGTCTCGGTGATGAGCCGCACGCCCCGCTCGAAGAACAAATAGTTGTACGCCCACTGCGTCAGCACGCTGACCCGGTTGCGGAAGCCGACCAGGAACATCACGTGCACGAAGAGCCAGATGAACCAGGCGAGATGCCCGGCGAACTGGAGCTTCCCGTCGAAGAAGGTCGCGACCGCCTTGTGCCGCCCGATCGTCGCGAGGTCGCCCTTGTTGAAATAGCGGAACGGGTGCATCGGCTCGCCGGCGAGCTGTGCGAAGATGTTCCGCGCGGCGTGCACCCCCATCTGGGTCGCGGCCGGCGCGACCGCAGGGACCTCGTGCCCGCGCACATCGCGCACCGTCGCCGCATCGCCGATCACGAAGACGCGCGGATCGTCGGGGACGGTGAGCTCCGGACCGACGATCGCACGCCCCGCGCCGTCGAGCGGCACGTCGAGCGTCTTCAGCAGGGGGGAGGCCGCATTCCCCGCGGCCCAGAAGACCGATTGCGAGCGGA
This sequence comes from Gemmatimonadota bacterium, assembly GCA_031127075.1. Classification (GTDB taxonomy): domain Bacteria; phylum Gemmatimonadota; class Gemmatimonadetes; order Gemmatimonadales; family Gemmatimonadaceae; genus Pseudogemmatithrix. The sequence continues at coordinate 24,076 of JARIFA010000001.1, read as the reverse complement.
TCCGCTCGTCGCCGATCTGCACGCCGTCTTCATCGATGTGCGTCACGATCGCATTCGTGCGGACCTCGACCCCCATCTGGACGAGGTCGTCGTGCGCCCGCTGCGAGAGTTCCGGCGGGAACGCCGGCAGGATGCGCGGCCCTCCCTCGACGAGGATCACGCGGACGGTCGAGGTGTCGATGCGCCGGAAGTCGGGACGGAACGCCACCGCACACATCTCCGGGAGCACGCCCGCGAGCTCCACGCCCGTCGGGCCGCCGCCGACAATCACGTAGGTCAGCAGCGCCTGTCGCGCGACGGGGTCGTCCTCCCACTCCGCGCGCTCGAAGGCGAGCAGGAAGCGCTTGCGGATACGACGCGCGTCCTCGACGCTCTTGAGCCCCGGCGCCCACCGCTCCCACTCGGGGTGCCCGAAGTAAGCGTGACGCGTTCCGGGGGCGACGATCAGATAGTCGTAGTGGATCGGGTCGCCCTCGCCCACCACGCGGATCGACCGGTTCCGCCGGTCAATCGTCTCAACCGTACCAAGCAACGTCGTGACGTTCTTCTGGCGCCGAAGGATCCAGCGGATCGGCGCGGTCACGTCGCTCGGCGCGAGCGAGGTCGTGGCCACCTGATACAGCAGTGGCTGGAAGAGGTGGTGGTTTGTGCGGTCGATCAGCAGCACCTCGAGGTCGGGGCGCGCCAGAGCGCGGGCGGCGTTCAGGCCGCCAAACCCGCCCCCGATGATTACGACGCGCGGCCGCCCCATCCCCGCGACCTTACGCGCCGACGCGCGCGGTGCCCGACGCCCGACGCGACCCGACGGCCGCCACCGGACTCTCCAGCACCTCCGTCACGATCCGCCCCTGCTCCTCCGCGTGCTCCGCGGGATACCCCTCCGCGGGACTCGCGCGCTCCGGCCGGCCGTAGTAGCGGATGACGAGCGCGTTCCCGGTGGAGACGCGGAGCCGCGGCGCGACGAAGCTCCACGCGCCCTGGTTCTTCGGCTCCTCCTGCACCCACGCCACTTCGTCGATGTTCGGGTAGCGGTCGACGATCCCGGCGATCGCCTCGTGCGGCCAGGGATAGAGCTCCTCGACGCGCACCACCGCGACGGTCGACGGGATCCCCTTCGCCACGAGGTCGTAGTAGACCTTACCGGTGCAGAAGACGAGGCGCTTCACCTCGGCGCGCTTCGTCTCCGCCTGCGGGTCGTCGAGCACCGGCCGGAAGGTCCCGCCGCTCAGGTCGGCGAGCGTCGAGGCCGCCTGCGCGAGACGCAGCAGCGACTTGGGCTGCATCAGCACGAGCGGACGTCGATGCGTCCGCCGCGCCTGTCGCCGCAGGATGTGGAAGTACTGTGCCGGCGTGCTCGGGTAGGCGACGCGGAGGTTCTCCTCCGCGCAGAGCTGCAGGAATCGCTCGAGCCGTGCGCTCGAGTGCTCCGGGCCCTGGCCCTCGTAGCCGTGCGGGAGCAGCAGCACGAGCCCACTGTCCTGGCCCCACTTCGCGCGGTCGGAGGCGATGAACTGATCGATGATCGGCTGCGCGACATTCGCGAAGTCACCGAACTGGCCCTCCCAGAGGGTCAGCGTGTCGGGCGCCGTGACGCTGTAGCCGTACTCGAAGCCCATCACCGCCATCTCGGAGAGCGCGGAGTTGTAGACCTCGAAGCGCGCCGTCACGCCCGGGAGATGGGCGAGCGGGGCGTAGGTGCCGTTCGTCGTGACGTCGTGCAGCACCGCGTGGCGGTGCGAGAAGGTGCCGCGCTCGACGTCCTGCCCGCTGAGCCGGATGTGCATCCCCTCGGCGAGGATCGACGCGAAGGCGAGCGATTCCGCGTGGCCCCAGTCTATGCCGCCGGCCTCGCCCATCGCCTCGCGCCGTCGCTCGAGCTGCTTGGCGAGGCGCGGATGCGGCGTGAAGTCGGCGGGGTAGGTGAGCTGCGCTTCGTTCCACGCGGTGAGCGTCTCCGTCGGGACGGCGGTGTGCACCGCCTCGGGCGTCACCGGAGCCGCGGCGTGCGCGTGGCCCGCGGGGGCCGCCTTCGATGCCTCGAATGCCGCCTGGAAGCCGGCCGCGACTTCACCGTCGATTGCCTCGACCTGCGCGGGCGTCACGAGCCCCTCCGCCGCGAGGCGCCGCCCCCAGACCTGCCGCGGCGTCGGGTGCGCCTTGATGCGCTCATAGAGCTGCGGCTGCGTGAAGGTCGGCTCGTCACCCTCGTTGTGGCCCCAGCGGCGGTAGCCGACGAGGTCCACGAGGAAATCCTTCCCGAAGCGTGTGCGGTAGGCGACCGCGATACGCATCGCGATGACGCACGCCTCGGCGTCGTCCGCGTTCACGTGGATGATCGGCATCTCGTACCCCTTCGCGACGTCGCTCGCGTACCGCGTGGAACGCGCGTCGATGGGATCCGTGGTGAAGCCGACCTGATTGTTCACGATCAGGTGCAGCGTTCCGCCCACACGGTAGGCGCGGAGGCGCGAGAGGTTGATCGTCTCGGGGACGATCCCCTCGCCCGGGAAGGCGGCGTCGCCGTGGATGCAGATCGGGACCACCGCGTGCTCGTCGCGCCCGCCGTCGGCGGTGCGCTGCAGCGCGCGCGCGCGCCCCTGGAGCACGGGATTCACGATCTCCAGATGGCTCGGGTTCGGCACGAGCGAGACCTCGACGGTGCCGTGCGGCGTGGTACGCGTGCCGTCGAAGCCGAGGTGGTACTTCACGTCGCCGGTGGACATCCCGCCGAGATGGTCGTGGCGCCCCTGGAACTCCCCGAAGATCTGTGCGACCGGCTTGCCGAGCACGTGTGCGAGGACGCTGATGCGCCCGCGGTGCGCCATCGAGATGGCCACGTGCGTCGCACCGACGGCGGCCGACTCGGCGATCACCGTGTCGAGCATCGGGACGAGCGCGTCGGTCCCCTCGATGGAGAAGCGCTTGTAGCCGACGAAGGTGCGGCCGAGGAAGCGCTCGAAGCCGTCGACCTCGGTCAGCCGGCGCAGCACCTGCTGCTTTTCGTCGGCGGTGAGCGGACGGGTGAGCTGCTCCTCGGTGAAGAGCTGCCGGAACCAGGCGCGCTCCTCCTCGGAGCCGAGGTGCCCGACCTCGACGGCGAGGTTCGTGCAGTAGCGCTTGCGGAGGCGTGCCGCGACGTCGCGCGCCGTGGCGAGGTGCGGGAACCCGAGCGAGGCGCCGGTGACGGCGTCGAGATCGGCGTCGCTGATGCCGTGGAACTCCAGCGTCAGCTCCGCGGCGCTCGGCGGCGGTGTGCCGAGCGGATCGAGCGGGACCGCGAGGTGGCCGAAGGTGCGGATCGCGGTGGTGTAGCGCGCCGCGCCGGCGACCTTGCGGTCGTGATCCGGGTCGGTCGCACCGCCGGCTGCGGCGGGCGCACGGCCCATCGCCTCCTCGGCGAATCGGAAGAACTGGCGCCACGACTCCTCGACGGAGGCCGGGTCGCGTCGGTAAGCCTCGAACTGCTCGGCGGCGTAGGCGTCGTTGAAGACGCTCGCGATCGGGGGGGTCGACATAGGGAGAAATCTACTCGGACGGTCGGGCGATGCCGACCGTCCGGATCGTCGCGGGATGGCGTCGGCTCAGCGCGCCGGCGCGAGGGTGAAGACGACGAAGTCGCCGAGCTTCCGCTGGTCGCGGGAGAGCGTGGCGTCGAGGTCGGCGACGGGGACGAAGCTCACGACCATCGTGCGGGCCTTCGGGGCGCGCCGCTGGGCGCGGTCGACCGTGCCCAGCCGGTAGTCGGAGTGGAATGCGCCGTTGGCGTGGATCACCAGGGCGCCGGCGGCGAGATGAGCCGCCGCGACGGCCTCCCCCATCGTCTCGTCCTTGATGCACTGCGCCTCGTAGGTGCGCCACACCATCGCCTCCACCTGCTCGGCGCTCATCGGCGTGCCGTGTCCGCTCATGTCCCCCATCACGCCCTTGAAGCGCTCCCAGTAGGCGTCACGGGGGCAGGCAAGGTCGCGGGCGACGAAGGCCCGCTCAACGGGCGGGAGCGAGTCGACCGCGGCGAGCCCCCGCCGCGCGACCTGCGAGGCGTAGCGCCGCGGGACGTTCCCGGCGACGACGGGCCACCGGTTGGCCTTCGCGAACTCGACCATCGGGCGGTAGTCGGTCGGGTAGTTCGGCCAGGGGCGCGAGGTGGCGAGGAAGGTCGATTCCGGGACGGTGCCCGCGAGGTATCCGTCGAGGGTGCCCTGGACGTCGCGCTCGAACATCTCGAGGGCGAGGACGATCGGCCCGCTCCGCCGGCGGGCGACGCCCTCGAGGACGGCGGTCTGCAGCTGGTGGGTGCGCGGGTCGTTGTGCTGCTCGCCAAGGAAGACGAGGTCGGCCTGGGCGAGCCGGGCGGTCATCGTCTCGAAGTCGACGATGCGCTTCCGCTTGGTGTCGTAGATGCGGTGGGCGGGGAAGCTACCCAGGGCGACGGTTGGCTGCGGCTGTGTCGGCGCCGTTGCCGTCATAGCTGCCGCCTGACCGAAAGAGGCAGAAGAAATAATAGGAATAACCAAAGCAACTAAAATTACTTTTCTAATCATATGCAATTCTCTTGATGGAGTGATACCGGGTTGTAAAAATCAGAAATGAGTTGCAAAATTGCTTTATGATACGATCGCTCGAGGGTGCTGCGGACGAAATCGCCAGGCTCGACGTCGAGGCAGCTGGCGCCCCGTTCGGCGCCGACCTCTTCCTCCGGATCGAGGCCATCCTCCGACTCCCCACGTCGGACGGTGACGGAAACGAGCCGACCGGGGATCGCCGGCGCCGTCTCCTCGCGGCGGAGGTCGACCCGTACCACGAGGCCGCCCTCGACCTCCAGACCCGCGCCTGGATGACGCATCTCCGCGAGGAGGTCCGCCGCGCACGAGGCGGCGCCCTGCCCACCCTCGAGCGATGGCGCGACATCGTGCCATCGCTCACAACATACCCGCACGGTGAGGCGCTGGAAGCCACGTGGCGCGACGACGACCGCGATCGCCGCATCCTCGGCGGCGCCGTCGCGGCTGCCGCCTGGGCCCCCGATGCCGCGACGGGAGAGGCGATCGCGGCGGTGCTCCTCGTCGCGCGCGGCCGGACGGCGGACCTGCGATTGCTCCCCTTCGACACACTCCCCGTATCGGCACGGGAGGGAGCCTGCGCCGCCTACCGCGCGGGGGATCGTACGGAGTGGGAGATGATGGCGCTGCAGGGGGTCGCGGATGCGGCGCGCCGATGGCGCTCACGACTCACGGCGATCGCCGCGGCGGCGCCCGCGGAGCACGACCGCCTCGCCGCGCTCGGACGTGCAGGCCATACCGCGCGTCGCGCGCTGCCGTTGCTCCGCCGCCAGGGGGCGCTGACGATGCCGATCCTCGCCGAGGATCTGGGGATCTCGCGTCCCGCGGCCACCGAGGCACTCGAGCGGATGGCCGCCGCCGGGTGTGCGGTCGAGCTCACGGGCCGCGCGCGCGACCGGGTCTGGGGGTACGCGCCGCTGCTCGCCACCTGAGCCGGGCCGATGCGCGCGCCCCGCGTCTGGCGCCTCAGCCCTGAGTCGCCCGCTCGATCAGCGCGGTGAGCTCCTCGAGAATCGACCGGCCGCCGTCCGCCGTGTACCAGCGCCGCTGCTCGGCGTAGCGCTCCGGCGCGGGCATCGCCTGCGCCTCCGGCGACATCACCCACGCCTGCAGCGCCGATGGACGCGGGCCCCACCACCCGCGCTCCACCCCCGTGGCGTCGTAGAGGATCACGATCGGGATCGACCGGCTCCGGCCGTTGGTGAGGTGTGCGTCCATCAGGTCGAGGTTCGCGTCGCGATCGAGGATCCGCATCCCCACATTCGCCGTGGCGGCGGCGAGCGCATCGACCCAAGGCAGGCTGCTGACGGCATCGGCGCACCAGTCGGCGCTGAGCACCAGCAGATGCCACCCCGGCCCGGCGGCACGCACGCGGGCCGTGATCTCCTCCGGCACGGTGGCGCGGCTGCGGATGCTCCGCGCGACGGCCGCGAGCTTCGGCTCGGTCGCTCCGCTGAAGTGCTCGTCAAAGGTCTGGCCGGCGCGCCAGCGGGAGAGGATGTCGGTCATGACTGCAATCTGTGCGGGGACGCGGGGCGGTCGGTACCCGCCGCCTCGCGCATCCGGCGGGCCGGACGCACCGCTCGTCGGGACGAATCGACTATCCTTCCCCCTCGACCTCTCCGGAGCCCGCGATGACGATGACCGGCAAGGAGCGCGCGGCGCTTCGATCCGAATGCAACCGCCTCAAGCCGACGCTGCACGTCGGCACCGAGGGGGTCACCCCCGCGGTGGTGCAGGCCCTCGATGAGGCGCTCCGCAGCCGAGAGCTCGTGAAGGTCCAGCTCAACAAGACCGCCGACGTCTCCGCCAAGGACGCCGCGAACCAGCTCGCGGGCCGCGTGAAGGCCGAGGTGATCCAGACCATCGGCAAGACGGCGTCGCTGTATCGCCACAACCCCGAGTTGAAGCGGAAGCCGGGCGCGCTCCCGCCCTGGCGGGTCTGACGGCGCCTCAGCGGTCCGTGCGCGCGCGATTCGCCGCGCACATCGGTGTCACCGACTCGCGCCGTCCAGCGCGCCGAGCACACGCCACGGAGTCAGCGGGAGTTCGCTGACCTCCACGCCGAGCGCATCAGCGACGGCGCCCGCGATGGCGGGCGCGGTGGGGATGATCGCCGGCTCGGCGATGCCGCGCGCCCCGACGGGATTCGCGAGGGGGTCCGCCCCATCCAGGAAGTGCCCGTCGATCACCGGGATGTCGGCGTGGGTCGGGATCTTGTAATCGTGCAGCCCGACATTGAGTGGGAGCCCGAGCCGCGCATCGAGCGCGCGCTCCTCGAACAACGCGTAGCCGAGTCCCTGGATGATCCCGCCCTCGAGCTGTGACTCGGCGAGCGTCGGGTTCACGATGCGCCCGGCGTCGTGCACCGCGACGATCGTCACGACGCGCACCACGCCCGTCTCGACGTCGACTTCGACCTCGGCGAATTGGGCTCCGGTCGTGACGATGCCCGTCCCGGACGGATTCGGACCGCGCGCGCCCTGTCCCATGATCATCACGTTGCCGAGCTTCGCCGTCACCTCGCCGAAGGCGAGCGATCGGTCGGTGTCGCGCACGTGCACGCGGCCCTCGCGCGTCTCGAGCGCGTCGACGGCGACGTCGAGGATGCCGGCGGCCGCCTCGAGCAGACCTCGCCGCGCCTCCTCGGCGGCCATTCGCACCGCCGGCGTGAGCGAGGCGACGGTGATCGAGCCCCAGGAGTTGCCCGAGTAGGGGCCGGTCGCGGTGTCGCCGATCACGGCGCGCACCGCGTCGAGCCGATGCCCGAGCGATTCCGCCGCCACCTGCGCGAGGATCGTGCGCGTCCCCGTGCCGAGGTCCTGCGTGCCGGAGAGGACGTCGGCGGTGCCGTCGGTGTTGAGTCGCACGGTCGCGTACGACGGCGGCCCGCCGCCGGTGCCCCACACCTGCGCCGCCACGCCGAAGCCGCGACGGAGGCGCCCGTCGCGCACGGTGCGCCCCGCGCGGTCGTGCCACCCGATGCGGCGCGCGCCCTCCGTGTAGCACTCGGCGAGTCGGTTCCCGGTGTATGGGCGGTCCTGCTTCTGGTCGCGCGTCGCGATGTTGCGCTCGCGGAGGACGAGCGGGTCGAGCCCCAGCTCGGCCGCGATGGCGTTCAGCGTCAGCTCGAGCCCCACCGCACCCTCGGCGTGTCCGGGCGCGCGGAAGGAGGCCATCGCGCCCGTGTTCGTATACACGAACGCCTCGCGCGTGCGGACGTTCGGGCAGGCGTAGAGCTCGTGGAAGAGATCGCCGGGGCCGCCGTCCCATCCGCCGATGCCGAGCGGGATGATCGCGTCGAGGTCGATGGCGACGAGGGTGCCGTCGCGGCGCGCCCCGATGGTGATGCGCTGCCAGGTGCTCGACCGATTGCCGCTGTCGATCTGCTCCCCCGCGCGGTCGAGCACGCAGGAGACGGGCCGCCGCAGGCGGCGGGCGAGGACGGCGGCGGTGAAGGTGTGCGGCCCCGCGTAGTTCTTCGCACCGAAGCCGCCGCCCATCGCCTCGCAGATCACGCGGACGCGGTGCACCGGGAGGCCGAGCGCCTTCGCGAGCCCATCGCGCACGCGGAAGATGCCCTGCGTGCTCTCCCAGACCGTGAGCGCATCACCCGACCATTCAGCGACGGCGGCGTGCGGTTCCATCGCGCTGTGGAGGACGCACGGCGTGCGCACCTCGCGCGTGAGGACGACGTCGGCGGTGGCGAGGGCGGTGTCGACGTCGCCGCGCTGGCGGACCTTCGGGGCGCCCCCCGATTGATTCGACGTGAGGCCCGGCCGCACCGGCGCGCCCGCGAGCGCCTGCTCGGGGGTGATCGCCGCCTCGCCCGGTTCGATCGTCACGCGGACCGCACGCGCCGCGGCCTCGGCCTGGGCAAGGGTCTCCGCGCAGACCGCCGCGACCGGCGCGCCCGCGTAGGTGACGTCCGGGAGGAAGAGTCGGGTGCGGGCCGGGACGTCGGCGGCGAGCAGGATGTCGAGCACGCCGGGCATCGCGCGCGCGGCGGTGGTGTCGATCGCGGTGATACGCCCGCGCGGTACCTGGGCGCGCACGAAGACCGCGTGCGCCATCCCGGGGCGGGCGAGGTCGGTGGTGTACGGCGCGCGGCCGGCGGCCTTGAGGAGCCCGTCGACGCGCTGGGCGCGGGCGCCGACGTGGGTGAGCGCGGCATCGGCGTCCCAAGGCGCGAGCGTGACCGCGGGGACCTCAACCACGCGGGTCTCGACGCGCCCCTCGACCTCGACGGTCGTGCTGACGAATCGGCGGTTCGGTCCGGTCACGTCGCGTCGCCCGTGCGGAGCGTCGCTGCCGCGCGGCGGACCGCGCGGACGATCTTGGGATGCGTCCCGCAGCGGCAGAGGTTCCCGCTGAGGGCGGCGCGCACCTCGGCCTCGCTGGGATCGGCGACCCGGGCCAGGAGGGCGGTGGCGGCCATCAGCTGGCCGGGCGTGCAGAAGCCGCACTGGGCCGCGTCCTCCGCGACGAACGCCTCCTGCAGCGTGTGCGGCGCGTCGACGTCACCGAGTCCCTCGATGGTCTGGACCGACTGGCCGTCGCACCCGTGGGCGAGGGCGAGGCAGCTGAGGGTCGGCTCGCCGTCCACGAGGACGGTGCAGGCCCCGCACTCGCCGCGGTCGCAGCCGCGCTTGGTGCCGGTGAGGCCGCAGGCGTCACGGAGGAAGTCGAGGAGGGGCTGGTGGCCGGGCGGGTCGGCATCGACCGGGCGGCCGTTCACGATGAGGCGCACGGAGGGGAGTTAAGGGGAGCGGAGGAGCCTTGTCCAGCGCGCGGGCCGTGAGGGGTGTCGGGCGGTCTGGCGCGCCTCTATCTTTTCCGCACTCCCATCTGCATTGAGGACCGCGCATGCCGTACGTGATCACCGAAGCCTGCATCAACACGAAGGACAAGTCCTGCGTCGACGTCTGCCCCGTGGACTGCATCTACGAGGGACCGGAGCAGCTGTACATCAACCCGGACGAGTGCATCGATTGCGGCGCCTGCGAGCCGGAGTGCCCGGTGACGGCGATCTTCCCCGAGGAGGATGTGCCGGGGAACCTGACGCAGTACGTGCAGATCAACCGCGACGTGTTCAAGCAGGAGCCGAAGCCCGGCAAGCCGACGCGGTGAGTCGGCGCGCCGCCGGGCCACCGGCGGGTCTGATGTGACGAGGGGGGCCGGCACTGCGCCGGCCCCCCTTTTCGTCTATCGTCGTCCTGCGGTGGTGTGTCCGAACGCCTCGTGCCGGCGGCGCTATGCCCTACTCGCGGTACGGCGACTCCGCGGGGTCGACCGCTGCCGCGGGCTTCGCCCCCTTCGCGAACGGCGCGATCGCCTGCACGAATCCCGCCCCCATCTCGGCGATCTGCCACCGCCGGAACTCCGGGATCCGCGTGAGGTCGTCCACCTCGCGCGGCAGCAGCCGCGCCACCGTCTCGAGCCGCTCCCGCGAACAGAGGACGCCGGGATCGAGGTCGAGCCGCGTCGCGGCGGCATCGCGCACCGCCTTCAGCGCACCGACCTTGTGGTCGAAGTCGGGGTCGCGGTCCCAGCGTGCCGCCTTCGGGAAACGCGGGAGCTCCGCCTCGGGCACCTCGAGCCCGCGCCCGATCGCGGCGAGGATCGCATCGCCGGCGCGCTCGAGGATCCCGCGCGGCATCCCCTTCACCTTACCCAGGGCGTCGCGGGTCCGCGGGGCGAGCCGCGCGAGCTCGAAGAGCGTCTCGTTCCCCACCACACGGAACGTCGCCCGATCGAGCGCGAGCGCCGTCGCGTCGCGCCACTGCACCACCTCGCGGAAGAGCGCGAGCTCGCGCCGCGTCAGGTCGCGCGCGCCCTTGATCCGCAGGAACGCCGCCGCCGGGTCCTCGGCCGCCCAGCCGATCGTCTCGAGGCGCGCGAACTCCTCGGCCGCCCACGTGAGACGCCCCTTCGCCTCGAGCTCGGCGCGCAACACATCGCGGAGACCGAGGAGATGCATCGTGTCCTGCGCCGCGTAGTCGAGCATATCGGCCGTCAGCGGGCGCATCGACCAGTCGGCGCGCTGATGCTTCTTGTCGAGCTTGAGGCCGAACGAGCGCTCGAGCAACGCCGCGAGGCCGAACGCCTTCAGGCCGAGGAGCTGCGCGGCGATGCGCGTGTCGAAGACGTTGCGGACCTGCCAGCCGTAATCCTGCCGCAGCAGCCGCAGGTCGTAGTCGGCGTCGTGGAAGACGATCTCGACGGCGGGGTCCTCCACCAGCGCGCCGAGCCCCGCCGGCGTCGCGATGGGGAGCGGGTCGATGATCGCGTGCCGCTCCCGCGTGGAGAGCTGGATCAGGTAGATGCGGTCGACGTAGCGATGGAAGCTCGCGCCTTCGGTGTCGAGCGCGAGGATTCCCGTCTGCCGGATCCCGGCGAGCCACTGGTCGACGGCGACGGCGGCGTCGAGGTACGTGGCGGAGGGCGAAGGGGCGAGCACGGGTGCAATCTACACGCCTTGCCCCACGGGGGCCGTCCGGCGACCATTCGCCGGACCCCGACTGGACCGATTCCCTGACCAACGCCCCTTCCGCCGGCCCCAGCGCCGCCGAACAGACGACCGCCGCCCGCGTCGGCGCGGTGCTCTTCCGCAACCGCGGCTGGCTCCCCGTCCCCTTCCTGCTGATTCCGTTATTGCTCAGCAGCGGCCCGCTCACCCGCGAGCACATCCTCGCCGGCGTGATGCTGATGAGCCTGGGCGAGGCGTGGCGCCTCTGGGGTGTCGCCACGGCGGGCACCGTCACCCGCCGCCGCTCGCGGAACGTGCAGACCCTGGTGGCGCACGGGCCGTTCGCGTGGAGCCGGAACCCGCTCTACGTCGGCAACTTCCTGATCTGGATGGGCGTGATCGCGCTCTCGGGCGTGCGCTGGTTCCTGCCAATTGCGGTCGCCCTCTTCGCGCTCGAGTACTACTACATCGTGCGCTACGAGGAGGGGGTGCTGGAGAGCATCTTCGGGAAGCCGTACCTCGATTACAAGGCGCGCACGCCGCGCTGGATCCCGCGGCCGCCCGCTGGTGGCTCAGGTGGTGAGTTCCGCTGGGCCGAGGCGTGGAAGAGCGAGATCAGCACCTTCCTGCAGTACATCGCGATCATCGGCCTGCTGGTCTGGAAGTCGCGCCTCGGCTGAGCCGAGGGTGCGACGGCCTGCGCGCGTCGCGCCTCAGAACCCCAGGTAGGCGCGCACCCGTGGTTCGATCCGGTCGGGGGTCCAGGGGGGCGACCAGACGAGGTTCATCGAGACCGTCCCGACGCCCGGCAGCGCCTTCAGCTGCTGCTCCGCCTCGGTCATGATCTCCGGCCCCGAGGGACACCCCGGCGACGTGAGGCTCATCTCGATCGTGATGTCCTGGCCGGTCACGGCGATCGTGTAGATGAGGCCGAGGTCGAGGATGTTCAGATTGAGCTCGGGATCCTTCACGCGCCGGAGCGCGAGTCGGACCTGATCCTCGGTGATCGTCCCGCTCGGGAGCTCCGCCTCGGTCATTCCGCCCCTCCGGCGCGCGTGGTGGGCCGCTTGTCGAGCCGGCGGCTCCGGGGGCTCCAGTCGACGCGCATATCGCTACGGAAGGTGCGCGGCCACGCCACCTCGGTGAGCGTCGGCTCGTCGGTGACGGCGAGCGCGGCGGCGTCGGCGATGTCATGCCGGACGTCCGCGATGATGATGCCGGCGCGCCGCGCCCGAGGCGCGTGCACGCGATTCGTCAGGAGGATCACGAAGAGGTCCCGGTCAGGGTCGATCCAGAGCGAGGTGCCGGTGAAGCCAACGTGGCCGAAGGCGCGCGGGCTGAGGAACTCCCCCGCGCCACGCTCACCGGCGGCGACTTCCCAGCCCAGGGCGCGGCCCTCGGCTGCCTCGGTGGTGAAGCGTCGTACCACCTCGGCGCTCAGGAGGCGCGTGCCGCCGTAGGTGCCGCCATTGAGCAGCATCTCCGCGAAGATGGCGAGGTCGGTCGCGGTGCTGAACACCCCGGCGTTGCCGGCGACGCCACCGAGCTTCCGCGCGGTCTCGTCGTGCACGATGCCGCGGACGGGGAGCTCGGTCGGGGCGATGCGGCCGCGCCAGGTCCCGTCGGGGTGGAATCGCGTGTGCTCCATCCCGAGCGGCCCGAAGATGCGGCGCGTGACGAACGCGTCGAGCGGCTCCCGCGCGATCCCTTCGATCACCCATCCGAGCACGATCGGACCGAGGTCGGAGTAGAGCGTGATGGTGCCCGGCGCAGTGCGGATCGGTGCGACGAGGATCTGCGCGCGCAGCACCGCGGCATCGGCGGCGCGACGGACCGTCGCCAATCCGGCGGGGAGGCCCGACTGATGCGTGAGGAGGTGACGCACGGTGACCGCATCCTTCCGCGGTCCGACGAACTCCGGGAGGTAGCGCTGCACCGGGGCGTCGAGGTCGAGCCGCCCCTCGTCGACGAGGAGCATCGCGGCGGTCGTCGTCGCGACGACCTTGGTGAGCGAGGCGAGGTCGTAGATCGTCTCGTCGACCTGCACCGGGCGCGCGTTCGTGGTCCACTGCAGACGCCCGAATGATTTCTTCCAGACGATGTGGTCCCGTCGCCCCACGACGACGGCGGCGCCGGGATACGCGCCCGAGAGGACGCCCCGCCGCACGACGCGGTCGACGGTTTCGAGCCGCGCGGCCGACATCCCGACCTCGCGCGGGGCCGCCGTGGGGAGGCCACCGCCGACGGTGAGGACCGCGGTCAGGGAGACGAGAGGGAGCAGCATCGGGATTCCCCAGAATGACGGGGAGGGGCGGGTGGGGGCAACCCTGTCGAAGGTTTGAGGTTTGAGGCTTGAGGTTCGAGGCTTGAGGCAGGCCGTCGCGTTCAACCGTCAACCTTCAGCTTTGAGCGCGGCGACCGCCGCCGCGAACGTCGGTTCCGGGTTCTCGAAGAACGGCATATGCCCCGCCTCGGGGATCGCCACGACCCGCGCCCCCGGGATCAGCGCGGCGCTCGCCTCGGCTTCGGCGATCGGCAGCGCGTCCTCGGTGCCGTGGATCAGCAGGACCGGTGCGCGGATCGCCGCGAAGCGCTCCCGCCAATCGAACCCGTCGCGCCGGAGCTGCGCCACCACAGTGGCGCCGTGCGGACTGTGCGCCTCCGGCGGCGCCTGCGCGAGCATCGCGGGGTCATGGAACCACGCCGGATACATCGACCGGCTGTACACGGCGTGGCGGGTCGGCTCGGGGTCGTGCAGCGCGAGCGGGTCGAGCGCGGCGAGGGCGTCGTATCGCGCGGTGAGCCCACGCGCCGCAAGGTGCGCGAGCGCGCGGCTATGCAGTGCATCGAGCCATCCCGACGTCGCCCCCACGGCGTCGAAGGTCACGACGCGCCGCACGCCGGCAGGATCCTCCGCGGCAGCGAGGAGCGCCATCCCGCCGCCCCACGAGTGGCCCGCGAGGTCCCAGCGGTCGAGCCCGAGCGCCTCGCGCAGCGCGACGATATCCAGGATGTCGTGTTCGATCCGCGCCGCCCGGGTGCCCGGGGGCGCCGGCGTCTCGCCGCGCCCGCGTTGGTCGTACAGGAACACCTGACGCCCCTCAGCGAGCGGCGCGAGTGCGGGCCAGAGGAGATCGTGCCCGTAGATCATCCCGCCGTTGATGGCGAGGAGGGGGGTCGCGCCGGGGATCTCGGGGGTGCTCCAGACGGCGAAGGAGAGCCCACGCGCCACCACGGCGCGGCGCGTGAGCGGCGGGGTGCGGGGCCGGGTGCGGCGCCAGGCGGCGAGGCGCGCGACGGCGCCGGCGGGCGGGGTCTCGGACACGCGCGAAACGTATACGGCGTCCGAGCGGTGCCCCATCCCGGCGGCGCCGTTCGTCGCGTGCCGACGCGCCACCTCGGCGCCGCACGCCCACCCGGGCGGCGGGGCGCTTGACATAGGGGAGGGGGGTATCCATCCTGCACGGGTGACCACCGCCCTCCCCGCGAACGCTCTTGTGTCCCCCGACGCCACCATCGTCGTCCAACTCCCGGTCACCGGGATGACCTGCGCCGCCTGCCAGGCGACCGTGCAGCGCGCGCTCGCCCGCGCGCCGGGGGTGGCCGACGCGACGGTGAACCTGATGACGGCCACGGCGACGGTGCGGTACGACGCCGCGCGCGCGACCCCGACGGCGCTCGTCGGCGTGATCCGCGCGGCGGGATACGGTGCGGAACTGCCCGACGCCTCCCGCACCGCGTTCCAGGCGCAGGCGCAGCAGGATGCCGCCGCCACACACGAGTTCACCACCCTGCGACGCGATGCGGCGCTCGCACTCACCGCCGGCGCGGCGATGATGGGCGCGATGGGCCTCGCCCCCCACGCGCACGGGGCGGTCTGGTGGCAGCTCGTCGTGACGACGGTGGTCCTCGCCACCGCCGGACGCCGCTTCTTCGTGCGCGCCGGGGCTGGCCTCCGCCACGGGACCGCCGATATGTCGACCCTCGTGGCGCTCGGCACCGGTGCGGCCTTCGCCTTCTCCCTCGTCGCGACGCTCCAGCCCGCGCTCTTCACGTCGCGCGGGCTCGCGCCCGCGGTCTACTACGAGGCCGTCGTCTTCATCCTCGGGTTCGTCTCCGCGGGGCAGGCGCTCGAAGCGCGCGCGAAGCGGCAGACCGCGGATGCGATCCGCGCGTTGATCCACCTGCGTCCCACGATGGCGCGCGTGGTGCGCAACCTCGCAGAGCTCGAGGTGGCGATCGACGAGGTCGTGCCCGGCGACGTGGTGAGCGTGAAGCCCGGTGAGCGGATCCCGGTCGATGGCGTGGTGCTGCGCGGCGCGAGCGCGGTCGATGAGAGCATGCTGACCGGCGAGTCGCTCCCTGTGTCGAAGGGCGTCGGTGACGCCGTCTACGGTGGGACCCTCAACGGCACGGGCGCCTTCCGACTCAAGGCGACGACCCTCGGCGCGGACTCCGCGCTCGCACGCATCGTGCAGCTGATGCGCGATGCGCAGGGGTCGCGCGCGCCGATCCAGCATCTCGCCGACCGCGTCGCGGCACGCTTCGTCCCGACGGTGGTGGGGCTCGCGCTCCTCACCTTCGTGACGTGGTGGATGCTCACCGGCTCGCCGGTGCGCGCGCTCACCTCCGCGGTCGCGGTGCTCATCATCGCCTGCCCCTGCGCGATGGGCCTCGCGGTGCCGACCGCGGTGATGGTGGCGACGGGGCGTGGGGCGCAGCTCGGGATCCTCTGGAAGGGGGGAGAGGCGCTCCAGCGCGCCTCGGAGGTCACGACGGTCGTGCTCGACAAGACGGGGACCGTGACCGAAGGCCGGCCCGTGGTCACGGACGTCGTGATGGCGGATGGGATCGCGCCCGATGCACCGAACCTCTGGACCTCCGTACGCGCGCTCGAAGAGCGGTCGGAGCATCCGACGGCGGCGGCGATCGCCGCTGAGGCGGCACGGCGCGGGGCCCCGCTCATCGAGGTGGAAGGGTTCCGGGCGGTGCCGGGTCGCGGCGTCACGGGGACGGTCGAGGGTCGCGCCGTGCACGTCGGCACGGCGGCCTTCCTCACCGCGGAAGGGCTCGATCCCACCGCGCTCGTCGCGGCGGCTGAGCGGCTCGGGGTGTCCGGGCGCAGTACAGCGTATGTGGCCGTCGCCGGTGCCGTCGTCGCGGTGATCGGGGTGGCGGATCCGCTCCGTCCCACCTCGGTCGCTGCGATCGCGGCGCTGCAGCGCGCCGGGCTCGACGTCGTGCTCTTGAGCGGGGATGCGCCCGCCGTCGCGCAGGCGGTGGCGCGCGAGGCGGGGATCGCGCGCGTGGTGGCCGGCGTCCTCCCGGAGGGGAAGGTCGCGGAGGTGCAGCGGCTGCAGGGGGCCGGGCGCGTGGTGGCGATGGTCGGGGACGGGATCAACGACGCCCCGGCGCTGGCGCAGGCCGACGTGGGCCTCGCGATCGGAAGCGGCGCCGACGTCGCGACGAGCGCCGCGGATGTCGTGCTGATGCGCAGCGATCTCGACGGCGCCGTCGCCGCGTTCGCGCTCGCCCGGCGCACGATGCGGACGATGCGCCAGAACCTCTTCTGGGCCTTCGCCTACAACGTCGTCGGCATCCCGATCGCCGCGGGCGTGCTCGCGCCGTGGACAGGGTGGCAGCTCACCCCGAGCCTCGCGAGCGCGGCGATGGCCCTCAGCTCCGTGAGCGTCGTGACGAACGCGCTGCGGTTGCGTACGGCTCGCCTCTCCTGACAGATACCACCATGGAGATCGGCATCTATTCCTTCGCCGAGGCGACCCCACTCGCCGACGGGACGATGATCACCCCGGAGCACCGGCTGGCGAACCTCCTCGAAGAGATCGCGCTCGCCGACGAGGTCGGGCTCGATGTCTTCGGGATCGGCGAGCACCACCGGGTAGACTATGTGACGTCCGCGCCCGCGGTCGTCCTCGCCGCCGCGGCGATGCGCACGCGGCGGATCCGGCTCACCAGTGCGGTGAGTGTGCTCAGCTCCGACGATCCGGTCCGCGTCTTCCAAGAGTTCGCGACGGTGGACCTCCTGAGCGGTGGGCGCGCCGAGATCATGGCGGGGCGCGGGAGCTTCATCGAGTCGTTCCCGCTCTTCGGCCACGATCTCGACGACTACGCCTCCCTCTTCGCGGAGAAGCTGGAGCTCCTCCTCGCGCTCCGCGCCGATGAGCGAGTGACCTGGTCGGGGCGGCATCGCGCCGCGCTGCACGATCAGCCGGTGTACCCGCGCCCGGTGCAGCAGCCGATCCCCGTCTGGGTCGCCGTCGGTGGGACGCCGCAGTCGGTGGTGCGCGCCGCGACGCTCGGCCTCCCGATGGCGCTCGCCATCATCGGTGGCGGGCCGGAGCGCTTCGTCCCGTACGTGACCCTTTACCGAAAGACGTGGGCCGAGGTCGGGCACGATCCTGCTGCGCTGCAGGTGAGCATCAACTCGCACGGTTTCATCGCCGATACGATGGCCGAGGCCGACCGGCTCGCCTTCCCGCCGTATCTCCATCAGATGGGGAAGATCGGGCGCGAGCGTGGATGGCCGCCGCCGACGCGCCGGCAGTTCGAGGCGGAGATCTCCGCGCAGGGAGCGCTCTTCGTCGGGGATCCCGAGCGCGTGATCGACAAGCTCCTCTGGGAGCACGAGCTCTTCGGCCACACGCGCGCGCTCATCCAGTTCAGCGTCGGGACGATGCCGCACCGCGACATGCTGCGGTGCATCGAGCTCTACGGCACGAAGGTCGCGCCCGCGGTGCGGAAGGCGCTCGGCGTCTCAGCGGCCGTGTGACGACGCGGCTCCCCGGGTCTCTCAGGGCGAGGGACTCGGGGCAGGCGCTGACGATGATGAGGCGGAGGGCGAGCGGCCGGGTGAGACGCGGGCGCGTCGACGTCAGCGTTGGGTCTGGAGGGAGCTGTCGTCGGAGGGGAGACTGCGGTTCGCCAGCACGACCGCCGCGTTGCGCTGCAGGCCCTCGAGTTTGGCCCGCGCCATCGCGGAGTCGCGCGTCATCTCACGATAGCGTACGGGGTCGAGGGAATGGAACTCCCTCGCGAGGGCGACGGGGTCCGTGCCCGACAGCGCGGGGTGCGGGGCGAGTGGTCCTGTGGTCGGCGGCGCGGATGCGAACTTCACGTTCCACGGGCAGACGTCCTGGCAGACATCGCAGCCGTAGAGGTGATCCCCGATCGCCGCGTGGAACTCGTCTGGTATCGGCCCCCGGTGCTCGATCGTGAGATATGAGATGCAGCGCCGCGCGTCCATCACCCCTGGCGCGACGAAGGCCTGCGTGGGGCAGGCGTCGAGACAGCGCGTGCAGGTGCCGCAGTGCGAGGTCGCGAACGGGACGTCGGGGCTCAGCGCGAGGTCGAGGAAGAGCGCGCCGATGAAGAAGAACGATCCGCGGTCGGGGTTGATGAGCATCGTGTTCTTGCCGAACCAGCCCAGCCCGGCCCGTCGCGCGAGGTCGCGCTCAAGGATTGGCCCCGTGTCCACGTAGGCGCGGCCGCGGACCGCCTCCCCTCGCTCCGCGCGCACCCACGCGAGGAGCGCCTCGAGCCGATCCCACATCACGCGATGGTAGTCCTCGCCTCGAGCGTAGCGCGCGATTGGACCCGCCGGGGACTTACCGCCGTAGTCGAGCGCGACGACCACCGCGGACACCATCCCGGGTTCGGGGCGTGTCATGTCGGCGCGGAGCTCGGCGCCCCGGCGGAGGTACTCCATCCCACCGTGGAATCCCTGGGCGAGCCAGTCGTCGAAGGCCCCGGCCGTTTCCGCGGGGCCGAGGGTCGTGAGGCCCGCGAGGTCGAAGCCGAGTCCGAGGGCCTGGGCTCTGAGCCGGACCTCGAACGAGTCGCTCATCCGATGCGGACCGCCCAGCGGGCGTAGCGGATCACGTCCTCGACCGGTGGCACCGCATCGGCGTCGCCATAGGCCGTGTACATCCGCCAGCGCACATAGTCCCACGCCGGCAGCGGCAGGAAGGGCGGGCGCGCCCACCACCGATTCCGCCGGAAGCGCCATCCCACGATCAGAAGCGCGCGCGCCGTCCGTGGATTCAGGACGGCGCGCCAAGCGAGCTGAAGGACGAGGCCGAGCATACGCGGGAATCTAGCCGCCGCCGTTCCGGACGGGCGGCGCGCGCCTATCTTCCGCACATGTGGCTCCAGCGGGCCTTCCCTCTCATCGCCCACTCAGCGGTGCGCTCGTACTACCGGGTCACGGTGGAGGGGCCGGCCATCCCGACTTCGGGGCCGGTCCTGCTGATCGGGAACCACAACCATTCGCTCGTCGACGCGGCCGCGATGGTGATCGCCGCGGGACGTCCGGTCCGCTTCCTCGCGAAATATCCGCTCTTCCTGATGCCGAGCCTCGCCTGGCTCGTGAAGGGGGTGGGTGCGGTCCCGGTGTATCGGATCCAGGACGTGCCGGAGAAGATGGGGGAGAACGCCGATTCGTTCCGCGATGCGCACGCCGCGCTCGCCGCTGGGGACATCGTCGGGATCTATCCCGAAGGAACGAGCCACCTCGGTCGACAGCTCGTGCCGCTCAAGACCGGCGCGGCACGCATCGCGCTCGGCGGCGCCGCAAAGCTCGCGCACCCGTTCCCGATCATCCCCGTGGGCCTCATCATCCCAGACCGCGTCACGGTGCGGAGCGAGGCCTACCTGCTCATCGGCGCGCCGGTGGTGTGGGACGACCTCGCCGCGCGCGGCCTCCAGGATGGCGCGGCGGTCCGCGAACTCACCGCGCGGATGGAGGCGGCGCTTCGCACCGTGACGCTCAACCTCCCGCAGGGGGAGGACGACCCGATCGTCCACGCCGCCGAGCAGGTGTGGCGCGCGGAGTTTGGCGCGGCGCCCGGAGTGGCGGCCGAACGGGCGCGACTGCAGCGCGCCGCCGATGTACTCGACGCCGCGCGGCGTGCCGGGGGCGACGAGTGGTCGGCGCTCGCCCACGCGCTCGAAGGGCACATCGCGACGTTGGCGTCGTACGGGCTGACGCCGCTGACGCTGCATCCCGCGGCGCCGATCGGCGCCGCGCTCGCGTGGAGTGCGCGCCGTATGCCGTGGCTCCTCGCGCTGCCGGTGTCCCTACTGGCGGCCATCGTCTTCGCGGTGCCCACGCGAATCGCGCGCGGCATCGCCGACCATATGAGCCATCGGGACGGGATGGATGCCTTCGCGACGCACCGCATCCTCGTCAGCTTCGTGGCCTACCTCGCCTGGATCCCGCTCGTCGCGAGCATGGTGGCATGGCTCGTCGGCCCGTGGTGGGGGCTCAGTGCAGTGCTCGCGCAGCCGCTGCTCGGCATCCTCTCCATCCGCGTGACGGATGAGCGGCGCACGACGCTCGCCGCGATCCGGCGGTGGGTGATGCAGCGCCGCGCCGCGGGCCGCCTCGGCGAGCTGCAGGCGGCGCAGCGTGCGCTCGCCGAGCGGTTGCGCGTGCTACTGGAGCGGATCGCGCCGACCTAAAGGAAGCTTCGTCCCGGTCCGGCGTCGGGAACGCTTCGGCCGAGTCGCGCGAGCGCACTCGGAAAGACATCGACCGTCCGGCGGGGCGTCCCACGGATCGGATGTGAGGTGAGGAACGGGACGCGCATATGCTCGCGATGGAGCGCCCCGTGCGACGAGCGGTGCGGCACCGGCTCGTAGCGCTCCCGGAAATCCCATGACGGTGTCGCCGAGAGGATCACATCGCCGGCGCGCAGCGCCCCGGCGAGCGCGATGATCTGCACGAGCGCGTCGGGATACGCCCCGTCGATGGTGGCGTCGTGCGCCTCGTCCGCCTCAAGGCCGGAAGCGGGCGTATCGGCGCCGAGGCGGAGCGGATCCCCGGTCTCCCGGCGGTAGTGATGGCGGCCGGCGGCGTCGCGCCAGACGAGGGCGGTCCCGTCGCGCGAACGCACCGCACACCGCGTCGGCTCGTGCGGGAGCAGCACGAGATCCACCGACGGGCGCGCGAGGAGCCAGGTGACGAGCGGCTCGCGGGTCGCCGCGAGCGCGCTCCACCACGGGCGGGTGCGGCGCGCGAGGTCGAGATACAGATGCGCCATGCCGTTCCCGCCGACCATCACGCTCACGTCGTCGCCGCCACGCCAGGCCCACGGATGCGCGCGCACGCCGTATCCCGCGTCGCGGAGCGCGTCGGCGAGGTCATCGTGATGCATGACCGGTGCGTGGCCGTGGTCGCTGACGATCCAGATCGCGAGCGCCTCGCCGCGGCCGGCGCGTGCGGCATCGTTGGTGAGGCGCTCCACCGTGCCGTCGACGACGCGCATCGCATCGAGTACCTCGGGGGTGTCGGCGCCCAGCGCGTGCGAGACCTTGTCGATGCCGGGGAGCGCGAGGAAGGCGACGGCGGGCCGTTCACGCGCGACGCGATCGGCGAAGCGGTCGGCCACGGCGCGCTCGAGCGCGAGCCACCCCGGGAGGTCACCGCGGAAGTGGTGCCAGGCGAGCCGGAGCCAGGCGGCGGGGCTGCCGTCGAGCCGTCGGTGGCGCGGGAGGCCGCGGGTGAACGGGGCGAAGGCGGCGATCGCATCGGGCTCCGCCTCGAAGAGGGTGCGGCACCGCGCGTCGAGGTCGCGGTCGGCGAGAAGCGCGTCGATCCCCACGTAGCTGCGCGCGCCACCCGGGGTGCGCACGTGGCGTCCGCCGCGGTCCCACCAGCGGATGCCGGGGATGCCCGCGTCCCCGGGATGCCACCCGGTGAGGAAGGGGAGGTACGCCGGCCCCGTGACGGAGGGGAAGACCGTCGTGATGGTGTGGGCGCTCCCGGCGGCACGGAGGCGCGCGAGGGCGGGGAGGTGGCCCGCGTCGATCGCCGCCGGGAACGCGTCGGGGCGCGCCCCGTCCGCCACGAGGAGGATGAGCGTCACGTCTGGGGTCCTGGGTCGCTCCACCGCATGGCGCAAGCTAAACTTCGCCGACGATGAGCCCCAAGCGTCGTCCCTCCGCCCGCCCGCGCCGTACCGCGCCGCCGGCCGCGCCCCCGCCGGGGCCGCGCGCCGCCACGGACGACGCCATCGGCGACACCGCCTGGGCCCTGACCGAGGATGCCAAGCTCCTCCAGCACGGCGGCCCGCGCTCGGACTTCCGCAGCACCGATCCGTGGCGTGTGATGCGCATCATGTCGGAGTTCGTCGAGGGGTTCGACAAGCTCGCGCACATCGAGAAGGGGGTCTCCCTCTTCGGGTCGGCGCGCACGCAACCCGACGACCCGCAGTACGCGGCGGCGGTCGAGGTCGCGCGCCTCCTCGCCCTCGAGGGGTTCTCCATCATCACCGGTGCGGGCCCCGGGATCATGGAGGCGGCGAACAAGGGAGCGAAGCTCGGTGGCGGCCAGTCGATCGGCTGCAACATCGAACTCCCCTTCGAGCAGGGGGTGAACCCCTACGTCGATACGCACGTCGCGTTCCGCTACTTCGCGGTGCGCAAGACGATGTTCATCAAGTATTCGAGCGCGTTCATCATCTTCCCGGGCGGGTTCGGCACCTTCGACGAACTCTTCGAGGCGCTGACGCTCATCCAGACGGGGAAGATCGCGGAGTTCCCGGTGGTGCTCTTCGGCACGCACTACTGGGCGGGGCTGGTGCGGTGGCTCCACAGCCGGGTGCTCGGCGAGCGGAAGATCTCGCCCGGGGACCTCGAGCTGATGACGGTGACGGACGATCCGGCCGAGGCGGTGCGTGTGGTCGCCAAGGCATATGCGGCACAACTGGCGATGGCTCGGCGTCGCGCCGAGCGAGGAGCGTAGGATGGCGGCGAAGAAGACGAATCGGGCCCGGGGGGGATTCAAGGCGTCACGCCACGGCACGGGCGCGGGGAAGGCGAAGGCGAGCGCTGCGGGTGACAAGGCCGCGCAGAAGCGCGCCGCCGAGGCGCGCGAGTCGAAGAGCCCGAAGGTGGGCACGAAGGCGCAGAGCACCTTCCTGCGCGGCAAGAAGATCGACCCGCGCAAGCTCGACGGCACGGAGACGGTCGTGCAGCTCGTCGAGGGGGCCTTCCAGAGCTATAACTCGGGGCGGCTGCGCGAGGCGTGCGGGCTCTTCACCGAGCTGATGCTGCAGAAGGAGGTCACCGTCGGGATGACATTGACCGGCGCGCTCACTCCGGCGGGGCTCGGGATGAGCACCATCATCCCGCTGATGGAAGCGGGCTTCGTCGACTGGATTATCTCCACCGGCGCGAACCTCTACCATGACACGCACTTCGGCCTCGGGCTCTCGATGCACCGCGGGAACCCGCAGGCCTCGGACACCGTGCTGCGCGAAGAGGGCGTCGTCCGCATCTACGACGTCTTCTTCGATTACGACGTGCTCCTCTCCACGGATGCCTTCTTCCGGAAGATCATCCGCGCGCCCGAGTTCCAGCGGACGATGTCGAGCGCCGAGTTCCACCACCTCTGCGGCAAGTACCTCGTCGAGCGCGAGAAGGCGCTCCGCATCCCGCAGAAATCGCTCCTCGCGGCGGCGTACCGCTGCGGCGTGCCGATCTACACCTCCTCGCCGGGCGACTCGAGCATCGGGATGAACGTCGCCGCGCTCGCGCTCGAGGGGGGCACCTGCGTGATCGACCCGAACAAGGACGTGAACGAGACGGCGAGCATCGTGCTGCACGCCAAGCGCACTGGCGGGCAGAGCGCGGTGCTCATCGCGGGCGGCGGCTCGCCGAAGAACTTCGCGCTGCAGACCGAGCCGCAGATCCAGGAGGTGCTCGGGATCGACGAGAAGGGGCACGACTACTTCCTGCAGATCACCGACGCGCGCCCGGACACGGGCGGCCTCTCCGGCGCGACGCCGGCCGAGGCGGTGAGTTGGGGGAAGATCGATCCCGACAAGCTGCCGGACGCGGTGGTCTGTTATCTCGATTCGACCATCGCACTGCCGATCCTGACGAGCTACGCGCTCGCCAAGCGGAAGCCGCGGAAGCTCAAGCGGCTGTATGACCGTCGCGGCGAGATGATGGCGACGCTGCAGCGCGAGTTCGCGAAGGCGAACCGCTGAGCACGACGTGGGGGCGCGGCCAGCGGCCGCGCCCC
>JARIFA010000077.1 GCA_031127075.1 Gemmatimonadota bacterium | reverse complement strand
GTCTTCCAGGCGCAGAGCCTCAACATGGGCTGGTGCGTCCAGTGTCACGTGAACGGGTACAGTCCGGCCGAGGGCGTCCGCGCCGCCGGTTACGAGCCCGATTCCGCGACGCTCGCGTTGCCGCGCAAAAAGGCGACGTACGACTGCGCCACCTGCCACTACTAGGACCCCGCGATGACTGACACCACCACGCAGGGCGTCAAGCGCCGCGACTTCCTCAAGGTCCTCGGGGTGGGCGGCGCCGCCGCCACCGCCACCGGGTGCTCCACCGGGGACGTCGAGAAGCTGATCCCGTACCTCGTCTCGCCCGACCAGACGACCCCGGGCGTCTCCAACTACTACGCCTCCACCTGCCGCGAGTGCTCGGCCGGGTGCGGCATCATCGTCGAGGTTCGCGACGGCCGCGCCATCAAGGTCGAGGGGAACCCCGAGCATCCGGTGAACCAGGGCGCGCTCTGCGCG
Source organism: Gemmatimonadota bacterium (assembly GCA_031127075.1). Classification (GTDB taxonomy): domain Bacteria; phylum Gemmatimonadota; class Gemmatimonadetes; order Gemmatimonadales; family Gemmatimonadaceae; genus Pseudogemmatithrix. Next base: position 7,583 of record JARIFA010000077.1, on the reverse strand, counting down.
CGCGGGCAGTCGTCGCTCCAGGGCCTCTACAACCCGGATCGCTACCGCCAGCCGATGAAGCGCGAGGGCGATGCGCTCGTCCCGACCACCTGGGATGACGCGATCGGCATCCTCGCGGGGAAGCTGGACGAGGTCCGCAGCACCGGCAGCGGCGCGCGCGCGGTCGTCATCAACCAGCACGAGCAGGGCTCGTTCCCGGCCTTCCTCGACGGCATCCTGGCCGGCTACGGCATCGCGCCGCACCTCAGCTATGACGCCGAGGCGCCGCTCGCGGTGGCCGAGGCGAACCGGGCGGCGTACGGGGCCGCCTGGCCGGCCATCGACTTCTCGGCGGCCTCGCTCATCGTCTCGTTCGGCGCCGACTTCCTCGACGGCTGGGGCCTCTCGGTTCCGCAGCAGCTCGCCTTCGCGGAAGCCCGCGGCAAGGTCGAGGGCGCGCCGCGCTTCATCTATGTCGGTGCGCGTCGTTCGCTCACCGGCCTCAACGCCGACCAGTGGATCCCGGTCCGGCCGGGCTCCGAGCTCGCGGTCGTGAACGCGATCGCCGGGAAGGGCAGCGTCGCGGCGGCGGCCGAGGCCGCTGGCGTCGGCGCCGCCCTGCTCGAGGGGCTCGCGACGGAGATCCGCACGGCCCGCGCCAGCGCGCTTCTCGCCGGCGGCTACGGCCCCGAGGCGACGGCCGTCGCGACCGCGGTGGCCGAGCTCAACAAGTCCCGCGGCAACGTCGGGAAGACCATCAAGCCGCAGGACGGCTACCTCGCGTTCGAGGGCGTCGCGGGCCACGCGGAGATCCGCGCGGCCGCCGCGCGGATGACGGCGGGGGAGGTGCCCCTCCTCATCGTGCGGCACGCGAACCCCGCGTACACCACCGCGCCGGGGGTCGGCTTCGCCGCCGCGATGGACAAGGTGCCGTTCAAGGTCTCCTTCTCCAGCGTCCCCGACGAGACCACCAGCAAGTGCGATCTGATCCTCCCCGACCATCACGCGCTCGAGGCGTGGGGCGATGCCGAGCCGATGCGCGGCACGCTCTCGCTGCAGCAGCCGGTGATGGACCCGGTCTTCGATTCGCGCGCGACGGGGGATGTCCTCCTCGCGGTCGCCAAGCGCGGCGGGGACTACCGGTCGTATGTCGCCGGCCGCGTCGGCGGTGACTCGGCGCTCAAGGAGGCGATGCCGAAGGCGATGGCACGCGGCTCTGTCGCTGCGCGCAGCGGCGGGCGCGCCTCGGCGTCCCCGGCCGGCGCCGGTGCGGCGCAGGACGGCGCCTTCTTCCTGATGACCTACCCGTCGCCGTCGCTCGGCGACGGCCGCGGCGCCAACAAGCCGTGGCTCCAGGAGCTCCCGGACCCGGTCACCAAGATCTGCTGGCAGACCGTCGTCGAGATGCACCCCGAGGCCCAGAAGGCGATGGGTGTCGTGGACGGGGACATCGTCACCGTGACGACCTCCGCCGGGACGCTGACGGCGCCGGTCTTCGGCTACATCGGGCTCCGCCCCGACACCGTCGCGGTCGCGCTGGGCCGCGGGCATGTGGGGGCCGGCCGCTACGCCGACGCCGGTGAGAACGCCTGGCAGCTGCTGGCGACGGTCGAGGATCGTGCTGGTGCGGCCGCGCTCGCCGGCACCAAGGCGAACGTCGCGAAGGCCGAGGGGAATCAGCGCCTCGTGACCACGGAAGGCTCGGGCCGGCAGCACGGGCGCGAGATCGCGCAGGCGGTCGCGCTCCCGGCGCTCCTCGCCGGTGAGGGGAGCCACGGTCACCACACGTTCGAGGGGCAGGCGAGCACCGAGTTCCTCCCGGGGCTCCGGTCGCCGACCGCGAACGACGCCCAGGGCGACATGGGCGTCCCGAACTCGAAGGACAAGGGCCAGTACGATCCCGATCACTGGTCGGGGGCGGCGCGCCGTCGCTGGGCGATGACGATCGACCTCGCCAAGTGCACCGGCTGCTCGGCCTGCGTCACCGCGTGCTACGCGGAGAACAACATCCCGACCGTCGGCGGCGCCTGGCAGGGCCCGCAGATCCTCCCCGACCGCACCGGCTTCGGCGCGAACATCACGCGCAGTCGCGAGATGGCGTGGATCCGCCTCGAGCGCTACTGGGAGATCGACCGCGAGCCGAAGGACGTGGTGTTCGATCCCGAGCACCCGGACTTCGAGACGCGGTTCATCCCGATGATGTGCCAGCACTGCGGCAATGCGCCGTGCGAGCCCGTCTGTCCGGTGTACGCCACGTACCACGCGCCGAACGGCCTGAACGTGCAGGTCTACAACCGCTGCGTGGGCACGCGCTACTGCTCGAACAACTGCCCGTACAAGGTCCGGTACTACAACTGGTTCGGGTATGGCGACCCCTCGCGCACGCAGTACGCGTTCCCGGAGCCGATGCACTGGCAGCTGAACCCGGACGTCACGGTGCGCCAGAAGGGCATCATGGAGAAGTGCACGTTCTGCGTGCAGCGCATCAAGGAGGCCGAGAACCGCGCCGCGCTCGAGCAGCGCGCCTCGGTCGGCGAGGACGGCGTGCGGATCGACGGGCTGCGCCCGGACGAGTTCACGACCGCCTGCGCGCAGGCCTGCCCGTCGCGCGCGATCGTCTTCGGCGACGCCGCGGACGATCAGTGGTCGGTGGCGCAGTGGGTGAAGGACCGCCGTGCGTACCACGTGTTCGAGGAGCTCAATACGTACACCGCGGTGGTGTACCTCCAGAAGGTCAACCATCCGGCGCCGACGGCGTCGGCCACGGCATAAGGAGGCGCGACCCATGGCCACCCTCGCGCACCCCGACGAGCCGCGCCGCCCGAACATCGCGTCGGCGGACATCCAGCTCCCCGCCGTCACCAGCTACGAGCAGGTCGACGACGAGATCCTCGCGATCCTGAAGCCCACCAAGGCTTGGTTCGGCGCGCTGCTCCTCGCGCTCGCCTGCCTCGGCCTCGGCGCCTTCTCCTGGATCTACCAGATCCATCAGGGGCTTGGCGTCGCCGGCTACAATCCGCCGGTGATGTGGGGCGTCTACATCATCACCTTCGTGTTCTGGGTCGGTATCGGCCACGCCGGGACGCTGATCTCCGCGGTCCTGTACCTCTTCCGCGCCGGGTTCCGTACCACGATCTACCGCGCCGCCGAGGCGATGACGGTGTTCGCGGTGATGACGGCGGGGCTCTTCCCGATCATCCATATCGGGCGCCCGTGGAAGTTCTTCTGGCTGATCCCGTATCCGAACTGGCGGTTGATCTGGCCGAACTTCAAGTCGCCGCTCGTCTGGGACGTCTTCGCCATCACGACGTACCTCACGATCTCCACGACCTTCCTCTTCGTCGGGCTCATCCCGGACATCGCGGTCCTCCGCGACCGGGAGACCAACCCGATCCGTCGTCGCATCCTCGGCGTCCTCTCGTTCGGCTGGCGGAACACCGAGCGCGAGTGGCGGCACTTCGCCCGCGCCTACCTGTTCCTCGCCGCCTTCTCGACGCCGCTGGTGCTCTCGGTGCACTCGGTCGTGTCGTTCGACTTCGCGATGGGCATCGTGCCGGGCTGGCACACGACGATCTTCCCGCCCTACTTCGTCGCCGGCGCCATCTTCTCCGGCTTCGCGATGGTGTGGACGATCATCATCCCGATGCGCCGCTGGTTCGGCCTCCGGCACTATGTGACGCTGAACCACCTCGACGCCTCGGCGAAGATGGTGCTCTTCACCTCGCTCGCCGTCGGGCTCGCCTACCTGATCGAGTTCTTCATCGCGTGGTACGGTGGCGTCCAGTACGAGCAGGACTACTTCTGGAACCGCGTCTTCGGGCAGTGGTGGTGGGCGGCGTGGATCATGCTCACCTGCAACATGATCCTCCCGCTCTCGCTCTTCTCGCAGAAGCTGCGGCGCAACCCGACCTGGCTCTGGATCCTCTCGATCTTCATCAACATCGGGATGTGGTTCGAGCGCTTCGTGATCGTGGTGCCGTCGCTCTCGCGCGACGTCGAGCCCTGGCAGTGGTCGAGCTATGTCCCGACCTGGGTCGACTACGGCCTGCTGATCGGGTCGTTCGGTTGGTTCTTCATGTGGTTCCTCCTCTTCATCAAGCAGCTGCCGGTCATGGCGCTGGCGGAGATCAAGGAGATCATCCCGCCGAAGATGAAGCACACCCACGGGCACGGGGGGCACTGAGATGCGCGGGATGCTCGGAGTCTTCGCGGAACTCGACGCCACCGTCGCCGCGATCGAAGATCTGAAGAAGGGGAAGGTGGGGGACCTCACGGTCTTCTCGCCGACCCCGCGGCATGAGCTCGAGCACGCCGTGCACCCGCCGATGAGCGGGGTGCGGAAGTTCACGCTGATCGGCGCGCTGTCGGGCGTCACCTTCGGCTTCTGGGTCGCCATCTGGGGCTCGAACTACTGGCCGCTCGTGGTGGGTGGGAAAGCGATCTCGACCTGGCTGCCGTACGTGGTGTTCGGGTTCGAGGTGATGGTGATGGTCGGGGCCCTCTCGACCGTGTTCGGGATGTTCTACCTCGCGGGGATCCCGCGGCTGACGATGACCGTCGGCTACGATCCCCGCTTCAGCTACGGCAGCTATGGCATCTTCTGCGAATGCGCCCCGGAGCGTCAGGCCGAGGCCGAAGCCATCCTGCGGCGCCATGGGGCGGTGGAGGTGCGCGGTGAGCGCTGATCGCCTCGTTCGTCGCGCGGCGCTCGTCGCCGCCCTCCCGCTGCTCCTCGGGGCGTGCACCCAGGAAGAGTGGCTCACCGACATGAAGCAGCAGCCCTCGGTGGGGCCGTGGCAGCTCGCCACGTTCGACACCGCGACCGCGGAGAAGACCCCGTCGCGCGGCAATCCCGTCGGCTCGGTCCCCGTCACCGGCGTCGCGCTCACCTCGTGGCAGGTCTCGTACCAGCCGCTGCCGCAGGTGATCGATTCGATGTCGGGGCTCCAGAACCCGACGGCCACCGACGCGCGGTCGCTCGAGAACGGGCAGAAGCTCTACCAGATCAACTGCGCCGTCTGCCACGGCGACCTCGGCGACGGGAAGGGCGGCCTCGCGCAGCTCAATCCGGCGTATGCGTTTGCCCCGAGCCTCCTCACGGAGTCGGCGCGTGGACGCACCGATGGCTACCTCTTCGGGATGCTGCGCAACGGCCGCGGGCTGATGCCCTCGGCCAACCGCATCCCCGAGGCGATGCGCTGGGATGTGGTCAACTATGTGCGCGGTCTGCAGGGGCGTTTCCCGGTGGCGACGGGCCCGATCGGGTTCCCGGGGCAGACGGGGACGGCGCTCCCCGGCCACTCGGTCGTCGGGCCGACGGTCCCGTCCGCGTTCCGGAAGCCGAGCACGGCGGGGATGACGCCCAAGGCGGCGTCGGCGGAATCCCACGGTGAGTCGCACGAGGCTCCGGCGAAGGCCGAGGCCGGGCACAACGGAGGCCATCAATGAGCGGCCAGTACCACTACTCGCCGCCGCGCGAGCAGCTCGTCGACGTCTTGAAGACGAAGACGATCCCCGATACCCTCAAGAAGGCGGCCCTCGGGCTCGCCGTCTTCGGGATGGGCCTCTTCGTCGCCGGCGCTGCGACCGGGAATGACCGGGCCTGGCGGGCGTTCCTCGTCAACTGGCTCTTCTTCACCACGATCGCTTCGGCCGGCGTGATGTTCGTCGCCGTGCAGCGCATCGTGACCGCTCGCTGGTCGCGCGGCGTGATCCGGTTCCTCGAGGGGTTCGTCGCCTTCCTGCCGTTCGCGGCGGTCGGGCTCCTGATCATCACCTTCGGCGGGAAGTCGCACCTGTATCCGTGGTGGGACCTCGTCGGGACGGGGGAGCTGATCCCCGAGAAGGAGACCTGGTTCGCGCACGGGTTCTTCTACAGCCGGTCGATCATCGCCTTCGGGGCGCTCCTCGCCCTGCAGATCTGGTACGTCTACACCTCGCTCCGGCTCGACGTCGGCGTGACGCCGGAGTTCGGCGCCTCGTGGGCCGCCGGGCTCCGGGCGAAGATGCGCGCGGGCTTCGGCGAGGAGCGGCGTGAGCTGCACTCCACGCACTCGCTGCAGGGGAAGCTCGCCGTCGCGATGGCGCTGGTGTTCGGGTTCGGCTGGTGCGTCCTCGCGTGGGACCACTCGATGTCGCTCGACTACCACTTCTTCAGCACGATGTACGGCTGGCAGGTCTTCATGGGCGGTTGGCTCGTGTCCCTGATGCTCTTCGCCATCCTGCTGCGGTGGTGGAAGGGGCAGTTCGCCGAGCTGCCGGAGCTGATCACCGAGAAGCATTACCACGACGTCGGGAAGCTCTGCTTCGCCTTCACCGCGTTCTGGGGCTACCTGACCTTCTCGCAGTTCCTGATCATCTGGTACGGCAACCTCGCGGAGGAGACGCACTTCTTCACGCTCCGGCTGACCGGCGCGTGGACCACGACGACGATGCTTGCGGCGATTCTGACCTTCCTGGTGCCGTTCTTCGGGCTCCTGTCCGTGAAGGCGAAGGTGTACTCGCCGACGATGATTCTCTTCGCCTGTTGCTCGTTCCTCGGGCTCTGGTTCTCGCGGTACACGGAGATCTATCCGTCGCTGTACGGCACACGGGTCGAGACGGCCCCGCTGGGCATCTGGGAGGTCGGCATCTTCCTCGGCTTCCTCGGGCTCTTCGCCTGGAGCTATTTCCAGTTCATGGACGCCTTCCCGAAGGCGCGCGTGTTCCTGATGACCTCGAAGTTCCGTGACGAGGTGCAGGTGCCGTGTGATCCGGTGACCATGGAGCCGCTGCCGGCGCACGAGTAAGCCGGGCGCGCCGTCCCGGCTGGTGCCGGGGCGCGGCTGAGGTGACTGGGGGGATCGGTGCTGAGCGCCGATCCCCCTTCGCCTACCGGCCACGGTGGGCCGGGCTGGCTCCGTCTCGCTCGGAGAAGGCTCTATATTTCACGGTGAGGGGCGTTAGCTCAGCTGGGAGAGCACCTGCTTTGCAATCAGAAGGACCAGTCTTTCTGCTATCACGTAAGTCGTTGTGGCACAACGAGTTAAGAAGGTAAATGAGGACGTATCTAATTCTGTAAGTGTGAAAATAAGTGTAAATCCCTCGTCGTCACGTCAGTGATCTCGAGGGATTTGTCGTTCCGGAAATGAGTACCGAACAGTAAATCTGTGAGAGGTATTCCGACTCGTGAACGGTGACGGTCCCACTCACTGATCAATCATCTCTCAACACTCGAACGGTCGTAGTGACTTCGTCAAGAGAACTATCGAATCTGATTTGGACGACAGCAGATGACATTCTTCGGGGAATCTTCAAGGAACACGACTACGGAGATGTGATCCTTCCTTTCGTCGTTCTGAGAAGACTTGATTGTGTGTTGGAACCAAAGAAGGACCAAGTGGTGACTCTGTGGGAGGAATGGAAGAAAAAGGTTCCAGACCCATCCCCAATCATATTTTCGGAGACGGGACTCCACTTCTTCAACTACTCGAAGTTTGACCTAAGACGGTTGAGTCAGGATCACACGAATCTCCGAAGGAACTTCAACAAGTATCTCGGGTCGTTCTCGTCGAATCTCCTAGAGATTGTGACGAACTTCAAGATCGGAACACACATCGACACCC
>JARIFA010000017.1 GCA_031127075.1 Gemmatimonadota bacterium | reverse complement strand
GGGTCGCGGCGCCTCATGCCAGCGATGCGTGGCTTACTTCGCCTTCGCGAGTGCGGACTTCTGACGCGCGGCGTTGTTGCGATGGATGAGCCCCTTCCGCGCGGCCCGGTCGAGCAGCTGCGTCGCCTTCTTCTTGGCGGCGGGGGTGGACTCGGTCGACTTCGCGGTCTTCAGCGCGGTCCGGAGCGCGGCCCGCTGCGACCGGTTGCGCGCGGTCGCCGCCTTGGACTTGCGCATGTTCTTCTTCGCGGACGCGATTCTCGGCACGACGATTCTTCCTGTTCGAATGGGGATCGCCACCTCGCGCCCCTGCGCGGGTGACAGCACCGAAACGTGAGCGGTGAGGCGAGCTAAGTCAAGGGAAGACCGTGCTTTGACTCCGCTCGTCGGCCGGCCTACCTTTCGCAACGACTGCCCGTGACGGGCCTCATCCGATCCGTGTGACCTTCGCCTCCTCCTCGCCCGCCGACGGCACCTTCGTCGTCGACATCGCCGGCTTCAACGGGCCCCTCGACCTCCTCCTCTCCCTGCTCAAGGACGAGGAGATCGACATCTACGACATCCCGGTCGCGCGCATCTGCGAGCAGTTCCTGGCGCGGATGCACGCCCTACGACTGAACGAGGCCGCGGAATACCTCGAGATGGCGGCCCGCCTCATCCGCATCAAGGCGCAGATGCTCCTGCCGCGGAAGCACGGCGACGAAGGGTGGGAGGATCCGCGCGCGGAGCTGGTGCGCCGCCTGCTCGAGTATCAGCAGATGCGCGAGGTGGTCGAGGTGCTGGAGAAGCTCGGGGAGGACCGGCGGAGTCGCTTCAATCGGAGCTTCCTCCAACAGGCTGCCGCGCCGCCGCTGGCACCCCTCGCCCTCTCCCTCACCGACCTGCTCTCGGCGGTCGATCGCGTACTGCGCGCGGCACGCACCCCCTCCATCCACGAGGTGATCCCGCGCCCGCTCGACGTCGACGGCGCGATCACCGTGGTGCGTGCGGTGTTGCAGCTGCGCGCGCAGGCGCGCTGGCGCGACGTCGTCCGTGAAGACGCCGAGCCCTGGGAGGTCCTCTCGGGCCTCCTCGCACTGCTCGAGCTCGCCAAGCAGAGCGAGCTCCATCTGACCCAACCGCGACCCTTTGCTGACGTGGAGATCCGCCGTGAATTCGCTGGCGAAGCTGCTTGAGGCCGCCCTCTTCGCGAGTCCCCGACCGATGGCGGTCGAGGAGCTCGCCGCGCTCGACCCGGAGGCGACCCCGGCCGCGGTGCAGGCCGCGCTCGATGAGATCCGCGAGCACTACGACGTCGACGGTCACGGGGTCGCGCTCGTCGCCGTCGGTGCGGGCTGGCAGATCCTGACCCGGCCCGAATACACCGAGGCGATCGAACGCGCGCAGTTCGCGGTCCGTCCGCAGCGGCTCTCCCCGGCCGCCCTCGAGACCCTCGCGATCATCGCCTACCGCCAGCCGATCGGCCGCGCGGAGGTGGCGGAGATCCGCGGTGTCGACGTCGGCGCGGTCCTGAAGAATCTCCACGAACGCGGGCTCGTCGACGTCGTCGGTCGCTCCGAAGGGCTCGGGCGCCCGCTCCTCTACGGGACGACGTCGCTCTTCCTGGAGCAGTTCGGCCTTCGACACCTCGAGGAGCTGCCGCGGAGCGACGAGCTCGCGATCGCGCTCCGCCGCGATGCCGTGGAGACCGCACCGGCCCCCGAGGCGATGCCAGCGGAGGGGGCGCCCGATGCGGTGGCCGACCAGCCCACCGACGCGCCGGCCGACCCTGACGCGGCGGCCGCCGTGGTGGCGGTCGTCGACGTGGTCACGGATGACGAGGCTGGCCCCGACGACGTGGGTCCCGTCACGTGAGCGATGAGGCGATGCGCATCCACCGGGCGCTCGCGCGCGCCGGGATCGCGTCGCGACGCAAGGCCGAGACGCTCGTCGCGGAGGGACGTGTCCGCATCAACGGGGAGGTCGCACGCACCGGGCAGTCGGTCGACCTCGCGACCGACGCCATCACCGTCGACGGCCGCCCGGTGGCCCGGCCGCAGGAGACGACCTGGCTCGTGCTCAATAAGCCGTCCGGCGTCCTGACCACGGCGAGTGACCCCGAGGGACGTCGCACGGTCTTCGATCTCGTCCCCCCGCGCCCGGGCCTCACCTACGTCGGGCGCCTCGACTACATGACGGAAGGGGTCCTCCTCCTCACGACCGACGGCGAGGCGGCCCATCGCCTCACCCACCCGAGCACCGGCGTCGAGCGGACGTACGTGGCGACGGTCCGCGGGCACGTGCGTGAGGCCGCGGCCGCAATCCGCGCGGGGGTCGACCTCGAGGATGGCCGCGTGGTCCCCGAGGCGGTGGAGGTGCACGACGGGGTCGCGCCCCGCACCTGGGAGCTCCACCTCACGATCCGTGAAGGGCGGAATCGCGAGGTGCGGCGCCTGTGCGACGCGGTCGGGCTCGAGGTCCTGCAACTCGTCCGCACCGCGTTCGGCCCCGTGCGGCTCGGGGCGCTGGCGCCTGGCGCGTCCCGTGCGCTCACACCCAAGGAAAAGGACCTGCTGCGCGCGTTGATGCGGCCGCGGCGCGGAGCCCGCGGATGACCGCGGCGGATCGCCGCGCCGCCACTCGGCCGGAGATCGCGGTCCTCCCGAGCGACGTCGCCGACCGCATCGCCGCTGGCGAGGTCGTCGAGCGACCTGCCTCCGTGGTGAAGGAACTCGTCGAGAACGCGCTCGACGCCGGCGCGACGACGGTCGACATCGACATCCGGGAGGGCGGGCGCGCGTCGATCCGTGTGAGTGACGACGGCCACGGGATGGATGCCGCGAACGCCGCTCGCGCCGTCCTGCGGCACGCGACCAGCAAGATTCGCGATGCCGAGGATCTGGTCGGCGTCGCGAGCTTCGGATTCCGTGGTGAAGCGCTGCCGGCGATTGGATCGGTCGCCATCCTGACCATCGAGACCGCCACCGCCGACGGCGATGGCGTCCGCGTCGTCGTCGACGGGGGGGCGCCGCCGGTGACGAGCCCGGTGGCACGTCGTCGCGGCACGACGGTGATGGTCGACCGGCTCTTCTTCAACACGCCGGCGCGCCAGAAGTTCATGCGCGGGGCGCGCGCCGAGTGGCGTGCGGTGAGCGAGATCGTCACGACGATGGCTCTCGTTCGGCGCGAGGTCCGGCTCTCGCTGCGGCACGACGGCAAGGAGCAGTGGACCCTGCCGGCGTCCCCCGACGTGCGCGCCCGGGTCGCACCCCTCTGGGGTCGTGATGTCGCCGATCGCTTTGTCACGGTCGAGGATGTCACCGGCACGGTGCGCGTCTCGGGGATCGTCGAGCGACCGAGCGACGTGGGGACCGCTGCGCGCCGCGTCTTCCTCATGGTGAACGGGCGGGCGATCCGCGACACCGGACTCGTCCGCGCGGCGGAGTCGGCGTACCGCACGACGATCCCGGCCGGGGTGCGGCCGAGCCTGCTCCTCGAGGTGGCGCTGCCGGGGCGTGAGCTCGACGTGAACGTGCATCCGGCGAAGGCCGAGGTCCGCTTCGCGGACCGATGGAGTGTCGAGCGCGCCGTGGAGCGGGCGGTGCGTCGCGCGCTCGGGACCGAAGACGCGGCGGCGGTGATGGGCACCTTCACGCCCGCGCCCGCCGCGGTGCTCCCGCTCGGGACGGTGACCGAGCCGGAGGTGCTCCGAACCTCGGGTTCGATGGCGCCGGCCCCGCTCTTCGACGCGCTCCCGGCGTCGGAAGCCGTGCCGGTTCCTGCGCCGCGCCCTGAAGACGAATTCGTCGTCCCGCCGCTCGTGCAGCTTCATCGCACCTACCTCGCCTTCGAGCGCGAGGATGCGCTCGTCCTCATCGACCAGCACTCGGCGCACGAGCGGGTGCTCTACGAGCGCTTTCTGCAGGGGTTCGAGGGCGGGAGCGTGACGGCGCAACGACTCCTCTTCCCGCTGACGCTCCACCTGTCCGCGGCCGAGGCCGAGGCGTTCGAGGCGAACCGAGCGCTCTTCGCCCGCCTCGGCTTCGAGGGGGAGGGATTCGGGGGCACGAGTCTCCTCGTGCAGGGCGTGCCGAATCCGCATCCGCGGTTCGACGCGGAGCGCTGTCTCCGCGAGACCCTCGCCGTCTTCACCGGGGACCGCGAGGCGGGCACCATCGCCACCCACGAACGGCTCGTCGCGACTGTGGCGTGCAAGGCGGCCGTGAAGGCCGGCGATCTCCTCTCGCCGGACGAGATGCGCGCGCTGTACATCGCGCTCGCACGGACGACGCTCCCCGCCCACGACGTGCACGGCCGCGCGACGATCCTGCAGGTCCCGTGGGACGAGGTCGACCGGCGCTTCGGTCGCCGATGACGGAACTGTCGCGCCCGCTCACGATCATCACCGGGCCGACCGGGGCGGGGAAGTCGGCCCTCGCGCTGGCCCTCGCGGAGGCCCACGGCGCCCTGCTCGTGAGCGCCGATTCGCGGCAGATCTATCGCGAATTCGATATCGGGACGGCGAAGCCCACGGCGGCCGAGCGCGCGCGGGTGCCCCACGCGGGGATCGACGTCGCCGCGCCGGACGAACGCTGGTCCGCCGGGCGCTGGGCACGTGACGCGGCGCGATGGATCGCGGAGGCGGAGCGCGCGGGCCGTCCGGTGATCGTCTGTGGCGGGACCGGCCTCTGGCTCCGCGCGCTCGTCGCCCCGCTCGCTCCCGTTCCCCCGCTCGACGAGGCACGACGCGCGGCCCTCGCCCGGTCGCTGGATGCCCTCTCAACGACCGAGCTCCGCCGCTGGGTCGAGACGCTCGATCCGGTCCGCGCGGGGCTCGGTCGTGCGCAGCTGGTGCGTGCCGTCGAGATCGCGTTGCTCACCGGGACGCGGCACGGCGATGCGCTCGCGGTCGCCGCCGCACCGCGCCGTGCCGCTCGCTGGCTCGTCGTGGACCCTGGGCCGTCGCTCGAGACGCGGCTCGTCCGGCGGCTCCACGATATGGTGGCCGCCGGGTGGGAGGACGAGGTGCGTCGGCTGGTCGATGCGGTCCCGCCGGAGGCGGCCGCGTGGAACGCCTGCGGCTATCGGGAGGTTCGAACAGAGGTGGTCGCGGGCCGCTCGATCGGTGGCGTGCTCGAGGCGGTGCGGATCGCGACGCGACGCTATGCGAAGCGGCAACGCACCTGGTTCCGTCACCAGCTCACCGGCGAGCGCGTCACCTGGCTCGGCGAGACGGGTGACGCCGCTCGCGATGCCGCCTGTCGATGGTATGAGGAGGAGGGGAGATGAAGATCGGTCTGACCTGCTATCCGACGTACGGTGGATCCGGCGCCGTCGCGACGGAACTCGGCATCGCGCTCGCCGCCCGCGGGCACGAGGTGCACTTCATCTCGTATGAGCACCCGTTCCGCCTCCCGCATTTCCTGCCGCGTGTGTACTTCCACGAGGTCAGTATCGGGACCTATCCGCTCTTCGAGTACCCCCCGTACGATCTGGCCCTCGCGGTGCGGATGCACGACGTGGTGCTCGCGCACGAGCTCGACCTGCTGCACGTCCACTACGCGATCCCGCACGCCACGAGCGCCTGGATCGCGAAGGAGATGCTCCGGGAGCAGGGGCGACGGCTCCCGGTCGTGACGACGCTGCACGGGACCGACATCACGATCGTGGGGCAGGACCAGTCGTACCGGGCGATCACGCACTTCTCCATCGAGCGGTCCGATCGGATCACCGCGGTGTCGGAGTGGCTGCGTGCCGAGACGATCAGCACCTTCGCCTGCGAGTGCCCCGTCGAGGTGATCCCCAACTTCGTCGACCCCTCCGTCTTCGACCGTGCGCGCCATGGCGCCACGCTCCGTCAGGAGCTCGGCGGCGGCCTGCCCGTACTGATGCACATCTCGAACTTCCGCCCCGTGAAGCGGGTCTGCGACGTGGTCCGGATCTTCGCCCAGGTGCGCGCCTCGCGGCCCTGCGTCCTCGTGATGGTCGGCGACGGTCCGGATCGCCACGCTGCCGAGGAGGAGGCGCGTCGGCTCGGCGTCTTCGGCGACGTTCGCTTCCTCGGGAAGATCGACAGCGTCGCGCCCCTCCTCGCCGCCGCGGACGTCTACGTGTTCCCCTCCGAGAGCGAGAGCTTCGGGCTCAGCGCGCTCGAGGCGCTCGCGAGCGGCGTGCCGGTCGTCGCAGCGAAGGTCGGCGGGGTGCCCGAGGTCGTCCGTGATGGCGTCACCGGCGCGCTCCTCCCGCTCGGAGACATCGAGGGGATGGCGGCCGCCACGGCGCGTTACCTTGAGCCAACGGTCTGGGCCGCGGCGAGCGCCGCGGCCATCGCCGATGCCCGCGCCCGGTTCGCGACCGCGGATGTCGTGGCCAGATACGAAGCACTCTACGCCGACGCCCGCGCCCACGTGCGCTGAGGCCGCCGAGTACCTTTCGCCCATGCAGGAACCGACCGTTCTCCAGGCGCTCGTGCTCGGGGTCCTTCAGGGCCTCACGGAGTTCCTCCCCGTCTCGAGCTCGGCGCATCTCGCCCTCACCCCGTGGGTGATGGGGTGGTCCCCCGCCGGCCTCGCCTTCGATCTGGCGCTGCACGTCGGGACGCTGGTCACCCTCGGCTGGTATTTCCGAGCGGAGTGGCGCACGCTCGTGCTGGGCGGCCTCACCCTGCTGCAGCACCGCCGTGTGGTGGATGAGGCCTCGCGGCGTGCCGCGTTCATCATCGTCGCGTCGATCCCAGCCGGACTCGCCGGCGTCCTGTTGGATGACTACGCCGAGAGCCTGTTTCGTGCGCCGGCGATCACCGCGACCGCGCTGATCGTGATGGGGATCGTGCTCTGGGCGGTCGACCGCGGGGCGGTGGCGCGTCGCGCACGCGACGAGATGACGTGGCGCGATGCATTGACCATCGGCTGCGCGCAGGTCCTCGCCCTCGTGCCAGGCGTCTCACGCTCGGGGTCGACCATCACGGCGGGGCGCGCGCTCGGCTTCGACCGCAGCGCGGCCGCCGTCTTTTCCTTCCTGATGTCGATGCCGATCATCGCGGCGGCCGTCGTGCTGAAGGTGCCGGCCGCGGTCCGCGAGACGGGCCTCACCCTGCCACTGCTCGTCGGCGTCGTGAGTGCGGCCCTCTCGAGCTGGGCGGCGATCGCCTTCCTCCTCCGCTACGTCTCGCAGCGCGGCTATGGCCTCTTCGCCATCTACCGCGTCGCCCTCGGCCTGATGATCCTCGCCCTGCTCGGCACGCGAGGCGCCTGGTGACCTGGTTCGGGCACGAAGGCCCCGTGCTTGCCGGGCGGCTTCGGCTGCCGCGCGTCGCGGTGCACACGACGCTCGCGTCGACGATGGACGAAGCGCATCGGCTCGCAGCGAGCGGAGCGCCCGCGGGGACCCTCGTGCTCGCGGAGGCGCAGACGAGCGGCCGGGGACGCGATGGGCGTCGATGGGCGTCGCGTCCCGGGGCTGGCCTCTGGGCCACGATGATCGAGCGGCCGTCGGACACGGCCGCGGTCGCCGCGCTGTCCCTCCGCGTCGGTATCGCGCTCGCGCCGGTCCTGGAGCGGGCGAGTGACGGCCCCGTCGGCCTGAAGTGGCCGAATGATCTCTTCGTCGGCGACGGCAAACTCGCCGGCGTGCTCGTCGAAGCGCGGTGGCGCGGCGAGCGGCCCGATTGGGTGGCGGTCGGCGTCGGCGTCAATCTCGCGGCGCCCGAGGCGGTGACCGTCCCGACCGCGCACCTCCGGGCCGTCGATCCGGTCGACCTCCTCGTCGGGGTGACAGAGGCGATTCGTGCCGCGGCCGCCGCCGTCGGGGCGCTCACCGCGCACGAGCGCGAGGCTTTCGCCACCCGAGACCTGGCCGCCGGCCGCGCGATCCTGCAACCGGTGCCGGGTCGGGCGCGCGGGATCGCGCCCTCCGGCGCCTTGCTCGTCGAGACGGCCGCCGGGCTCTCGACGCAGTCGTCGGGATCGTTGATCTTCGCTACCACCGAGGAGGGACGTTGATGCTGCTCGTCGCGGATGTCGGGAACACCGAGACCACACTGGGCCTCTGCGACGGCGAGGCCGTCGTCGCGCACTGGCGCGTCACCACAGAGGCGGCGCGGACGCCGGACGAGGTTCATCTCCTCCTCGACGGGCTGCTCCGGACCGGCGGCGTGGAGGCGCGACGCCTGACCGGTGGGGCCGTCGGGTCGGTCGTGCCGGCGGTGACCGCGCCGCTCGCCGAGGCGATGCGACGCCTCACCGGGCAGGCAACCATCGTGGTCGATGCGCACGCGCCCCTCGGGATCACGCTCGCAGTGGACGAGCCGCTCACCGTCGGCGCCGACCGGATCATCAACACCCTCGCGGCGAGCCGGCTGCACGGGGTGGATTGCATCGTCGTCGATCTCGGCACCGCGACGACGTACGACTGTATCACCGCCGACGGCGTCTTCCTCGGCGGCGTGATCCAGCCCGGCGTGCGGACGTCGGCGGAGACGCTCTTTCGCCGCACCGCGAAGCTCGCGGCGACCGAGCTCGCCGCACCGAAGCGGGTGATCGGGACGCGCACCGACGAGTGCATCCGCTCCGGGGTCGTCCTCGGTGCCGCGGCGTCGGTCGATGGATTGGTGCGACGGATCAAGGCG
This sequence comes from Gemmatimonadota bacterium, assembly GCA_031127075.1. Classification (GTDB taxonomy): domain Bacteria; phylum Gemmatimonadota; class Gemmatimonadetes; order Gemmatimonadales; family Gemmatimonadaceae; genus Pseudogemmatithrix. The sequence goes on along the minus strand of JARIFA010000017.1, from coordinate 29,281 downwards.
GAATGGCCGCGGGCGACCGTACCCCGGGTGATCGCGACCGGCGGGCTCGCCGAGGTCGTTAAGCCGCACGCGTCGGAGATCGAGTCGGTGGAGCCGGACCTGACACTGCACGGGCTTCGTCTGGCGCACGGGATTCTGACGGCGCGGTGATGGCGCCGCGGCGGGCCATGCGCTCGCCCGACCTGATCGCCTGCAGGCAATTCTGGCATACCGTCTGCCCGGACGGCGCTGCAGCGTGTCAGTCTGACTTGTCTAAGCCTTTGAATAATAACGTTTTAGGGTCATTCTTGGGCCTGTTGACTGGCCTGGTTCTTGCGCCTACTATTCGCGTGTTAGCACTCGGTTCGCATGAGTGCCAACGCATGGTGGGTCATCCCACAACATTTCACTCACACTGTTGGAGAATCTGATCCATGGCGAAGAATGCCAGCGAGAAGGTCGCGCCCCTGGCCGACCGCGTCGTCGTCAAGGCGATGGAGGAGGCCGAGCAGATGCGCGGCGGGCTCTACATCCCCGATACGGCGAAGGAGAAGCCGCAGCAGGGCGAGGTGATCGCCGTCGGTCCCGGCCGCACCGAGGACGGCAAGCGCGTCCCGATGGAGGTCAAGACGGGCGACAAGGTGCTCTACGGCAAGTACTCGGGCACCGAGGTCACCATCGACGGGGAGCAGCTCCTCATCCTCCGCGAGAGCGACATCCTCGCGATCGTCAAGTAAGCGTCACCCCTCTCATCACACAGGTCCACTGACATGGCTGCCAAGGAACTCCATTTCAACACCGATGCGCGCGCGGCTCTGAAGCGCGGCGTCGATCAGCTCGCCGAGGCCGTGAAGGTCACGCTCGGCCCCAAGGGTCGGAACGTCGTCATCGACAAGAAGTTCGGCGCCCCGACCGTCACCAAGGACGGCGTCTCCGTCGCGAAGGAGATCGAGCTCTCCGATCCGATCGAGAACATGGGCGCGCAGATGGTGAAGGAGGTCGCGACCAAGACCTCCGACCTCGCCGGCGACGGCACCACCACCGCGACCGTGCTCGCGCAGGCGATCTTCCGCGAGGGCCTCAAGAACGTGACGGCCGGCGCGAACCCGATGGCGATCAAGCGCGGCGTCGATAAGGCCGTCGCGGCCATCGTCGAGGAGCTCAAGAAGCTCTCCGTCCCGACGTCCGGGAAGAAGGAGATCGCCCAGGTCGGCACGATCTCGGCGAACAACGATCCCGAGATCGGCAACCTCATCGCCGAGGCGATGGAGAAGGTCGGCAAGGACGGCGTCATCACCGTCGAGGAGGCCAAGGGCCTCGAGACCACCCTCGACACCGTCGACGGGATGCAGTTCGACCGCGGCTATCTCTCGCCGTACTTCATCACCGATCCGGACAAGATGGAGGCGGTTCTCGAGGACGCCTTCCTCCTCATCCACGACAAGAAGATCTCCGCGATGAAGGACCTCCTCCCGGTCCTCGAGAAGGTCGCGCAGACCGGCAAGCCCCTCTGCATCCTCGCGGAGGACATCGAGGGCGAGGCGCTCGCCACGCTCGTCGTCAACAAGCTCCGCGGCACGCTCCGCGTCGCGGCCGTGAAGGCCCCGGGCTTCGGTGACCGCCGCAAGGCGATGCTCGAGGACATCGCGACCCTGACCAAGGGCAACGTGATCTCCGAGGACGTCGGCTTCAAGCTCGAGAACGCCGTCCTCGCCGACCTCGGCCGCGCCAAGCGCATCGTGATCGACAAGGACAATACGACGATCATCGACGGCCACGGCGACGAGGACAAGATCAAGGGCCGCATCAAGGAGATCGAGGTCGCCATCGACAAGTCGACGAGCGATTACGACAAGGAGAAGCTCCAGGAGCGGAAGGCGAAGCTCGCCGGCGGGGTGGCGGTGATCAACGTCGGCGCCGCGACCGAGAGCGAGATGAAGGAGAAGAAGGCCCGCGTCGAGGACGCGCTCCACGCGACCCGCGCGGCCGTGGAAGAGGGCATCGTCCCGGGCGGTGGCGTCGCGCTCATCCGCGCGCAGAGCGCCCTCAAGGGGATGAAGCTCGACGGCGACGAGCAGATCGGCGTCGACATCATCAAGCGCGCCGTCGAGGAGCCGATCCGCATGATCGTCGCCAACGCCGGTGGCGAGGGCTCCATTGTGGTCGAGAAGGTGCGCGCCGCGAAGGACAAGAACTTCGGGTACAACGCGTTCTCGGATGAGTACGAGGACCTCGTGGCCCGCGGCGTCATCGATCCGACGAAGGTGACCCGCACGGCGCTGCAGAACGCCGCGTCGATCGCCTCGCTCCTCCTCACCACGGAAGCGGTCATCGTGGAGAAGAAGGAGAAGGAGGCGCCCGCCCCGGCTGCGCCGGGCGGTGGCATGGGCGGGATGTACTAGGCCGCAAACGCCGGTAACCAAAGCGCCCCGGTCGCGATCGCGACCGGGGCGCTTTGGTTTGCTCCCCGTCAGCAGACGGGGGCGACGGCGCACGATGGGCGAGCGGGGCGGTGCGATCGCGACCGCACCGCGGCCTCAGTTCCGCGGCAGCAGCTCCGCCGCGCGCTCGGCGCTATCGACCTGCTCGACCACGCGTTCGATCAATCCCGAACCGATGTCGTAGACCCAGCCATGCAGCATCGGGCGCTTCCCGCGCGTCCAGAAGTCCCGGATGATCGGCATCCGGCTCAGCACGCCGACCTGCTGCATCACGTTGAGGCGCGACAGGAGGTGGAGGCGCGCCTCGTCCGTCGCGCACGAGGCGAGCTCCGAGCTGTTCCACCGGATGACGTTCCGGATGTCCGAGAGCCAGTTGTCGATCATGCCGTTGGTCGCGGGCCCCTGGGCGGCCTTCAAGGCGCCACAGTTCGAGTGGCCGCAGACGATCACGTGCTCCACGTCCAGGACCCCAACGGCGAACTGCACAACCGAGATGAGATTCAGGTCCGTCTCCCAGACCTGGTTGCCGATGTTGCGGTGGACGAACATCTCCCCCGGGAGCGCGCCGGTCATCAATTCGAGCGGAACGCGGCTGTCCGAGCAGCCGATGACGAGATAGTGCGGCGTCTGTTTCGCCTCGCGCTTCGCGAAGAAGTCGGCGTCCTGCCCGACCATCTCCTGCGCCCAGGCGGCGTTGTTCTCGATCAATCGCTGATAGTGCTTCATCCGTGGGCTCCCGGGGGGGGGTCAGTGCGCGCCGGCGCCGGAGGAGGTCTCCGGGACGCTGACGAGTCGGTAGTCGATGCCGCGGAGTGCGGCGGTCTCGCGGAAGTTGTGAATCACCTCGAGCACGTCGGGATCGATGCGGCGGAGCTGCCGGCCATCGAGCTCCAGGCGCGATCCCTCGGGCATCCCCTCGAGGGCGCTCACGAGCGCGCCCTTGTTCAGGAAGTTCACGTACGGATGGAGCTCCAAACGCCGCAGCACGGCCCCCTTCGGACTCACCTCCGTGTACGGCGGGCTCTGTAGCATCTCCTTCAGCAGGAAGAACACGCCGACCGTCATCCCGACGGCGATTCCGACGAGCAGATCGGTCACCAACACGACGATGATCGTGGCGGCGTAGGGCACGAATTGCGACGGCCCCTGCCGCCAGAGCGCCCGCCCGATCTGCGGATGTGCGAGCTTCCATCCGGTGTGCAGCAGGATGGCGGCGAGCGCGGCGAGCGGGATCCGATTGAGCAGGACGGGGATCGTCACCACGGCGAGGGTGAGGAGCACGGAGTGCAGGATCGCCGACCAGCGGGTCCGCGCACCGGCACCGACATTCGCCGCCGACCGCACGATCACGCCCGTCAGCGGCAGGCCGCCGAGGAGCCCCGAGGCGATGTTCCCCACGCCCTGCGCGACGAGTTCGCGGTTCGGCGGCGCCTCGCGCTTGTACGGATCCATCTTGTCCGTCGCCTCGAGGGAGAGGAGGGTCTCGAGCGAGGCGACGATGCCGAGCGTCACCCCGATCCGCCAGACCGCCGGGTTCGTCAGGGCGCTCCAGAGCGGCGACGTGAACTGCGCCGCCCACTCGGCGCCGTTCGTCGGCATCGGCAGGGCGACGAGATGGCTCGCCTCGATGGCGAGGCCCGGCGCGACGGCGGCGAAGACAGCGTTCAGCGCCACGCCGAGGAGCACGGCGACGAGCGGGGCGGGGAGGAGCTTCACCTTGGCCAGCGGTGTCTTTGGCCACAGGAAGAGGATCACTAAGGCGAGAACGGAGACGACCACCGCGCCGTGCTGTAGCGTCGCCAGCGCATCACCGAGCGCCGAGAAGGTCGTCCCCTCGGTCGTCTGTCGGAACGATTCGTTCCCCATCGCGTCGGCGTCGTAGCCCACGGCGTGCGGGAACTGCTTGAGGATGAGGACGATCCCGATCGCCGAGAGCATCCCCTTGATGACCGAGGAGGGGAAGTAGTAGCCGATGATGCCGGCGCGAGCGGCGGCGAGCACCAGCTGCAACACGCCACCGAGCACCACGGCGACGAGGAAGGCGCGATAGTCCCCGAGCTGGGTGATGGCGGCGAGGACGATCGCCGTGAGCCCCGCGGCCGGACCGCTCACCATCAGGGCGGAGCCGCTGATCGGGGCGACGAGGAGTCCGCCGACCACCCCGGCGATGATCCCCGCGAAGAGCGGCGCGCCGGAGGCGAGTGCGATGCCGAGGCAGAGCGGGAGCGCCACAAGGAACACGACGATGGACGCCGGGAAATCGGCGCGCCAATCGATGGCGGAGGAACTGGAGGGAGTCGTCATGACGGGGGAGGGGCGAAGGACCCGAGGATTATAAAAGGAAGAATAGCACTCCCCATTGGGAGCCGACAGACCGCGCGCGAGCCGAGCCCGCGACGATGATGGCGCGGTCAGGGCGACCGTTACAGCGGCAGCGCCAACTGTCCGGCGCGCCTCGGCCCATCGAGATCGAACGCCACCGCTACCTCGCGCCGCGGCGCCACCCGCACCCGCGCGCGATGCCCCCCGCGGCGGAGCGCCGCCTCCACCGTTCTGCCCGCCACCTCGGGTGTGTTGTTCACCGCGCTGAGGTGCAGGAGTACGACACCGCGGAGACCGGGATGTGCCAACTCGGTGGCGAGCACGCCACATGCGGCGTTGCTCAGGTGACCACGCCCGCCGCGCACCCGCGCCTGCAGCGCGGGCGGGTAGGGCCCGGTGCGCAGCATCTCCGTGTCGTGGTTCGCCTCGAGGCAGAGCGCATCACAGCGGCCGAAGGCGGTGCGCAGGGCGTCGGGGACCGCACCGAGGTCGTGGGCGATCCCCACGCGCGCGCCGGTCGCGGTAGCCGTCACGACGAACGCGCAGGGCTGCGTCGCATCGTGCGGCACCTCCACCGCTTCGATCAGAAACCCATCCGTCGCATGCGTCGCGCCGGCGGTAACCGGCTGTCGCCACCGTGCTTCCACCGCGGAGAGCGCCCCGAGCGTCCCGGCTGTCGCGATCACCGGCCATCGATACTTCTTCTGCGCCCGCGCCGCGCCGACGGCGTGATCCTCGTGTTCGTGCGTGATCAGCAGACCGCCGATCGACTCCGGCGCGACCCCGATCGTCTGGAGTCGTGTCGCGACGGCGCGCGGCCCGAACCCGCAGTCGATCAGCAGGCGATGCGGGCCGCTCTCGAGGACGAGCGCGTTGCCGGAGCTTCCGCTCCCAAGGGTCCAACCGCGCATCGGAGCGGGGGCGGCCTCAGCCGGCGTCGCGGGTGGCGTGCGCCGTGCGGAGCTGCGCGCGGCCGCCATCCGTGAGTCGTACGCCGCGCCGAGCCATCACGCGTTCGGCCACCGACAGGAAGCGCTCCACGTCGTATGTGCCCCACGCCGGGGGCGCGCCCCAGGCGAACGGCGGCACCGCCTTCGGCGTGACGCCGTCGTCGACGACGTTCGCGCCGGCCCCGACCACGCAGCCGGTCGTGAGGCGGGTCCCGATCCCCGTCTTGGCATGGTCCCCGATCAGGGCGCCGAGGAACTGCAGCCCAGTCTCCCGCAATCCGGTCGGGGTCCAACAGCTCACCGGCCCGTACGAGTTCTTCAGGTTGCTGGTGATCGTCCCGGCGCCGAGGTTCGCCCACCGGCCGATGATCGAGTGGCCGACGAAGCCGTCGTGACCCTTGTTCGCGTGGCCGATGACGATCGACACGGAGAGCTCCCCGTGCACCTTGGCGCCCTCGCCGATGCTGACGCAGGCGAGGCGTCCCCCCAGCACCGCGGCACCCGGCGCGATCACCACGGGACCCTGCAGCCGCGTGAAGGCCTGCACGGTCGCGCCCGCACCGATGACGACCGCGCCGGTGGTCGCGTCGATCACCACCTGAGGCTCGATGCGCGCGTCCGCAGCAATCACCACGGGATGGGTCCCGATGACCTGCACTCCGGAGGGGAGGGCCGGAGTCGTGCCTGTACGGGTCGCGAGCGCGCCCGCGTCGGCGGCGAGCATCGCGGGGAGGTGGCCGACGAGGTCCCAGACAGCACTCAGCCACCACCCCGCGAGGGTGGTGCGGATCCCGGTGCGCGGCGCGAGCGCATCGAGGGACGCCACGCCATCCACCAACGCCGCGAGCGGCAACGGCTCGGCCAAGCGCACCGCACCGATCATCCCATCGACGACGAGCACCGTCGCGGTCCCTGCGGCCGATGCCTCGAGGGTGGGGCAGCAGCGACTGTTCACGAGCCAGGTCCCGGCGGGAATCGTGTCGCTGACGGCGGGCGGCGCGTCGAACTCCTCGAACGAGGCCAGGTGCGGCGCCGAGACGAATCCGACGGCCGATCGACCGAGCACGGACTCCCAGCGGCGACGCGTCAGCAGCGCGCCCGCCACGAGCTCCCCGGCGGGTCGCGTCCGCGCGAAGGGGGCGAAGGCACGCGCGACCGCGTCGTCGTACAGCACGATTCCGCTCACGCCAGCTCCTTCAGATCGGGCGGCAGATGCTCGACGAGCGCCTTCAGGTCCTGCGCGAGATCCACGGTCGTGACGAGCGTCACCCCGTCGCGCACCACGACGACGAGATCGGAGACGCCGTAGAGCACGACCGCACTCCCCTCGGCGTGCACGACGTTGCGCATCGCCCGTTGGGTCACCACCCGGCCGAAGCTGGCGTTGCCGTCGGCATCGTGCCGGCGAACCCGCTGCAACGCCGCCCACGTCCCGACGTCGTCCCAGCCGAAGTCACCGGCCAGTACCACCACGCGGCGGCTCCGCTCGAGGACGCCGACATCGATGCTGACGCCCGCGGTCACGGCGCCGAAGAACGCGTCGGCGCCCGCTTCCGTCTGTGCCAGCGCGGGGCCGAGCTCCGGTGTCACCGCACGGACCTCGTCGAGGAGGTCTTGCGCGCGCCACGCAAAGATCCCGGAGTTCCAGAGAAAGCCGTCCGCCATCATTTGGGTGGCACGCGGGATGTCGGGTTTTTCGACGAACCGGGCGACCGCACGCACCCCCGGGGCGCGGTCCGGCCCCGGTTGGATGTAGCCGAAGCCGGGATCCGGGCGCGTCGGGACGATGCCGACCGTCGCGAGCGCCCCGTGGGACGCGGCCGCCTCGGCCGCGGCGGCGAGGGTGGCGCGGAATCGCGCCGCATCGCCGATGGCCCAGTCCGCGTGCACGCAGACCATGCGGGCATCGGGTCCTCCGCGTCGGCGCACCTCGGCGGCCGCCCAAGTGAGCGCGGCGGCGGTACCGGCCGCGCGCGGCTCGAGGAGGAGTTGGTCCGCCGTGAGGGTCGGGACGGCGGCGAGGATTGGCTCCCGGAGCCGCGCGCTCGTGAGCACCAGGATGCGCTCGCGACCCACCAGCGGCTCGAGCCGCTCGACGGTCTCGGCGAGCATCGGCGTCTCGCCGATCAGGGGGAGCAACTGTTTCGGCCGCTGCGGGGTGCTCAGTGGCCAGAACCGCGAGCCGACGCCGCCGGCGAGGACGACCGCGAAGAGGGGGGCGCTCATGATCGCACCGGAACGCACGTCGGGCGCATCACGCGGGGTCGGCCCCGCAGAGCTCACTGACGCGCGCGTAGAGCCGCTTCGGGCTGAACGGCTTGGTCATGAAATCGTCTGCGCCGCGCCGCCGCGCTTCGCTCTCCTGATGGTCCTGCCCGGCCGCCGTCAGGATGAGGCAGGGGAGGGTCCGCCACCGCGGATCCTGCCGCAGGCGGTCGAGGACATCGAGTCCGGAGAGTCTCGGCATCATCAAATCGAGCACCACGCCGCGGATGCCCGGGTTCGCTTCGAGGGCGGCGATCGCCTCCACGCCGTCATAGACGAGAGTCACGCGGAAGGGCCCCTGCGAGAGCTTGGTCTCGATGATGCGGCCGATGTGCGGCTCGTCGTCGGCGACGAGGACCTCGATCGGCGGCTCGGTCGTGGGCGTCGTCACGCGGGCGGGGCTCGGGGGCGGGGAGGGGACCGGGAAAAGGAGGGGCTCCGCGACGGCGAAGTCAAGCCGTTTCCGCTGTCGTCCCCCGGTGGGGAAGACTACCTTTCCGGTATGCCTCTTCCGCTCCTTCGTCGATCGGCGCGTCTCCTCGCGGTCCTCGGGCTCGCGAGTGCCGCCACCGCCTGTGACGATCCCTTTCAGCTCCAGGCGCGCCTCTCGAACTTCGACCGCGGCTTCGAGGTCTGGGCGCTCTCCGGCTCCCCGGCGACGCTCCCGTCCGCGCTCGTAGTCCCGACGGCGACGGTGAGCCGCCTCGACGTCAGCGGCTCGTTCGACATCGCGTTCGACATCGACGCGGATGGGCGCGTCGTCGTGCTTCCCGTCAGTCGGGTGGTCCAGCCGATCACGGGGACGCGCGGGGTCGCGTTGCAGCGCCTGTCCGGCCTCTACAACACGATCCTCGAGGTGCCGAGCACGGGCTGGGTGGATGACTCGACGCTCGTGGTGAGCCCGGGCGAGTCGTTCGGCGTCCGCTCCACCTCGCTGTACTGCCAGTTCGAGCTCCGGCAGCAGGTCTACGCCAAGCTCTACGTGGAGAGCGCCGATCCGGTGACGCGGAAGATCGTCCTGCTCGCCCGCATCAACCCGAACTGCGGCTTCCGGTCCCTCGCCGACGGCGTGCCGGAGTTCTGACCGTGCACGACCTGAAGACGATCCGTGAAGACGCCGACCGGCTGCGAGAGGCGATGCGCCGCCGGGGAGCACTTGCGACCTACGGCCCCGCGATCGACGAGGCCGAGGCGCTCGACCGCGACCGGCGTCGGATGATCCAGGCGGTCGAGGACAAGAAGGCGCAGCGCAATGCGACCACCCAGATCGTCGGCCGCAAGAAGAAGGCCGGCGAGGACGCGAGCGCGGACATGGAGCTCGCGCGCGGCCTCGGCGAAGAGATCGCCGCGTTCGAGGCGCAGCTCGGCCCCACCGAGTCGCGCCTGACCGAGCTCCTCCTCGGCATCCCCAACATCCCGCTCCCCGACGTTCCCGAGGGCGACGAGACGTACAACGTGGTCGTGCGCACCTGGGGGACGCCACGCGCGGCGGACGGGCTGAAGCCGCATTGGGAGGTCGGCGCGGCCCTCGGACTGCTCGACCTCGAGCGCGGTGCCAAGATCGCCGGTTCGGGATTCGTCGTCTATCGCGGCCTCGGCGCCCGGATGATCCGGTCCTTCATGAACGCGATGCTCGACCTGCACACCGGCGAGTTCGGCTACGAGGAGACCTGGGTCCCCGTCCTCGTGAATCGGGCCTCGATGATTGGTACCGGGCAGCTCCCGAAGTTCGAGGACGACATGTACGCGCTGCGGGACGAGGAGCTCTTCCTCATCCCGACCGCCGAGGTGCCCGTCACGAACCTGTATCGGGATGAGATCGTCGCGGGGGAGTCGCTCCCGATGGCGCTCTGCGCCTACAGCCCATGCTTCCGGCGCGAAGCGGGCTCGGCGGGGAAGGACACGCGCGGCGTCCTTCGCGTGCACGAGTTCGACAAGGTCGAGCTGGTCCGGTACTGCCGTCCCGAGGACGGCGAGGCGCAGCTGCAACTCCTGCTGGGGCACGCCGAAGCGGTGCTGCAGCGGCTCGGCCTCCCGTACCGCGTCGTGCTCCTCGCCGCGGGCGATCTTGGCTTCGGCAGCGCGAAGACGTACGACCTCGAGGTCTTCGCGCCCGGGGTCGGGAAGTGGCTCGAGGTGTCGTCGTGCTCCGTCTTCACCGACTTCCAGGCGCGGCGTGCCAACATCCGCTTCCGTCCGGCCCCCGGCGAGAAGCCACGTCACGTCTACACGCTGAACGGGTCCGGCCTCGCCTTCCCGCGGATCTTCGCGGCGATCCTCGAGCACTACCAGCAGGCGGATGGATCGGTCGCGGTCCCGGAGGCGCTGCGCGCCTGGCTGGGCGTGGACCGCCTCGGGTGAGCCCGGCGCTCAATCCGGCGCAGCGGGCGGCGGTCGAGCACGAGGCGGGTCCCCTCCTCATCGTCGCGGGGGCGGGCTCCGGCAAGACCCGCGTCCTGACCACGCGCATCGCTCGCCTCATCGAGCGTGACGGCATCGCGCCGTCGCGCATCCTCGCGGTGACCTTCACCAACAAGGCGGCGGGCGAGATGCGCGAGCGCGTCGGCCGCCTCCTCGGGCGCGACCCGGCGGGGATGTGGATCGGCACCTTCCACGGCATCGGGGCGCGCCTGCTGCGGCGCTTCGCTGGCCTCGTCGGGCGCACCGCGGAGTACACGATCTATGACGAGGATGACACCCTCGCGGTCGTGAAGCGCGAGATGGAACGCCTCCGCGTCTCGCCGAAGGAGTTCGCGCCGAAGGCGATCCTCGCGGAGATCTCCTCGGCGAAGAACGCCCTCGTCGACGCCGCGGAGTACGAGACCCTCGCCCGGACGCCGCTCACGAAGGCGGCGGCGCTCGTCTTCCGGGAGCTCGAGGGCACGTTACGCGGCGTGAACGCCGTCACCTTCGATGACCTCCTCGTGCTCCCGGTCCGCATCCTGCGTGAGCACGCCGGCGTCCGCGAGGAGCTCGCCGAGCGCTTCCAGCACGTGCTGGTCGACGAGTATCAGGACACGAACCGGGCGCAGTACGAGTTCGTGCGGCGCGTCGCCGGTGGGCACGGCAACCTGGCGGTCGTCGGCGATGACGATCAGGCGATCTATGGGTGGCGTGGGGCCGATGTGCGCAACATCCTCGACTTCGAGCGGGATTTCCCGAGCGCCACAGTGATCCGGCTCGAGGAGAACTATCGCTCCACCGCACCGATCCTCGACCTCGCCAACGCCGTCATCTCCGCGAACGTCGAGCGGCGGGGGAAGACGCTGCGCGCGACGCGGGGCGGTGGCGAGCCCGTCACCCTCGTGGAGGCCGCGGACGATCGGGACGAGGCCGATGCCGTCGTGGAACTCGTGCGAGGATGGCAGGCGACGCGGGGGCAGTGGCAGGATTGTGCCGTCCTCTACCGGACGAACGCCCAGAGCCGAGTGATGGAAGAGGCGATGCGGCGTGCCGCCATCCCCTACCGCCTCATCGGCGCGGTCCGCTTCTACGAGCGGCGTGAGATCAAAGATCTCGTGGCCTGGCTGCGGCTCGTCGCGAATCCCGCCGATGACGAGGCGTTCCGTCGGGCGCTGACCGCGCCGAAGCGCGGGGTGGGGGAGACGACCCTCGAGCTGTTGGCCGGTGAGGCGCGTGCCGGCGGGGTTCCCCTCCTCGAGATGTCGCGACGCCTCAACACCATCGCCGGCATCCGGCCCGCCACGCGCACGGCCCTCGAGGCGCTCGTCACCACGGTGGATCGCGTCCGTGCGCTCGCCGTCGACAGCGGCGTCGACCAGCTCCTGCTCGAGGTCATCAGGGAGACGCGCTACGACGAGGCGCTGCGCGCCGAAGGGCCCGAGGGGCTCGATCGCCTCGACAACGTCCGCGAACTCGTGACGTCCGCGGCGGAGGTGCTCGTCGACGATGGCGGCGAGGTCGGGCTCCGGCCCCTCGACCACTTCCTGCAGCGCGCGTCGCTCGTCGCGGGGGTCGACCAACTCGGCGCCGACGCCGATGCGGTCACGATGATGACGGTGCACACGGCGAAGGGCCTCGAGTATCCGCTGGTCTGTGTCACCGGGCTGGAGGACGGGCTCTTCCCGCTCTTCCGCACCTTCGACGCGCCGGAGGCGCTCGAGGAGGAGCGACGCCTGCTCTACGTGGCGATCACCCGGGCGGGCGAGCGGCTGCAACTCTCCTGGGCGCGGCAGCGCCGCCGCAACGGGGAGCTCCTCCCGGGGACGCTCTCCAGCTTCCTGAAGGGCGCGCCGCAGGCGCACGTCACCAAGGCGGCGACCGTGCGCGCGCGTGCCTCGGCTCGGCTCGCGTCCCCATTCTTGGGGGGCTGGGATGAGGCGGCACCCGCGCGCCGTGCGCCGTCCAGCTGGGCGCCGCGCGGCGGTGAGCGTGTCCCCAGTTTTATCGACGAGGAAGCCTCGCAGGACCTGCCGGCGTTCATTCAGGGAGAGCGAGTCCGCCACGGGCGTTTCGGCTCGGGCACGATCGCCGAGATCAGCGGGAGTGGGAAGGACGCGAAGGTCACGGTGGATTTCGATGACGAGACGGTCGGACGGAAGCGATTGGTGATCGCCTTCGCCGGCCTTGAACGAGGGGTCGACGCATGAGCGTGACACGGGAGGACGTGCGGCGGGTGGCCGAGCTGGCGCGGTTGACGCTGCCCGAGGAGGCACTCGATGGCTACGTGATGCAGCTGAACGGCATCCTCGCGCACATGGAGGCACTCCAAGGGGTGCCGCCGCTCGCCGGGGATGCGATGGCCACGGCCGAGGGGATGCCGCTACGCGCCGATGTGCCGGGTGCCACGCCGCTCGATCGCGACGCGGTGCAGTTCGCGCCCGCGATGCGCGAGGGATTCTTCCTCGTGCCGCGGCTCGCGACGCACGAGGATGCGGGGGAGGGGGCATGAGCGCGGGGGATCCCGTGCTGACCGCGGCGGATCTGGCGGCGGAGGTCCGTGCCGGGCGTCGGTCCGTGGCCCAACTTGTCGACGACGCGCGACGGATGCAGCAGCGGACGCACGAGGGCGCGCTGGGGCTGAATGCCATCGTCCATCCCGCGACCGCGCCCGACCTCGGGGCCGCGACGGGCCCCCTCGCCGGTGTCCCCGTCGCGATCAAGGACAACCTCGCCACGCGTGACCTTCCGACGAGCTGCGGCTCGCGCATGCTCGAGGGCTGGGTGAGCCCGTACGAGGCCACAGCCGTGCAGCGGCTCCGGGAGGCCGGCGCCGTCGTCATCGGCAAGACGAACATGGACGAGTTCGCGATGGGGTCGTCGACCGAGCACAGCGCCTTCGGTCCATCGCGTAATCCTATCGATCCCACGCGGGCACCCGGCGGGTCATCCGGCGGCTCCGCCGCGGCCGTCGCCGCTGGGATCGTTCCCATCGCCCTCGGGTCGGAGACCGGCGGATCGGTCCGGCAGCCGGCCGCCTTCTGCGGCATCGTCGGCGTGAAGCCCACGTACGGCCGTGTCTCGCGACACGGGCTCGTCGCCTTCGCCTCGTCGCTCGATTGCGTCGCCCCGTTCGGCCGCACGGTCGACGACGCCGCGTTGGCGCTCGAGGTGATCGCCGGTGCCGATCCGCTCGACGCCACCTGTGCGGATCGTCCCGCGCCGTCGCTGCGTGCCGAGCCCGGTCGGCTCGACGGCCTCGTGGTCGGCGTGCCCGAGGAATACTTCCCGTCCTCCCTCGACCCCGCGGTCCGTGCTCTCACCGATCGCGCGCTCGACGCCCTGCGCGCCGCCGGCGCGACGGTGCGGTCGGTCTCGCTCCCGCACACGGCGTACGCGATCCCCGTCTATTACATCCTCGCCCCCGCCGAGGCCTCGGCCAACCTCGCGCGCTTCGATGGCGTGCGATACGGGCTCCGCGTCCCCGGTGATGGCGTGCAGGCGATGTACGGGGCGACCCGCGCCGCCGGGTTCGGTCCCGAGGTCACACGACGCATCCTCCTCGGCACCTATGTGTTAAGTGCGGGCTACTACGACGCGTACTACCGGAAGGCGATGGAGGTGCGCGCACGCATCACCGCCGACTTCGATCGCTGCTTCGCGGAGGGCGTGCACGTCCTCTTCACCCCGACCACGCCGACGCCCGCCTTCGCGCTCGGGGCGATCACCGACCCATACGAGATGTATCTGAGCGACATCTACACGGTGACCGCCAACCTCGCCGGCGTCCCCGGGATGTCGCTCCCGATCGGTCGCATCGGCGGGCTCCCGGTCGGGGGGCAGTTCCTCGCGGCCCGTTTCGACGAAGCGACGATGTTCCGCGCGGCCTATGCGCTCGAGGCGGCGCTCGGGGCGGAGGCGCACCGATGAGCGCCGCGTGGGAGATGGTCGTCGGCCTTGAGGTGCACGTCCAGCTCAAGACGCGCACCAAGGCGTACTGCGCCTGCCCGACGAGCTTCGGCGATCCGCCGAACCGGAACACCTGTCCCGTCTGTCTCGCCCTCCCCGGCGCGCTCCCCGTGCTCAATGCGCACGCGGTCGAGCTCGCGGTCCGTGCGGCGATGGCGCTCAACGCGACGGTCCATCCGGTGAGCGTCTTCGCACGGAAGAACTACTTCTACCCCGACCTGCCGAAGGGCTATCAGATCTCGCAGGCCGACCGGCCCCTCGCGACGGGGGGCGCGGTCGAGCTGTCCGATGGCTCCCGCGTCGGTGTGACGCGCCTCCACATGGAGGAGGACGCAGGGAAATCGATCCATGATCGCTTCGCCGGCCTGACCGCGATCGATCTCAATCGCGCGGGGGTCCCGCTCATCGAGATCGTCGGCGAACCGGAGATCCGCTCCGCCGTGCAGGCGGGGACCTACCTCCGTGCGCTGCGCGAGGTGCTCCTCTTCGCGGGCGTCAGTGACGTCTCGATGGAGGAAGGATCGCTGCGCGTCGACGCGAACGTCTCGGCCCGGCTCGTCGGTGAGCAGACGTTCCGGCCGCGCACCGAGATCAAGAACCTCAATTCGTTCTCGAACGTCGAACGCGCCCTCGAGCTCGAGTTCGCGCGGCACGTCGCGACGTACGAGGCCGGCGGCACGATTCACCAGCAGACGATGCTCTTCGACGCCGCGACGCAGGCCGTGCGCGCGGCGCGGTCGAAGGAGGGGAGCCACGACTACCGGTACTTCCCGGAGCCCGACCTCCCGCCGCTCGTCCTCGAGGCGGTGTTCCTCGACGCGCAACGTGCCGCCCTCCCGGAACTCCCGGCCGCGCGGCGCGCCCGCTGGACCGCCGCGTTCGGGCTCTCGGCTGTCGATGCGGCGACCCTCACCGCGACCGTCGAGATGGCCGCGTACTTCGAGGCGGTCGCCACCGCCACCGGCGACGGGAAAGCGGCCGCGAATTGGGTACTCGGCGAAGTCGCCGCGGCGCTCAACGAGAGCGGCCACACCGTCGCCGACTTCACGGTGACGCCCGACCGGCTGGCGGCGCTCATCACGCTCATCCGCGGTGGCGGACTCAGCTCCACCGCGGCGAAGACGGTCTTCCAGACGATGCGCACCGACGGAGCCGCGCCGGCGGCGATCGCCGAGCGCGACGGGCTCCTCCAGGTGGGTGACGATGATGCCCTGCGCGGGTGGATTGATGAGGTCTGGGCCGAGCATCCCGCCGAGGCGGCGCGATACGCGGGAGGCGAGGCGAAGCTGCAGGGCGTGCTCGTCGGTTTTGTTATGAAGAAGTCGAAGGGCCGCGCCGACCCGAAGAAGGTCAACCAGCTGCTCGCGGCCCGCGCCAAGGGCTGAGCGCGGCGCGGCTCCCTCGGTGGGGCCGCATCGCCCGAGCCGGGCCATCGGCCCGGTGGAGGTCCCGTCACTCCGCCCGGCGTTCCGCTGTCTCGGGAATGGGGCGCACCGCGTGCAGTGGGGCGGGGAGGGTGTCGCTCCACCCGGGGCGGTCCGTTGGTAGCGCGAAACGCAGTCGGGCCTCGCGACGCACCATGTCCGCGCCGGCGCCGACGGCGAGCCGGCGGTAGCGCGCCGCATCGCGCAGCGGGGACTCACCGCTCGGATCGAACCGCCGGGCGACCGCGGCCCCCGTCTCGTCCCCGCCGTCCGCCCGGAGCAGGTCGATCACGTAATCGAACGCGAGGGCGAGATGCGCGGCGACCGTCGCGTCCCGCAGCACCCAGCGGCTCCGTGACGCGATCGCCGTCATCATCCGCTGCCAGGAGGCGGTGTCCGACGCGTGCACCATCCCGCGGAAGAGCCGGCGGTTCGTCGATGTCGTGAAGATCGTCGGGCTCAGAATGCGGTCGAGATGGGTGTCGGCGCGCCCGTGATCGAGTCGGATCAGCTCGCGTGCGCGGCGCGACCAGCCCTCCCCCGTCTGGAGCTCGAAGCGGCTCTCCCAGTAGCCATGTCCGGCGCCGCCGGTCGCTGTCGTGAGCGCGAGCTGCATCGGCACGAAGTGGTTGTGCGCGACGACGTCGGCCGCGAGGTGGGCGAGATACCCCCACGCGAATGCCTGGAGCGGCGCCTCCCGGGCGCCGGCCATGATGTCGTCCGCGACGGGCCAATGATGACAGTGTCGCCCCACCCGCGCGTAGCGCTTCGCGAAGCTCGTGTCCGCAGCGATCGAGCCGTACAGGAAGTCCGCCGGATGCGCGCGAAGCAGGGCCGCGACGGCCACCGGCAAGAGGTGAGGCGCCGCGCCGAGCACGGCGTCGCCGAGGAGGATGTGCGTCCCCGGCGTCCACGCGAACGCATCGGAGGGCAGGAGGGCGACGAGCAGGAGCGCCGTGACGGCGGCGCCGAGCGAGTGCATCACTCCGCGCGGTCGCCGCCGTCCCCGTCGGCACCGCCGCGGTCGCGACGGCGCCCCCGCATCGCATCCACCACGGTCCGCCCGAGGTCCGCCGTCGCGCGCACCGTCGCGCCCACCGACGACGCCGTCTGATGCACCTCCCCCACGATCGCATCGACCTTCTGCGTGACGGCCCGCACATCCTCCGCCGCGGCCGTCGCGCGCTCCGCCAGCGGCCGAAGATCCTTTGCGAGCGAGGCGAGTTCGGCCTGGATCGCGATCGCTCGCCGCCGCAGCTCCACCACGAGCCAGAGCGCGGCGAGACAGAGGAGTAGGGTCAGGATGCTCGTGAGCCCGCTCGAGACGTGGACGAGCTGGTCGAAGGCGGTCCGAACGGGAGGGACGGGACGCACGAGGAGCGTCTCCGCCGCGGTGGCGAGGGGCGTGGGCATCCTGAACCCTCGGTGGGACGCTCCCGACCGTCAAGCGTATATTGCCTGACATGAGAGCTCCTCACTTCGTCGTCGAAGGCGGTCGGCCCCTCCACGGGACGATCCGCCCCACCGGGAACAAGAACGCCGCGCTCCCGATCGTCTGTGCGACTCTGCTGACCGATCAGCCCGTCGTCCTCGAAAACGTCCCGCGCATCCGGGACATCGAACACCTCGTCGAGCTGGTGCGCCAGACCGGTGCGGCGGCGGAGTGGACGGCGCCGAACACCCTCCGCGTCCACGCCCAGCAGGTGCGCGGCGATGCCCTGGACCCCGAGCTCTGCAAGCGCATCCGCGCGTCGATTCTCCTCGCGGCCCCGCTCCTCGCCCGCACGGGGGGCTGCGAACTCGCACCGCCCGGTGGCGATGTCATCGGCCGCCGTCGCCTCGACACGCACTTCCTCGCGCTCGAGGCGCTTGGCGCCTCCTTCGACTTCGCCGAGCGGCTCACCTTCCGCACCGCCGGCCTCCGCGGCGCCGACATCTTCCTCGACGAGCCCAGTGTCACGGGGACCGAGAATGCGGTGATGGCCGCGGTCGCGGCACAGGGCACGACGGTGCTCCACAACGCCGCCTCGGAGCCACACGTCCAGGACCTCTGTCAGCTCTTGGTCGCGATGGGGGCGACCATCCACGGCATCGGCTCGAACGTCCTCACGATCGAGGGCGGCCGTCCGCTCCACGGGTGCACGCATCGCATCGGCCCCGACCATATCGAGGTGGGCTCGTTCATCGGCTTGGCCGCTGTCACGCGCTCGGAGCTCCGCATCGCCGATGCCGGCGTGGCGCACCTCCGCTCGGTCCGCCTTGGTTTCGACCGCCTTGGCGTCGAAACCCGGATCGAGGGGGACGATCTGATCGTCCCCGCGGCCCAGGCCATGCGGATCCGCTCCGATCTCGGCGGGGCGGTGCCGAAGCTCGAGGATCAGCCGTGGCCCGCCTTCCCGGCCGACGTGATGTCGATCGCGATCGTCACGGCGACGCAGTGCGAGGGCATCATCCTCATCCACGAGAAGATGTTCGAGTCACGGATGTTCTTCGTCGACAAGCTCGTCGGGATGGGTGCGCGCATCGTCCTCTGCGACCCGCATCGCGCGCTCGTCAGCGGCCCGACGGAGCTCCGCGGCTCCACTGTGGAGAGCCCCGACATCCGTGCCGGGATGGCGATGCTCATCGCGGCGCTCTGCGCGAAGGGCACGAGCATCATCAACAACATCGGGCAGATCGATCGCGGCTACGAGCGGATCGACGAACGGCTCAACGCGCTCGGCGCGTCGATCACGCGCGTCGAGTGAGCCCGCGGTGACGTCGCTGGCCACGCCGCACGTCGCGCTCGAGGGGTTCGCGCCGCTCGGCCTCACGGCCTTCATCACGACGCGGGTGGCGGGGACCTTCGCGCTCGGTGGTGGCACGCCCGACGTGGAGGCTGAGGCGGCGGCGCGCTGGAGCGCGTTGCAGGGGGAGTTGTCCGGGACCGCCGTGCCCCATCTCACCTCGGCGCGACAGGTGCACGAAACGACCGTGCTCGCCCACGAGGGCGCGGCGCTCCCCGGTGGCCTCCATCGCCACGACGGCGCCGATGGGCATCTCCTGCGCGGCCCCGGCGCCCTCGCGGTGACCATCGCGGATTGTGTCCCGGTCCTCCTCGCGCATCCGGAGGGGATGGTCGCCGCGGTCCACGCCGGCTGGCGCGGGGTCGCGGGCGGGATCCTCGGCGTCGCGATCCACGCGATGAAGGCCGCGGGGGTTGCCGCCGCCGATCTTCGGATGCACCTCGGTCCTGCCATTTGCGGCAGGTGCTACGAGGTCGGGCCGGACGTGTACGAGCGGTTGACCGGGTGGCAGACCACGCGACCCCGGCAGGTGGATCTCCGCGCGCTTCTCGCGGAGCAGGCCAAGGCGGCCGGCGTGCGACACTGGGCCGCGAGCCCGGAGTGCACGCGCTGCGACAACGCGGTGTTCTTCTCGCATCGCGCCGGGGATACGGGGCGTCAGATCGCCGTGATCGCGCGCCCCTCCGCTTGACTGGGCCTGACGGCGAGCCTACGTTGTAAGGGTCGGGAGACATTCCGGTCTATTTGCGGAGTGTGGGGGCGGGTCTCCCCACACTTTTTTGTTCCCCGTGAGTCAGGTGGCCACGATGCATCCCGATGTGGAACTGGTTGTCAATCAAGAACTTGAGTCGCTCGGCTTTGAGCTTGTGGAGCTCCGGCGCGGCGGGTCGAAGGGACGTCCGGTGCTCGATGTGCGTATCGACCGGCTGGACCGTCAGAAGGTGCAGATCGACGACTGCGCGCGCGCGTCACGGGCCATCGAGGCCCGGCTCGATGCGATGCCGTCGGTGGTTGGGGAGCGGTACGTGCTGGAGGTGTCCTCCCCGGGGATGGAGCGGCCGCTGCGGAAGGCGGCTGACTGGGTGCGGTTCGTTGGGCGGCGGGCGAGCGTGAACTCACCGGCACTGAACGGGCGGCATGAGCTGGAGATCGTCGCGGTCACGGGCGAGGCGGGGCAGGAGCGTCTCACCCTGCGGGACGGCAAAGGGCAGGAGCGGGAGATCGCGCTGGCGGACGTCACCGACGCTCGCCTCGCGTTCCACTGGAAACCGTAATAAGGACTTCTTCGACGGAGCATGGTATGGCCGGGTCGGCCGAGATCCTCGTCGCGTTGCGTGAGCTCGCGAACACCAAGCAGATCGATCGCACGGAGCTCCATGAGCTCCTCCGGGACGGCATCCTCGCCGCCCTCGCCAAGAAGCACGGCCCGACCGTGCAGGCCGAGGTCGAGATCGATGACGACAAGGGCGCGATTCGCATCGTCATGCTCAAGAAGGTCGTCGAGGCCGTCGAGGACGGGGTGACGGAGATCTCCCTGGAGGAGGCTCGGTACGAGGACGCCGATTATCAGCCGGGCGACCTCATGGAGATCCCCGTCGAATTCGCCGAGTTCGGGCGCTCCGCCGTCCAGGCGTGCAAGCAGCGGATCGTGCAGCGCGTCCGCGAGGGCGAGCGCACCAAGATCCGCGATGAGTTCTCGTCGCGCGTCGGCGACCTCCTCTCGGGCGAGATCCAGCAGATCGAGCGCGGGAAGATCGTCCTCCTCCTCAACAAGTTCCGTGAGGCCGAGGCCATCATACCGTATCGCGAACAGAACCACCGTGAGACGTACACGCAGGGTGAGCCGATCCGGGCGGTCCTCAAGCGGATCGAAGAGACGCCGAAGGGCCCGCGTCTGATTCTCTCGCGAGCCGACGCGCTCTTCGTGCAGGCGCTCTTCCGGCTCGAGGTGCCCGAGATCCAGGCGGGTGTCGTCGAGATCCGCGCCGCGTCGCGCGAAGTCGGCAGCCGCACCAAGATCGCGGTGGTTTCTCGGGATGACGGGATCGACCCGGTCGGCGCCTGCGTCGGCCTGAAGGGCGCCCGCGTCCAGGCCGTCGTGCAGGAGCTCGGCGGCGAGCGCATCGACATCGTGCCGTGGTCGGCGGATCCGGAGCGCTTCGCGAAGCTCGCCCTCGCGCCGGCGAAGGTCGCGCGCGTCTTCAGCGAGGCGGCCACCAAGACCATTCAGGCCGTCGTCGACGAGGATCAGCTCTCCCTCGCGATCGGCCGCAACGGGCAGAACGTCCGCCTCGCATCGGAGCTCACGGGCTGGAAGATCGACCTCTATTCGAGCCGCGAGTGGCTGGAGCGTGGCGGCGATATCCCGCTCTTCGCCCCCCTCGCCGACGAGACGGCGGCGGACGTGGCGCTGTCGGAGATCGTCGGGCTCCCGACGGCCACCGTGGCGGTGCTGGAGGCGGGCGGGTATCGCACGCTGAACGACATCATCGATCTGGAGCGCGACGACTTCCTCCGGCTTCCGGGCATCGCGCCGGCCGAGGCGGACCGGATCATCGCGATCCTGGATGAGCTGACGGAGGACGGCGCGGGGGCCCCCGAGGGGGCCGCTGAGCCGAGCTGAGTGGACGACGCCGCCGAACGGCGCCTCCTCGGGCTCATCGGGCTCGGGTTGCGGGGGCGGCGGGCGGTCCTCGGAGTGGATCGGGTGCGGGAGGCGGCGCGCCGGGGTACGCTCCGGTGTGTGGTGGTCGCGGACGATGCCTCGCACCACAGCCGCGAGAAGGTCGAGGGGATCGTGCGGGCGCGTCAGGTCCCGGTGATTCGGGTCCCCTCGGCGGCGCGGCTGGGCGGAGTGGCAGGGCGGGAGGCGACGGCGGCCATCGGGGTCGTCGACGCGTCGTTGGCCAACGGGGTGCTCGCGGTCGTCCGGTCGACGGTCGCGGAGTGAACGCAGCAAGGGGGATGGGTTGAGCAAGCTTCGGGTGAGTGAACTGGCGGCGGAGTTCGGCATCGAGCCGGACGAGGTGCTCGCGATGCTACGGTCGATGGAGATCGTGGCCCGCACGCCCGCGTCGCCCCTGACCGATGAGCAGGTCGCGCGGGCGCGTGTCCGCTGGGAGCGCGAGAAGCGCCACCGTACCGAGAAGCCCGCCGAGGCGCCGGTCAAGAAGAAGGCGGCCCCCAAGAAGCCGGCTGACACCGAGGCCGCCCCCACCGCGGAGAAGAAGCCGGCCGCACGTCGCAAGGCGGCGGAGCCGGCCCCGGAGCCCACCCCCGCTCCCGCCCCTGAAGACGCGAAGCCTGCGACACGGCGTCGCCGGGCAGCAGATGTCGCGCAGGCTGAAGCGGAAGCCGCGGCTGCGGCGGAGCGCGCCCAGGCCGAGGCGGAGGCTGCGGCGCAGGCCGCCGCCGAGGCAGAGGCGGCCCGCCAGGCGGCAGAGGCCGCGCAGCGCGAGATCGCGCGTGCCCGGGCAGAGGAGGCGGAGCGCCAGCGTGCGGCCGCGGCTGAGCGGGCTGCCGAGGAGGCGGCCGCTGCCGCGCCTTCGGGATCGGTGGAGGTCCCCGCGGCCCCGACCGCCGTCTCGCCCGCACCGGTGCGGCCCCGGCCCATCATCCCCGCGCCGCCGCGTCCGCGACCGGTCACCAGCGGGATGTCACTCCCGCCGCGGCCGATTGCCTCCGCGACGCCGGGCGGCGGCCTCGCCGGGGGCCGCCGCGAGGATCGTCGCCCCGGAATGGGCGGGATGGGCGGTGGGACGGGAGCCGGTACCTCGATGCCGTCCTCCGGTCCGCGCCGGGGTAAGAAGGGCCGCCGCGTCGACCAGGAACAGGTCTCCGCGAACATCTCGCGCACGATGCGCCAGATGGGGAGCGGGCCCGCCAAGCGACGCGGCGGGCGCGATGACGCCGCCGAGCGCGCCGAGCTGGAGGCGATGCGCGCCGAGATCGCCGAGCGCGAGAAGAAGACGGTCCGCGTCAACGAGTTCATCACCGTCAGTGAGCTCGCCGACATCCTGAAGGTGCCGGCGACTCAGATCGTCTCGTTCGCCTTCAAGCACCTCGGGCTGATGGTGACGATCAACCAGCGGATGGACTTCGACCAGATCGAGCTCATCGCGAGCGAGTTCGGGTTCGAGGCCGTCCGTGAAGAGGACTACGCCGCTGCTCCGACCGAGGAGCCGCAGGAAGAGGCGGGCGAACGGCGGCCGCGGCCGCCCGTGGTCACCATCATGGGCCACGTCGACCACGGGAAGACGTCGCTCCTCGACTACATCCGTCGCGCCAACGTCGTCGCCGGCGAGGCCGGCGGCATCACGCAGCACATCGGCGCCTACCACGTCGGGCTCCCCGATGGTCGCAGCCTCACCTTCCTCGACACCCCGGGCCACGAGGCGTTCACCGCCATGCGCGCCCGCGGCGCGCAGGTCACGGACATCGTCGTCCTCGTCGTCGCCGCTGACGACGCGGTGATGCCGCAGACCATCGAGGCGATCTCGCACGCTAAGAATGCCGGCGTGCCCATGATCGTCGCGATCAACAAGTGCGATCTCCCCGCCGCTAATCCGATGAAGGTCCGACAGGACCTCCTGCAGCACGGCGTCGTCCTCGAAGACTTCGGCGGGCAGGTCCTCGCCTCCGAGATCTCGGCGAAGAAGGGCACTGGCGTCTCCGAGCTCCTCGATCAGGTCCTCCTCCAGGCCGAGATCCTCGACCTGAAGGCGAACCCCGATCGTCGGGCGACCGGCTCCGTCATCGAGGCCCAGCTCGACCAGGGCAAGGGCGCCGTC
Organism: Gemmatimonadota bacterium; assembly: GCA_031127075.1. Lineage (GTDB taxonomy): Bacteria > Gemmatimonadota > Gemmatimonadetes > Gemmatimonadales > Gemmatimonadaceae > Pseudogemmatithrix. Next base: position 5,955 of record JARIFA010000017.1, on the reverse strand, counting down.
GCCACGATCCTCGTGCAGAGCGGCACCCTGCGCGTGGGCGACGATTTCATCTGCGGGCTCCACTCCGGTCGTGTCCGCGCGCTGCTCGATGAGCGCGGCAAGCCGGTCAAGGAAGCCGGCCCCGCCATCCCGGTGCAGGTGCTCGGCCTCACGGGGGTCCCGATGGCCGGCGATCAGTTCATCGCCGTCGCCGATGCCGCCGAGGCGCGAGAGATCGCCCAGCGTCGCGAACGCCTGGATCGTGAGGCGCGCAGCCGTCGCACAGCCAAGGGCGCCGTCTCCCTCGAGGATTTCATGGCCTCGTCGGGCGAAGGGAAGCGTCAGCTCAAGCTTCTCATCAAGGCCGACCAGGGCGGGCCGGCCGAAGCGCTCGCCGACGCGCTGCAGCAGCTCAGCAACGCGGAGGTGCAGGTCGAGGTCGTCGCGCGCGCGGTCGGCGCCGTCACCGAGAGCGACATCCTCCTCGCGAAGGCGTCGGGCGCGATCATCATCGGCTTCCACGTGCGCCCCGACACCAAGGCACGTGCCGCCGCCGACCGCGAAGGCGTCGAGATCAAGCTCTATCGCATCATCTACGAGGCGGTCGCCGACGTCCGCGCCGCGCTCGAGGGGATGCTCCGGCCGGAGGAGAAGGAAGTCATCGTCGGCGAGGCAGAGGTCCGCGAGACGTTCAAGGTGCCGAAGATCGGTGTCATCGCCGGCTGCTTCGTCCGTTCGGGCCTGATGAACCGGCAGGGCCGCGTGCGGGTCGTCCGCGACGGCATCGAGGTCTACGACGGCACCCTCGCGTCGCTCCGGCGCTTCAAGGACGACGTGAAGGAAGTCAAGGAAGGCTACGAGTGCGGCATCGGGGTCGAGAACTTCAACGACCTCAAGGTCGGCGACGTCATCGAGCTCTATCGCACCGAGTCGGTCGCGCGCTCGCTCGACTCGGCTCGGGCCGGCTGAGCGGCGCCGGACGGATTCGGACGATGCCCCCGCGTGACCCTCGTCGCCCGGATCGGGTCGCGGCGGCCATCCGTGAGGAGGTCGCCGCGTTCCTCTCGCGTGGCCTCCGCGATCCCCGTGTGACCGGTCTTCTCACCGTCACCGCGGTCGAGGCCACCCGCGACCTGCGGCACGCGACGATCTTCGTCAGCGTGCTCGGCGGGGGCGACGACCACACGGGAACCCTCGAGGCCCTGCGCGGCGTCGCACCGCATCTCCGGAGTCGCGTCGGCAAGGCGCTCCGGCTCCAGTTCGCCCCTGAGCTGACCTTCAAGATCGACGAGTCGGTCGCGCGCGCGGCGCGCATCGAGACCCTCCTCGCCAGCCTGCACGAGCCGCCCGCCACGGATGCCTCGGCCGAGTCGCCCGGAGACGACTGACGGGCTCCTGCTCGTCGACAAGCCCGTCGGCGTCTCCTCTCACGACGTCGTCGCGGTCGCACGGCGCGCGCTCGGGACGTCGCGCATCGGACACGCGGGCACGCTCGACCCCTTCGCGACCGGACTCCTCGTCCTCCTCGTCGGACGGGCGACGCGACTCCTCCCGCACCTCGCCGGCGAACCCAAGGTCTACCAGGCAACGATCCGCTTCGGCGCGGAGACCGACACCGAGGACCTGCTCGGCGCGGTCGTCCGCGAGGCGGAGCGCCCGCGGCGGACCGAGGTGCACACCGCGCTCCCGCGGCTCATCGGTACCTTTGAGCAGGTGCCGCCGGCCTACTCGGCGAAGCGCGTTGCCGGACGCCGGGCATACGACCTGGCTCGGCAGGGGGAACCGGTGGAACTCGCTCCCGTGCCGATCACGGTCCATCGCTGGCAGGTCGGTGCGGTGACGGAGTCGGACGGACGTGTCGAGACGATGGGCGTCGAGATCACCTGCGGCGGCGGCACCTACGTGCGTTCGCTCGCGCGCGATCTCGGTCGGTACAGCGGATCGGCGGCCCACCTCACCGCCCTCCGGCGGACCGCCAGTGGTCCATTCCACGTCGCGGACGCCGTCTCCCTCGACGCCCTGCAGGCAGGCCACGGCGTCGTCCGGCCCGCGCTGGACGCGCTCCCCGACCTGCCGCGGCAGCCGCTCTCCGAGGACGAGATCGCCAAGGTGGTGCGGGGCATCGATGTCGCGGCGGTGGTCGAGGGCCCGTGGGGGGCGCTCATCGCACCGGTGACTGGGGCGCTCGTGGCGCTGGCGGAGCGGGATCGGGACCGCTGGCGTCCTCGCGTGGTGATGCATGCCGCCTGACGTTGGATGCGGGCTCCCGCCGCACATCGTCCAGACCGTCTGCACCGTCGGGACGTTCGATGGTGTCCATCGCGGACATCAACTGGTGTTGGAGCGGCTGCGCCAGGCCGCTGACGCGCGGGGGCTCCCCGCAGTCCTGGTCACCTTCGAACCGCATCCGCTGCAGATCATCAAACCCGCGGTCGCTCCGCCACGGCTGACCGTGGCGACCGAGCGTCTGGAGGCGTTGGCGGGCCCGTGGCTCGACTACGTCGTCGTCCTCCCGTTCACGCGCACCCTCGCCGCGTACGATGCAGCGACCTTCGTTGATGAGGTGCTGCGTCGTCGGCTCGGGCTCGTCCATCTTTTGGTGGGCCACGACCACGGATTCGGCCGGGGGCGGGAGGGGGACGCCAGCGTCCTGCGGGCGCTCGGGGCCGAGCGGGGCTTCACGGTGGAATCAGTCCCGCCGGTCGACGGCGCCGACGGCCAGCCCATCTCCTCGACCGCCATCCGACGGGCGATCACGGTCGGCGACCTCGCCCGAGCCGCGGACGCGCTCGGGCACCTCTACGGCGTGGCCGGCCGGGTCGTCCCGGGGGCGGGACGTGGGCGGACCTTGGGGTACCGGACGCTGAACATCGCCCTTGACTCACCACACAAGCTGCTGCCGCGGGAGGGGGTCTACGCGGTCCGGGTCCAGACACCGGCGGGGTTGTTCGGCGGGATGCTGAACCTGGGGCCCCGTCCGACCTTCGGGGAGACGACCCCGACGATCGAGGCGCATCTCTTCGACGCCGCCCTCGACCTCTACGGGGCCATCGTTCGGGTCGACTTCGTCGCCCCCCTCCGCGACACGCGGACGTTCCCTTCCGCGGACGCCCTAATCGCGCAATTGGCCGACGATGAACGCACGGCGAGGATGCTTGTTGGCTGAGGGTGCGCAAGCCGTTGTGCGTGATTGACTTGCCTCGGCGTGCCGGGTACTCTTCGAGGTTCCGCTGGCCCCGTTCCCCCAAGCCTTCGTCGGTATGCAGACCCTGAAGTCTCGCGTCCTTGTGATCGTCGCCCTCGTGGCGATGTCCGGCTGGGCGCTCTTCCCCCGGACCGAGGTCGTGCGCGTCAAGCGTGACGGCGTCTTCGTCCTCGACACCATCAAGCGCGTTCCGCTCAAGCGCGGCCTCGATCTTCAGGGCGGGATGCACCTCACCCTTGAAGTGGACCAGTCGAAGCAGGCGGTCGCCGACGTCAGCGATGCGCTCGACCGGGCGTTGAAGGTCGTCCGCACCCGCATCGACGAGTTCGGCGTCGCCGAGCCGGTGGTGCAGAAGGTGGGGACCGACCGGATCATCGTCGAACTGCCGGGCATCAGCGATCAGCAGCGGGCGGAGGAGGTCGTGCAGAAGGCGGCCTTCCTGCGCTTCCAGATCACCGACGAATCGCAGGCCCTCGAAAAAGCGATTCCGCGGCTTGACGGCATCATCAAGGCGAAGGGGATCACCGTCGCCGCCTCGCCGGCCAGTGCCGACTCGACCGCTGCGGCGGCGGCCACGGGGCTCACGGCGCTGATGCAGCGCACCGATTCCGCGGCCCCAGCCGGGGATTCCGCCGCGCCGACAGCGTCGGAAGGTCCGTTCCGTCGCGCGATCCTGCCGGGGCAGATGCCCGGGCAGTACCTCGTCTCGGGCCGCGATTACGCCGCCATCGAGGCCTACCTGCAGCGTCCGGAGATCCAGGAGGCGCTCCCGCCCGGCAAGGATGTTCGGTGGGGCATCGACTCAATCCTGAATGGGACCGACGCGTACCGCGCGCTCTATGTGCTCGACTCGCGGGCGATCATCGACGGCACCTACCTCGTCAACGCGACGCCGGCGCAGGATCCGCTCGAAGGGGCGAAGGTGGACTTCCAGTTCAACAATGAGGGCGGCCGCCGCTTCCGTAGCGAGACGGGTCGTCACATCGGCGACAACATGGCGATCGTCCTCGACGATAAGGTCATGAGCGCGCCCACGATCCAGAGCGCCATCGGCGCGCGCGGCCAGATCACGATGGGTGGTCGCGATCTCCAGGCGGCACAGGACCTAGCGCTCGTGCTCCGCGCCGGTGCCCTCCCGGTTCCGCTCAAGGTCGCCGACGGTCGGCAGATCAGCGCGACGCTCGGGGAGGACTCGATCAACGACGGGATCCGCGCCGGCCTAATCGCGGTGCTCGCCGTCGTGCTGATCATGGTGGTCTACTACCGCTTCTCCGGATTCCTCGCGGTCCTCTCCCTCGTCCTGTATGTCCTCTTCACCCTCGCGACCCTCGCCGGGTTCGATGCGGTGCTGACGCTCCCGGGGCTCGCCGGCTTCGTCCTCTCGATCGGCATCGCGGTGGACGCCAACGTGCTGATCTTCGAGCGCATCCGTGAGGAGCTCGACCACGGCAAGGCGGTGCGCACCGCGGTCGAGGAAGGGTTCAGGCACGCGATGAGCGCGATCGTTGACTCGAACGTCTCGACGATCCTCACCGCCGCCGTCCTCTATCAGTACGGCTCCGGCCCGGTGAAGGGCTTCGCCGTCACGCTCGTGGCCGGCATCGTCGCCTCGATGGTTTCCTCGATCTTCGTCACCAAGACCTTCTTCCTCGTCTGGCTGCAGCGCTCGCGCGGGCAGCAGACCCTGAGCATCTGATGCTGCGACTTCTGCACGGCACCAAGATCGATTTCATCCGCCACTGGCGGACCGCCGTCATCGTGACGATCGCCTTCGTCGCCCTCGGCTTCGGCTCCGCGGCGGTGACGGGGTGGTACAAGTACGCCATCGAGTTCACCGGCGGCACCCTGCTGCAGCTGCGCTTCGAGCAGGCCCCCGACATCGCGCGGGTGCGCGCGACGCTCGAGCGTGCCGGCATCCCGGGCGCCGAGATCGCCCAGTTCGGATCGGCCACGGAGTACACCGTGCGCGCGCAGGAGGAGGCCCAGGTCGCCGAGCAGGCGGACGGGGCGTCCGGGGTGGCCCGGAAGATCTCCGCGGCCCTCGAGGCCGAGTTCGAGGCGGGGTCCTTCACGATCGATCGTACCGAGGCCGTCGGCCCGCGCGTCGGCGCAGAGCTGCGTCGTGGCGCCGTCATCGCGGTCCTCCTCTCGTTCCTAGTCACGCTGGCGTACCTCGCCTGGCGCTTCGAGTGGCGCTTCGGCGTCGCCGCCGTGATCGCGACCGCGCACGATATCATCGCGACGCTCGCCTTCATGAAGCTCCTCGACCTCGAGATCTCGCTGACCGCCATCGCTGCAGTCCTGACGGTGATCGGCTACTCGCTGAACGACACGATTATCATCTTTGATCGTGTCCGCGAGAATCTCCGCCGCAATCGGCGTGAGCCGCTCTACGACACGCTGAACCGGTCGGTCAACGAGACGCTGCCGCGGTCCATCCTCACGCACGCGACGACCATCGCGGCGACGATGGCGCTCCTCGTGTTGGCGGGTGAGGTGATCCGGCCCTTCGCCTGGATCATGACCTTCGGCATCTTCACCGGCACCTTCAGCTCCATCTACGTCGCCTCGCCGATCCTCCTCTGGGTCGAGTCGCGGTGGCCCCGGCAGGGCGACGCCCGCGCAGCGGCCCAGCCCGCCCGCGCCTGACGGTGTCCGTGTCGGACGAGACGCCCCGCCGTGCCGCGCACGACGGGGCGTCGTCGTTTCCGCCCCCGTTCATCGACTCCCACGCCCACCTGGCAGGGGATGGCTTAGACGCTGATCGCATC
>JARIFA010000076.1 GCA_031127075.1 Gemmatimonadota bacterium | reverse complement strand
TCGCTCGCCGGCGTGTCTCACGCGCTTCGCTATTCCTCGCCGCAGAGCTTCGGGCGCCACGTTCGGATGCTGCTTGGGATGAGTGCGGGGGAGTTCCGTGCGCGCTACGACTTCGCGGCGATGCGCGAGCGGTTCCTCGTCGACCTGGTCCGTCCGTATCGCCACATCTGGCGTGACCTACGTCCCCTCGCCGTCCGTCCCGGGATGGTCGTGCCGCCCTCGGTCGCTGACGGTCGGCCCGCGTGGGCGCGTCGAACGGCGTGAGCCGCGGTGTGAGCCGCGTCGCCGCGACGCACGCGCCTTACATCCTGCCTCACATCCGCGCGGTGATCTCCGCGGCGCGCGCCAGCGATTCCACCGCGAGCCCCTCCGCCTCGAGTGATTCGCGACCCCCTTCCTCGCGGTCGACGACGGAGAGGACGCCAAGCACCTCTCCACCGGCAGCGCGGAGGGCGGCCACCGCCTTCAGCGCCGATCCGCCGGTGGTGATCACGTCCTCGATCACCACGACGCGGTCGCCGGGGAGGAAGGCGCCTTCGACGAGCTTGCCGGTGCCGTGCGTTTTCGCTTCCTTCCGCACCGTGAAGGCGCGGATCGGGGTGCCGGCGAGTTGGCTCGCATACGCGATGGCGTAGCTCACGGGGTCCGCCCCGAGGGTGAGCCCGCCGACCGCATCAGCGGCCCACCCACGTCGCTGGATCGCGGCGAGGCCGAGGGGGCCGATGAGGGAGAGTCCCTCGGGATGCATCGTCGTCAGACGGCAGTCGATGTAGAGATCGGACTGCCGGCCGGAGGCGAGGGTGAAGGTGCCGCGCTTGGCGCTGCGCTGGGCGAGGAGATCGAGGAGGCGGGAGCGATGGTCCATGGGTGGGGAGCCTACGGGGTGCGGCCGGACCGGTCAATGCGGGCACGTCGATGACGGCCCTCTTGATCGCGCTTGGCGTCTGCGTCGTCGGCGGCATGCTCCTCTGGGAACGTGCCCAGCGGCGACGGCTCCGGGACCGCAGCGCGGAGCTCGAGCACCTCTCCTTCGAGCTCGCGCGCGCCAATCGCGCGAAGTCGGAGTTCCTGGCGAACGTCTCCCACGAGCTCCGCACCCCCCTCGCCGCGATCGTCGGCTTCGTCGATCTCCTGCGGGACGGCGCCTACGGGCCGCTCGATCCGCGGATGGTCGGGCCCGTGGACCGGATCCAGGCTTCCTCGGCCCACCTGCAGACCCTCGTCGACCAGATCCTCGATCTCGCGCGTCTCTCCGCGGGCCGGCTCGACGCGCAGGCGGAGCCGATCTCACTCCGTGCGTTCGTGATCGACGTGGCGAGCGAGGTGGAGCCGCTGTTGCTCGGCAAGGGACTCGCGCTCACGGTGCAGGTCCCCGCGACCCTGCCCCGTCTCCGCACCGACCCGACGCATCTGCGGCAGATCCTCGTGAACCTCCTCGGCAACGCGGTGAAGTTCACGCCGGCCGGGCGCATCACGGTACGGGCGAGCCTCGTCGCCGACGGGGCGGTGGGCGCGATGACGCGGACGATGGCGCAGCGCCCGCTCCTCGCGGCCGGCGGGGATTGGGTGGCATTGCAGGTGGTGGACACCGGGATCGGCATCGCGGAGAAGGACCACGAGCGGATCTTCGGAGAGTTCGAGCAGGTGGAGGCCGGGTCGCGCGGGGATTCGGAGCGGCGTGGCACCGGGCTCGGGCTCGCCATCACCCGACGACTCGCGCGGCTCCTTGGCGGCGACATCACCGTCGAGAGCGCTCTGGGCGCGGGTGCGACGTTCACCTGCTGGCTGCCGGTGGAGCAGTTATCCGCGAAAAACTGAAGGCCGTCAGCCGTCAGCGTCCAAAGAGTCCCTTCATCTTCGAGAACAACCCACCCGCCGCCGCCGCGGGGAACGGGGACTCGAGCGCCGCCGAGAGCGCGAAGGCGAACGCCTTCACGTCGGGGTACCGATCACCCGGTGCCTTCGCGAGGCCCTGCATCACGACCGCCTCGACGGCGTCGGCATAGACGAGGTCCGGCTTCGCCTTGTTGAGCGGTTTCGGCGGTTGCGAGATGAGCAGTGTGAACATCTCGCGCGGGTTCTTCGCCTGGTACGGCAGTACGCCGGTCAGGAAGAGATACGCCATCGTCGCGAGCGAGTATTGATCGGCGGCCGGTGAGACGATCTCTCCGGAGAGCGCCTCGGGGGCGACGTACATCAACGTGCCCACGAAGAACCCGGCGCGCGTGAGGCGCTCCGCCTGCGGTGTGTCGGTCGCGGTCGCGATTCCGAAGTCGAGCAGCTTCACCGTGCGCGTCTGCGGATCGTAGATGAGGTTGTCGGGCTTGAGGTCGCGGTGGACGATGCCGGCGGCGTGCACCGCCCCGACGGCGCCGGCGATCTGCCGGATGACCGTCGCCACCTCATCCGGCGGGAAGGGGGCGTGCCGCTTCGCGTAGCCTTCGAGCAGCTCGCCCACGGCCCACTCGAGGACGAGGAACGGTAGGCCATTCTCCTCCCCGGTCTGAATCGTCCGGATGACGTTCGCGTGCACGACCCTGGCGCCGTAGCCGGCCTCGCGAATGAAGCGCGCTACCGCGGTCTTGTCGGCACGGAGCTTCTCCCGCAGGACCTTGAACGCCACGGTGCCGTGCACCGGATGCTGGGCGCGGTAGACGGTCGCCGTCCCCCCTTCCCCCACACGGTCGTGCAGGGTGTAGCCGGCGATAATGGTCCCGCTGAGGGCGTCTCGAGTCACACGGGCGAAGCTAGGGATGAACCTGCAGGGGGGCAAGGAAGCCGGGGCTCCGGTCGCTGACCTCTGACCCCTGTCCCCTGACCCCTGTTCTTCGGGGTAGACTTATGGCATGTGCCGCGCCCTTCCCCTCATCGCACTGACGGTTCTCGGGCTGCTCGCCTGCGGGCCTCGAGGTGGTGCGCCCGGTGGGCCGCCGTCTGGCGGTCCCGGTGGTCGCCCCGCGGGTCCCATCGTCCCGCGCGGCACACAGTCGCCGACCTTCGATGCGACGCCGCTCTACCGGCAGATGGGGATGCTCGCCCGCGGCACGACCTTGCCGCTCCTCGGTCGGGTCGGGTATCTCGCGAGCCGCACCCCGGACACCACACACGTCGTCGTCGGCGTCAGTTTCGCGAACAGCGCTCTCACCTTCAAGCGTGAGGCCGATAACCGCTTCCGCGCGAGCTATGCCACCTCGGTCGCGCTCACACGTGACGCCGCGAGTGTGGCGTTCGAGCAGGCCACAGAGGAGGTGCTCGTCGGGACCTATCGGGAGACGACGCGCACCGACGAGAGCCTCGTCCACCAGGTCGTCCTCGATGTCGCGCCCGGCCGCTACACACTGACCCTCACCCTGCGCGACGAAGCGAGCCAGCGGAGTGCCGAGGAGCGGATGGCGATCGTCGTGCCGCGCCTGGACCCCGGCAGCTTCGGGACGCCGATCCCCGTCTCCGAGGTGACCGCGCGTGGGACGCGCGATTCCCTCCCCCTCCTGCTAATGGCGCCGAGCGGGACGGCGACAGCCGGTCGCGACTCGATCCTTCCGCTCTACGTCGAGGCGTACGACACCATGGCCGCACCGCTGCGGCTCCTCCTGCGCAACGAGCAGGGGCGTCGGCTCTGGGAGGACACGGCGACGCTCGCCAATCGGGGGACGATCCGCTCCGGCGTGGTGGCGCTTCCGTTGAGCCGCATCGGGATCGGCGTGGCCCAGTTCTCGGTGACGCGCGACGCCGCGCGAGATACGGCTTCGACCTTCCTCTTCGTCGGGTTCGGCGCTGACCTCCCGGTCGCGACCTTCGACGACATGATCCTCTACCTCCGCTACTACGCGACGCCGTTCCGAATCACGCAGCTGCGTGATGCCGCACCGGAGCAGCGGCCGGCGGCGTGGGCCGAGTTCGTGCGGGCCACCGATCCCGATCCCCGCACGACGGCGCACGAGGATCTCCGGGCCTATTTCGATCGCATCTCACGCGCGAATCTCCGATTCCGCGAAGAGGCGCAGGCGGGGTGGCTCAGCGACCGCGGGCGCGTCTTCATCGCGCTCGGCGATCCCGATCAGCTCTTCGAGCCGCAGCTCAACGATATGAGCCGGAATCGGCAGCAGGTCTGGGTGTATCAGGGGATCAACCTCCAACTCACCTTCTACGACCAGACCGGGACGGGTCGCTGGCGCCTCACGCAGTCGAGCGAGGTCCGCTTCGAATCGGAGTTCCGGCGGCGCCTGAAGTGATACCGCCGGGCGGATCGGCCCCGCCGGTCCATCCCACGCCATGGCGTGCGGAGCTCGGACGGAAGGGGGTCCACCTCGCCTCGGTGCTGTTCCCGGTGAGCTGGGCGCTCGGGTGGGTGGATCGCACGATCATCCTCGCCGTCCTCGGGGCAGGCCTCGTCATCGCCGTGGTGCTCGAGGTCGGCCGTCGACGGTCCGGTCCGATCCGTCGGTGGTTCGATGCGTGGTTCGGCTGGATGCTCCGCGCCCACGAAGCGACCGCGCTCACCGGCGCCACCTGGATTCTCGCCGCGATGTGTCTCGCCGCCTGGCTCCTTCCGCCCGCGGCGGCGATCACGGCGCTCTGGGCCGCGGTCGTCGGTGATGCCAGCGCCGCGCTCGTCGGTCGCACCGCGGCGGCGCGTGCGGCGGCCCAAGGTAAGACCTGGGCGGGCTCGGTCGCTTGTGTCGTCGCGAGTGCGCTCGGTCCGGTCCTCCTCGTCGGCGCGACGCTCCCCACCGCGCTCGCCATCGGGGCGGCGGCGGCCCTCGGTGAGCGCCCCCGACATTGGATCGACGACAACGCGCGTGTGGCCGCGGCGGCGGGGCTCGCCGCGTGGCTCCTCCTGGCTCGGTAACTTTCCAGGATGTCGATGCCCGACCGGCCGCGCCTCTACCTGATCGACGGGTATGCGCTCATCTACCGCGCCTTCCACGCTCTCGGCGGCGGCGCGCCGCTCCGCAACGCCCGCGGCGAGAACACCGGGATGGCGAAGGGCGTCAACGACTTCCTGCGCCGTCTCATCGACAAGCATCGCCCCGACTACGTGGTCTGGGTGAACGATGCTGGGTCCTCGGGCCGTGAAGAGCTGCTCGAGTCGTACAAGGCGAACCGCGTCGCGCTGCCTGAGGAGGAACAACACGACTTCGACACCGGTGTGGCGCGCGTGCGGCAGCTCCTCGCGGGCTATCGGATCCCGGTGGCGGAGCTCGACGGGTTCGAGGCGGACGATGTCATTGCGACGCTCGCGCGCCAGGGTGCTGCGGCCGGCGTCGAGTCGTGCGTGGTCTCCGGGGATAAGGATCTCCTGCAGCTCGTCGCCGAGCGGATCTGGATCCTGAATCCGTGGCACGGCCCGCCGGGCCGCACGACCGAGAAGTGGTATGGCCTCGAGAACGCGCACGAGCGGCTCGGCGTCCCGCCGGATCGTGTCGTCGATTACCTCGCGCTTGTCGGCGACACCGCCGATAATGTGCCGGGCGTCACAGGGATCGGGGAGAAGGGAGCGCTCGCGCTCGTAGCACGATGGGGGACAGTCGAAGCGATGCTCGCGCACGTCGACGAGATTGAGCCCACTCGTGCGCGGAACGCGCTCCTCAAGCACGCCGACGAGGCGCGCCTCTCGAAGCAGCTCGTCACGCTGCAGGATACACTCCCGGTGACGCTCGACCTCGAGGCGTTCACGCGGCAGGAGCCCGATTGGCCCGCGCTGCGGGACCTCTTCGTGGAGCTTGAATTCAACAGCGCCGCGCGGACCGCCGCCGCGCAGGTGAATGGCGGTGTCTCGGTCGACGACGGTACATCGGCGGGGGCCCCCGGTCGTGTCACGGCGACGCTCGGGCCGCTCCCGGACACGCCGCCCGACGTCCCACGTGAGTATCGCGTGGCGGACACACCGGCACTGGTCGCCGAGGTGATCGCCGAGGTGCGGGCGGCGGGGAGGTTCGCGTTCGATACCGAGACGGTGCTCGACGCTGACGCCCCGCGGATCATCACGCCCATCCGCGCGAATCTCGTCGCCATCTCGATCGCTACGGCGCCCGGGCGCGCCTGGTACCTCCCCTTCGCGCATCGTCGTCCTGCCACGGCGCAGGGTGGGCTCGACCTCGGCGACGCCCCGGTGCCCGCGAAGAAGGCGCCGTCGGCGGAGAGTTCGATCGCCGCGCGGCTGCTCGCGCAGGGGAATCACCCGGTGGTGAATCTCCCACCCATCACGGATGAGGCGATGGCGCCGCTCCGGGCCCTCTTCGAGGATGCGGGGGTGCCGAAGGTCGCGCACCACGCCAAGTACGATCTCCTCGTCTTACGTCGCGCGGGGGTCGTGGTGCATGGGCTCGACTTCGACACGATGCTGGCGAGTTACGTCCTCGACCCGAGCCGCCGCTCGCACGCCATCGACACCCTCGCCGTCGAACTCCTCGGCGTCGCGATGACCGGCTACGACGAGCTCTGCGGGAAGGGGAAACAGGAGATCCCCTTCGACGAGGTGCCGATCATCGGCGCGCGCGACTACGCCTGTGCCGACGCTGATATCGCGTGGCGCCTGCGCGCCGTGCTCGCGCCGAAGCTCGCCGCGCACGCGTTGGAGCCGTTGTTGTGCGACATCGAGCTCCCGCTCGTGCACGTGCTCGCGGAGATGGAGTGGACCGGCATCACCATCGATGTGCCGTGGTTCCACTCGCTGAAGGCGCGCTTCGAGGTGGCGCGCCGCGAGGTGGAGACCCAGATCCACGCGGAGGCGGGGGAGACGTTCAACATCGCGTCCAATCCGCAGCTGCGGACCATCCTCTTCGAGAAGCTCGGTCTCCCGGTGAAGAAGAAGACCGCCACGGGGCCCAGCACCGATGCGAGCGTGTTGCAGGAGCTGGCGGACGAAGGGCACACCCTCCCCGCCCTGTTGATGGAGTACCGCGAGCTGGCGAAGCTCGAGAACACCTATCTCGACACATTGCCGGGGCTCGTGAACCCGCGCACCGGGCGGCTCCACACTTCGTTCAACCAGACCGTCGCGAGCACCGGGCGGCTCTCGTCGAGCGACCCGAATCTCCAGAACATCCCCGTGCGTCGCGCGCTCGGGAAGGACATCCGGCGTGGCTTCGTCCCGCAGGCGGGGTGGACACTCCTCGCGGCCGACTATTCGCAGATTGAGCTCCGACTTCTCGCACACCTCTCCGGCGACACCGCCTTCGTCGAGGCGTTCCGCGCGGGCGGGGACATCCACCGCCAGACGGCGAGCGTGATCTTCGGGGTGCCGATCGAGTTGGTGACCGGCGAGATGCGCGCGCAGGCGAAGACGATCAACTTCGCGACGATCTACGGGCAGGGGGCGCACGCGCTCTCGCGGCAGCTGGGGATCGATCACGCCGAGGCGAAGGCGTTCATCGAGACCTACTTCACGCGATTCGCCGGGGTGCGGGCTTGGCTCGACCAGGCAGTGGAGCAGGGGCGGAGCCGCGGTTTCGTGGAGACGATCTTCGGCCGCCGCCGCTACATCCCCGAGATCCTCGATCGGAACTTCAACACGCGCGCCCTCGGAGAGCGGCTCGCGCAGAACAGCCCGATCCAGGGATCTGCGGCCGACCTGATCAAGGTGGCGATGATCCGGATCGATGACGAGCTGCGCCGGAGCGGGCTCGCGGCGAAGATGCTCCTGCAGGTCCACGACGAACTCGTCTTCGAGTGTCCGTCGTCCGAGGTGGGGCCGCTGACCGACCTGGTGCGGCAGGGGATGGAGGGGGCGGCGGTGCTGCGGGTCCCCCTCGTCGTGGACGTTGGGGTCGGAACGAACTGGGTCGAAGCGAAGGCCTGAGGGTGGAGTTTGGCGCGAATCTTGCACGCTAAACCCTTGGTTGGTGCTACTTTAACGCTATCGCTCCCCCCCCGAACCCATCGACCCGTATGGTCCGGCGCGCTTTCACCCTGATCGAGCTGATGGTCGTCGTCGTCATCATCGGCCTGTTGCTTGGCATCGCCATCCCGAAGTATCAGGGGAGCAGGAAGCGGACATTTGTTTCGCTGATGAAGGCTGATCTCCACAACCTGATGTCGGCTCAGGCGGCCTATGTCACCTCCGCAAACGCCTACTCCGACGATTCGACCGTCCTCGGATTCCACACGACCCGTGGCAATGTGCTTTCCATCCCGGAGGCCACGTCGGCCGGATGGATCGCGCGCGTGACGCATCCGGGCGCCGCAGGGGTCGAATGTGTCGTGTTTGTGGGGATTGTTGGAGCCGCTACCACTCCCGCCACGACCGAAAGTCAGATCACCTGCACGCCCTGATCCGGCTCAGCGGTCGAGTCCGCTCCCGAGTTCACCCGG
>JARIFA010000075.1 GCA_031127075.1 Gemmatimonadota bacterium | reverse complement strand
CCGTCGTGGAAGAGCTTCATCGTGACGCCGACGGCGTCATAGCCCTGCCGCACGAGGAGCGCGGCGGCGACCGACGAGTCGACGCCGCCCGACATCGCGACGAGGACGCGGCCGCGACTCACGCGACGCCGGCGAGCCCGCGGGCCTTGGCGACGAGGGCGGGGAAGAGCTCCGCGACGCGCGCGACGTCATCGGGGCCGTTCAGCGCGCCGAAGCTCATCCGGATCGCGGCGTTCGCGAGGTCCGGTGCGACGCCCATCGCGGAGAGCACGTGCGACGGCGTGATGCTCCCGCTCTGACAGGCGGAGCCGCTGGACGCGGCCACGCCCTGCAGATCGAGCGCCATCAGCAGCGACTCGGAGTCGGTGCCGGGGACCGAGACGTTCAGGATGTGCGGCGCACGCGGGGCGGCCCCGCCGTGCACCAGGAGCCCCGGGACCTTGGCCTCGAGCGCGGCCTGCAGCGCGTCGCGCATCGCCTCGTACGTGCGCCAGTGCGCCTCGCGCTCGGCCACCGCGAGCTCCATCGCGCGGGCGAGCCCGACGGCGGCCGCGACGTTCTCCGTGCCCGGGCGTCGGCCGCGGTCCTGCGAGCCGCCGAAGAAGAGCGGCTCGAGGGGCGTCCCACGCCGGATGTAGAAGGCGCCGATCCCCTTCGGCGCGCCGAGCTTATGGCCGCTCACCGAGGCGAAGTCGAATGGGATGGTGCGGGCGTCGACCTCGACCTTCCCGAACGCCTGCACGGCGTCGGTGTGGAAGAGCGCGCCCTGCGCCTTGGCGAGCGAGGCGAGCTCGGCGATCGGTTGGACGACCCCCGTCTCGTTGTTCACCCACATCAGCGAACAGACCGCGGTGTCGGCGGCGATCGTCGCGGCGGCGTCGGCGAGATCGATGCGCCCCGTCGCGTCGATGTGGAGGAGGCGCTCCTCCGCGCCCTCCTTCGCGGCCTGGTGCGCCGCGACGAGGACCGCCTTGTGCTCCGTCGGCGAGGTGACGACCGCACGCTTGCCCTGCGTCCGGAGCACGCGCCAGGCGCCGAGCACGGCGAGGTTGTCCGACTCGGTGCCGCCGCTGGTGAAACAGATCTCGTCCGGCGCGGCGCCGAGGCTCTGCGCGACGCGCTCCCGGGCCTCGTCGAGCGCGGCGCGCGCCTCCCGGCCCCAGCGGTGCGTGGAGGACGGATTGCCGAAGCGCGGGCCGAAGAACGGCGCCATCGCGTCGAAGACCTCGGAGCGGACCGGGGTCGTGGCGGCGTGGTCGAGGTAGATCGGGGGGGCGGCCATGGGAGGAATATAGGCCGCCCCCGATGCGCTGGTGAGGCGACGGCGGGCGACCTAGGTTCCCGCGCATGGCGACCCAGAGGGGCGGCCCGACGCCCGCGCGACGCACCCTGCGCATCGAGCTCAAGCGGACGGCGGACGGGCGGCCGAACCTCGCGTGCGTCCGTGAGGATGGTACCCGGACCTGGTCGCGCGTACATCCCTTCCTGCCGACGCACGATCTGACGCACTGCGCGGTGGAAAGCGTGCTCGGCGTGGATGACGCGTTCTTCGGGTTGGTCGCCCAAGGCTGGGACATCGACGACTTCGCCGCCCCCGGCGCCGTCCAACGGCTCCCCGCGGCGGCGCTCTGCGTCGAACAGGTCGTGGGGCACATAGAGCGGGCGGTCGCCGTCGACGCCGACGCGCTGACCGAGGCGCTCGCCCTCGAAGCGGCCCGGACGGGTCGCGCCCCGTGCCCCTCCGTGCCACCCGATCAGCTCGCCGCCATCGAGCGGCTGCGGGGGGCGCTCCTCGAGGCGTGGCGGTCCACGCCGCCCGGGGAGACCCTGCGGATCACCTTCCCGGTGCCGTCACCCTCCTGACGTGCCGATCCAGCGGTGGCCGGATCGGCACGTCAGGGTGACAGTCGCGCCGGTAGCAGGCGCCGCTACCGACGCGCCCCGGTGAGATACGTGTCGAACCAGGCAATCCAGCGCGCCCACTGGTCGAGGTCGCTCGCGTACGTCATCACCGAGTGATCCTCGTACGGATACAGGTAGAGGGCCGCCGTCTTCCCGAGCCCTTGGAGCGCGTTGAACATCCGGATCGAACTCATCGGCGCGGTGCCGGTGTTCTGGTCCTCGAGATGATGGTAGAGGAGCAGCGCCCCGCTCAGCTTGTCGGCCCGGAAGAAGGGGGACATGTCGAGGTAGGTCGCCTGCGCCTCGTAGAAGCTCCGCCGCTCGCTCTGGAACCCGAACGGCGTGAGCGACCGGTTGTACATCCCGTCGCCGGCGATCCCCGCCTTGAAGTACGGAACGAGTGTCATCGCGTTCACGGTGCTGAAGGCACCGTAGCTGTGCCCGCCGAGGCCGAGGTTGTCGCGCCGGACGATGCCGGAGTCGACGAGGGCGTCGATCACGGCGTCGAGGCTCTCCTTCAGGTCGCGCGTGTAATTGTCATTCATCCGGCCCGAGTCGCCGAGGATCGGCAGGTCGGGTTCGATGAAGACGTAGCCCGCGGCGGCCCAGACCTCCGTCGCGGTGGCCGGGCGGGAGGCGGGGACGGCGGGGAAGGTGTTGATGTTCGTCGACCAGCGGGTCTTCTCGTACGCCTCGATCGACGTGTGCTCACGCGGATAGAACCAGAGCACGCCGGGGGTCACGCCGGCCTGGTAGGTGCGCGGCAGCACGACCTTCGTCCAGATCTGCAGGCCGTCACGCGGCCGCGTCACGCGGATGAGCTTGCGCACGGCCTGGGTGACCTGTGGCGCGGCGTCGACCGCGGTCGAGAGGCGGGTGAGGGCGCCGGTGCGCGTGTCGCGCCGCCAGCTGTCCTCGATCACGGTCGGCGACTGCCGGGTGACCAGGACCTCCCGCAGCTCATCATCGAGCGGGGCGACGAGGCGCTCGAATACGTCGGCCGGGGCGTCGAGGACGCGCGTGCGCGCGCCGGTCTCGATCTCGATCCGGTCGACGAACGGCCGCGGGGCCCGACGGTGCCACTCGGCCCCGTACGTCCGCTGGCCGCTCACGAACACCGCGCGCCCATCAGGCGTCGTGAGGACGCCGGTCTGCGCGCCGACGCCGGCGCGGGTCAGGAGGGCGCCACCGACGCCCACGGTATCCGCGGTCGGCGTCCCGCCGCCGAAGCCACCGCCCCCGCCGAACCCGCCGCCGCCCGGGATGGTCACGCCGCGGCCGAGGGGGAACCGCTTGGTCGGGTCGGCGGGTCGGACCGCGAACACCTGACCGCTGTCGCTCACGAAGAGCATCGCGCCGTCGTGGCTCCACGCGAACCCGCTGAGCTGCGGCCCCCCTTCCAGCACGAGCGCGGTGTCACCGGGCCCGTAGGGCGCCGACCAACGCATCAGGCGCACCGCGGTCGCCTGCGGACGGCTGGCGCGACCGTTCGTCGCCACGGAGGCGCTGGCCGCGCCACCGGCGCCGCCCGCGCGCGCACCGCCACGCCCCTCGGACGTGGGGGCGAAGACGGACTTGAGATAGAGTAGTCCGCGTCCCGCCGGGTCCCACTGGAGATTCCGCTTCCCGGTGTCGGGCGCCGCGGGGGCATCCGGCCCGCGCGCTTCCTCGCGCAGCGGCGTGGTCTGCAGCGTCGCCACCACCCGGCCGGTCAGGTCCCAGAGCTCCTGCACGCTCCCGAACGACGAGACCGGCACGAGATACGAGAACGGCCCCGTCATCCGCGTGACGCGGAGATGGCTGCCGTCCGGCGCGATGTCGATCGCGCGGACCATCGTCGCGGCGCCGATGCGGCGTTCACGGCGTGTCGCGAGGTCGACGAGCGCGACCTGCCCTGTGGTGAACCACGTCAGCTGCGCCTGCTCGTGCGGATCCTCGAGGAGGCTCCAGTGCACCGGCTGCGGCACTTTGCGGCCACCCGTCTGGCGGACGCGCGGGCCGTCCTCGACGCCGTCGGTGCCGTGTGTCGGCATCGCGCCGCGCCCCTCGGGGACCAGCACGACGAGCAGCGCCGCCCCGTCGGCGGTGAAGCGCACCTCGTCCACCAGGGTCGCGAGGAGCGGCGTGCGCGTCACCTGGGTGCTCCGCCCGGTCGCGACGTCGGCCACGAAGGCGTGCGAGGCGGTCGGGAAGTTCGCGATGTACGCGATCCGGTCGCCGCGCGGCGACCAGGTCTCCGCGGAGATCGTCGCGCCCGCCGGCGTCTGCAGGGCGCGTGCCGTGCCCGTCCGGGCGTCCACGACGACGAGGCCGGTCCGGGTGCTCACGGTCAGCTCACGCGAGCGATTCGCGCGCGCGTCGATGTTCAATCCGCCCAAATAGATGTGCGGGGCGCCATACGCAGTGATCGACCCACGGTCGACGCCCGTGGTCCGGAGCGCCAGCGTGCGATCCGCGTTGAGGCGGTCGAATCGGATGTCGACACGCGGCGTCATCACGATCGTCTCGATCGCCTCGGGCGGCCGAA
Source organism: Gemmatimonadota bacterium (assembly GCA_031127075.1). GTDB lineage: Bacteria > Gemmatimonadota > Gemmatimonadetes > Gemmatimonadales > Gemmatimonadaceae > Pseudogemmatithrix. The sequence goes on along the minus strand of JARIFA010000075.1, from coordinate 4,157 downwards.
CGAAGCGCTCGGCGGCGAGGATCGCCTTCGGGTCCCACGCGGCAGGTTGCTGGGCGGTGAGCGCGACGATGGGGGCGAGGATCGTGCAGAGCAGGCGCGTCATCGGGGAGCGTGGCATCGGAGGTCGGGTGGGGGAATGGGCGGAGTCGGGGTTGGGGCGATGCGCCACCAGGCGCACCGCCCCGGGTCAGCGGAGGCAGCTCGGGTACGACGGGTCCGGACCGGCGATGGCGGGGCGGGTGGGCCGCGTCGCGATCGCGAGCATCACGTCGTGGATGAAGCGCCCGAGTCGCGCCGAGTGCTCGTATTCGATGTACTGCGGTTCGTCGGTGACCTGGTGATAGTCCTGCGCATAGCCGAGCGAGAAGTAGGTCACCGGGATGTTCTTGGCGACGTAGCTGACCTGGTCGCTGCGACAGAAGCGATTGAGCGGATTGGCGGTGACGTCCCAACTCCGGTCGATCGCCATCGGCTCGGGGGAGTTCGCATTCACCGAGTCGATCATGTCGCCGAACTCGCGGGACAGCCGTCGCGCGCCGAGCATCTGCACCGAGTTCGGTCCGCCGAAGCGCACCTGGTCCGCGCGGCCCTTGCCCAGCATATCCATGTTGTGCGCGGCGACGACCTTGGTGAGATCGACGGTCGGGTGGTCGACGAACCAGCGCGAGCCGAGGAGTCCCGCCTCCTCACCCTGGTGCGAGATGAAGAGGATCGAACGCGCCGGTCGCTCGCTCGCGAACCGCTCGGCGATCTCGAGGAGGACTACCGTGCCCGATCCGTCGTCATCGGCGCCGTTGAAGATCGAATCGAGGCGCGCCGGACGGAGACGGCGCGCGGCGGCGAGCAGCGAGTCGATGCGCTGCTGCTGCTCGGCCGTCGGGATGCAGGCGGGGTCGTTCGCCCCCTGTCGACGCGTGACCGTATTCACCGCGCGCAGCGAGTCGTGGTCGACAGGCGCCGTGTTCGCGCCGACGTGGTCGTTGTGCGCGCCCACGAGGACGTACTCGGCGGCCAGCGTCGGGTCGCTCCCGGGGAGCATCGCGATCACGTTACGCGCGTGCGTGTCGGGTGCCGCCCGCCAGGCGTACTGCCATCCGCCGGTGACGCGGCCGCCGGTCGTTCCGACGGCGAGGTCGGCGAGGGGGCGGCTGAAGAGCCGCTCCGCCGTCGCGCGCGTGATCATCGCCGCGGCGAGCGTAGCATCGGCGCCCGGGGTCGCCGCCGGGCGCATCATCCCCGCGCCGGCGACTGCGGCCGTGCGCGCCGCCGGAGCCATCGCATCGAGCCCGACGACGAGGACGCCGACCGCACCGGCGGCGAGCGCACGGCGGTAGGGGCTGGGCGGCGGGCTCGCCGGGCGCGCCGGGGCCGCCGGTCGCGGCGAGGCGCGTTGCGCCGCCTCGAAGGCGATCACCGCGTCGGCACCGAACTTGTTCGGGACGTCGGCGCAGCTCACGAAGCTCGCGGGCGCCGCGCCGGCACCCGCGCCAGGCGTGCTGCTCACGAAGACCGCGACCCGACCCCGGAAACGCGCCGGATCGAGCGCCGCGGTGTCAGCGGTGCTGCCGGCATACACCGTTGACACATCGCGCAGCTCGACCCGGGCCGCCACGCCGTTCGCCGGGTTCGGCGCGACGGGAATCCAATCGGCGGCGAGCCTCGCGCTCCCGCGGCCCAGCGTCAGGCGTGCCGAGGCGGCGTCGATGCCGAAGGTGCCGTAGGGGAGCGATTGAAACCAGCTGCCGCCGTCGCCGGCGGGGCGCAGGCCGAGTCGCTCGAACTCGCGGGCGATGTACGTGGTGACCTTGGCGTTGCCGGGCTCGCCGGTACGACGACCGCGCATCGAATCATCAGCGATCTGGTAGAGCCGCGTCCGCAGGTCGTTCGCGGTGATCGCCGCCTCGGTCGGCCGCGGTGCCCAAGTCATCGGGCCCTCGTCGGGCCAGACCGGGAGCATCGTCGCGCGGGACTGCGCAGCGAGCGGGTGGACGAGCGGGGGCGCGAGCGGGAGCAGGAAGGCGGCGCCGAGCATCGCGGCGCGGAGGGACTTCGAGGGCGTCAGCACGGGCATCTCGGGTCGGGGGAGCCGGACGGAACGCTACGCAGCCGCGGGCGGGAACGTTCCGGTCAGGGGAGCGGGGTCAGGAGGGCCCGCGCCGGAGCGGCGTCGAAGGCCCCCGTCTTCAGCGGCGCGGCGTGCAGGTGGTAGTGGCCGGCGGGGACGGCGCGGAGATCGAGGTTCTCGAGCACGTAGGCGCCGCCGTCGAAGAGGCGATGATGGACCTCGAGCGTGGTGCTCTCCCGATTATCGACGCTCGGGCAGTCGACGGCGAGGAGTCGCAGCCCGCCGCGCACCAGCGCCTCGGCGGCCGCGGAGGTGAGTGTCGGCCAAGTGTCGGGAAAGGCGCCGGTCGCGACGGTGCGATCGGTGCGGAGGATGAGGCGCTCGACGCCCTCGGGGCACCCCGCCGCGCGCAGCGCGTCGAGGTCGAGCACGCCGGTGCGTCCGCGAAGGTCGACGACCGTTGCCGCACCGATGAACGGTTCGATCGGGAGCGCGTCGGCACCCGGTGCGTTATCCGCGACGTGCAGAGGCGCGTCGGCGTGCGTCCCCACGTGCGGGCTCGTCTCGATCCGTCCCACGTTCACGCTCGCCCCCGCGGCCCGTGACCAGGCCCAGCCGCAGCTGCAGGGGGTGTCACCCGGCCACGGCGGTGTCGACGGCGCGAAGGGGACCGAGATGTCGAACATCGCCCGTCAGAAGGTCGAGACGTCGAGCGTGCGGAGGTCGTCGACCCGCATCGTCTCATCCGTCAGGAAGGGCTCCCCATATCGGCGGCGGATCAGCGCGCCGTAGTGCGCCGCCTGATGGCGCACGAGGTCGTAGAGCGGTTCGCCGTTCGGGTACACCTCCCCCGCCTGCGTCGCGCCGTCGAATTGCGAGCCATAGCAGCGGATCGCCTCCAGCTTCTGTTCGAAGGTCTCCGTGATATCGACCACGAAGGTCGGCTTCACCGCATCCTCGCGATAGGCGATCGCGTAGAGGACCTTCCGCGGCCGATGTGGTGGCGTCGACGGGTCGAGCTTCGCGAGGCCGGCGAGGAAACAGGCGTCGCGCACCAGCTCGCTCGCCACGCGATGGTCGGGATGCCGGCCGCGTGGGGCGGGGGCGATCACCACCTGCGGGCGAAGCTCACGGAGCACGCGCGCGAGCCGCTCGCGTGTCGCCGGCGTGTTCTCGATCGCCGCATCGGGGAGTTCGAGGTTCCGTCGCACCGCCACACCGAGGACCTGCGCCGCCCGTGCGGCCTCCTCGGCACGGAGCGCCGCCGAGCCACGGGTCCCCATCTCTCCCGCGGTGAGGTCGAGAATTCCGACCCGTTGGCCGAGGGCCACCTGCCGGGCGATGGTCCCGCCGCAGAGGAGTTCGACGTCGTCGCGGTGCGGGCCGACGGCCAGAAGGTCGAGAGGGGCGTCCATCCTCGGAATGTACCGGTGTCGGCGGAGGGCCGCGATGTGCTATGCTCACCGGATGCGCCCCGCGCCGTCCCCCTTCGCCGGTCCCATACCCGTGTTGACGACGGGCCCGCTGGTGCTGCGCGCCTTCGTCGCCCGCGACGCCGCCGCCGTCGAGGCCGCGGTGTCGGATGTGGGGGTGGCCGAGCAGACGTTGTCGATTCCGCATCCGTACCCGAGGGGTGCGGCCGTCGACTTCATCGCGACCACCCAGCGGGAGTGGTCGGCGGGGACGGTGGCCACGTGGGCGGTCGTGCAGCGGGGCGTTGACGCCGTGGTGGGCGCGGTGATGCTGCGCTTCGCCTGGCCACATCGGCGGGCCGAGGTCGGCTACTGGGTCGCCCGCACCGCGTGGGGGCGTGGCTTCGCGACGGAGGCGGTCCGGGTGGTGCTCGACTACGGCTTCGATGTCCTCGGTCTGCACCGGGTCGAGGCGCGGCGGTGGGTGGGGAACGAGGCGTCGGGGCGCGTGCTCGCCAAGGTGGGGCTCCGCGATGAGGGGATCCTCCGCGGCGCCCTCGTCCGCGACGGGATCGCCCGGGACGTGATCATCAGCGGGCGGTTACGGGACGACCCGCGCTGAGGCGCGCATGTCGAATGACGCGGGGGCGCCCGTCTCGGCCGGGCGCCCCCTCTGGCAA
>JARIFA010000074.1 GCA_031127075.1 Gemmatimonadota bacterium | reverse complement strand
GGAGACGAGCCCCGCGAAGGCCCAGCCCGCGAGCACGCCGATGACGCCGCCGAGCATCGCGAGCGCGATCGTCTCGAAGAGGAACTGCATCTCGATGTCGCGCGCCCGCGCGCCGACCGCCTTCCGGATCCCGATCTCGCGCGTCCGCTCGTTCACCGCCATCAGCATGATGTTCATGATGACGATCCCGCCGACGACGATGCCGATCGCGACGACCGCGGGGAGCACCAGGAAGAGGATCCGCGTCAGCCGCTTCCAGAAGGCGACGAGGGCGTCCGAGGTCTCGATCGCGAAGTCGTTCGGGTCGCCCGGGCGGAGGCCGTGCGCGAGGCGCATCGTCTCCTCCGCGCGCGCGATCCCGGTGGTCACGCCAGTCGCATCCCGCATGCGCACCGACACGGTCGTGGTGAGTCGCCGACCATACCGCATCTCGAAGCGCGTCAAGGGGACGAGGGCGAAGGCGTCGAAGGACTGGCCGAGCACGCGCCCCTTCGGCGCGTTCACGCCGATGACGGTCATCGGCACGCCCGCGAGCCGGATCTCCTGTCCGATCGGATCGACCTCCCCGAAGAGCTTCTCCGCCACCTCGGCCCCGAGCACGACGACCGGGAGCCGCTGGGCGACGTCGACATCGGAGAGGGCGCGACCCTTGGTGATGGTGTAGCCCTGGACGATCTGGAACGGCGGGGTGATCCCGAACATGAGGACGTCACCGACGGTGCGCCCGCGCCAGACGGCATCCGCGGCGGGGGTGGGCCATCCCGACTGCATCGAGACGGCCTCGGCGTCGGGGAACGCGGCCGCGACGGCAGCGGCATCGCGCTCGGTGATGCGCGGGCGCCGCTGGATCACGGCCCAGTCGTCGTCGGTGACGTTGCCGACGCTGATCGGCGTGCGTCGCACTTGGAACGTGTTGTTGCCGACCATCGCGTCGGCAATGTTCTCCTTCACGTACGCGTTCATCCCCTGGATGATCGCGACGACCGCGACGAGGAAGGCGACCGACACGACGATCCCGAGGAGCGTGAACGCGCTCCGGAGGGGATTCGCGCGGATCTGGTCGAGCGCGAGGGTGGCGGCGTCGGTGCGGCGCACCCCCGAAAGCTATTCGTGCCGCAGCGCCTCGACGGGGTCGAGCCGGGCGGCGCGCGTGGCGGGGAGCATCCCGAAGGCGACCCCGGTGACCGCGGCCGCGACGAGGGAGAGGACGATGGCGCTTGGCGGGATACTCGCCGGAATGGTCGAGTTCGCCCGGATCACCCAGGCGAGCCCGCCGCCGAGGAGGAGGCCGATCCCGGCCCCGAGACTCGTGAGGGTCGAGGCCTCGACGAGGAACTGCCAGAGGATCGTGCCGTACGTGGCGCCCAGCGCCTTCCGGACGCCGATCTCGCGGGTCCGCTCGGTGACGGAGATCATCATGATCGCGACCACGCCGACACCGCCCACGAGGAGCCCGACGGCCGAGAGCCCGATCCCGACGAGGAAGATCGCGCCGAAGAGCTGATTGAAGGTGTCGAGGATCTGGTCCTGCCCGACGAGGAAGAAGGTGTTTCCCTCACGCGGGCGGAGGCCCCGCATGCCCCGGAGCGTGGCCGTCACGGCATCCATCGCCTCGCTGCGCGGCACGTCCGAGCGCGGCTTTACGAGGAGGAGCATCCCGCGCCGCCAGACGTCGAGGCGGTTCCAGGCGGTCAGCATCGGGATGACCATCCGGGGCGTATCGGGGCCACGCCCCTCGAGCGACTTGAGGAATCCGGCCTTGGTCGCATACACGCCGATGACGGTGAAGCGCGTGCCCGCCACGTCGATCTGCCGCCCGATCGGATCGCCGTCGCCGAAGAGCAGGGCGGCGAGCGTGTCGTTCACGATGGCGACGGTCGCCGCGGCATCGTGCTCCGTTTCGCTGAAGTTGCGGCCCGGCCGGATGTCGGCGACGTCGGTCGTCACCCACTCGGGGCTCTGCGCGTCGTAGCTGACGTTCTTGATCTCGCGATCGCGATACGTGACCGTGCCGCTCCCGAAGAGCCAGGCCATCGCGCTCGACACCTCGGGGAGCCGCTGGATGCTGCGCCACTCCTCGAGCGAGACCCCGGGATAGCGCCGCTCGGGGCAGTTCTCGTTGGTCGGGTTGCAGTTGTTGAAGCCGGGGTTCGTGCGGCGCACCTGGAACGACGTGGCGCCGAAGGCCTCCATGTCGCTCGCGAACGACTGCTCGATCCCGTGAATCGTGGCGCCCATCGCGACGACGACGAAGACGCCGATGGCGACCCCGGAGATCGTCAGCGCGGCGCGGACCTTGTTGGCGCGGAGCGAATCGAGGGCGATGCCGACGCCCTCAAGGCTCATCAGGAGGCGGTCCCGGAAGCGCACGCGCTATTCCTGCCGAAGGGCGGTGATGGGGTCGAGCCGGGCGGCCCGGCTCGCCGGGTAGATGCCGGCGGTGATCCCGACCCCCGCCCCGACGACGAGCGCGGCCACCAGCGACCAGGGCGCGACGCTGGCGGGGAGGGGGGTTACCGCCGCAATCAGTTTGGCGAGGCCGATCCCCATCCCCGCGCCGATCATCGCGCCGAGGATCGAGAGGGTCGACGCCTCAACCAAGAACTGCGCGATGATGTCGCGGCGCCGCGCGCCGAGCGCCTTGCGGATGCCGATCTCGCGGGTCCGTTCGGCGACCGCGACGAGCATGATGTTCATGATGACGAGGGCGCCGACGACGAGGCCGATGGCCGGGAGCGCGGTGCCGAAGAGGACGAGTTTCCCTTTGAGTTCGTCGAAGAAGCTGAGCGCGGCGTCGGAGCTGGAGAGGGAGAAGTCATCCTCGTCGCCGGGGCCGAGGCCGTAGAAGGCGCGGAGCGCCCCGCGGACCATCTCCTGCCCGTCGAGGATTGCCTCGCGTGTCGGGGCCTGGACGACGATCTGGCCGAGGTCGCCGCGCGGCCGGATGACGCGGCTGAGCGGTGCGGTGACGGGGGCGACAGCGAGGCGGTCGAGCGAGAAGCCGAACACCGACCCCTGCGCGGCGATCACGCCGATGATGGTGTACGGGACCCCGCCGATCCGGAGCTCACGGCCGATGGGGTCGAGGCCTGCGTAGTAGTACGTGGCCACCTCGCTGCCGACGACGACCACCCGGGCGCCCAAGGCCACCTCTTGGGCATTGAAGGCACGGCCCTGCGTGATCTCGTAATCCTTGATCTCGAAGTAGCTCGCCTCGGTCGCGACGGCCTGGACCGACCGGGGGCGGAGCCCGGGGACCGTGGCCGGGAGAAACGACTCGTTGACCATCGCGGTCCGGTACGTCCCGGTCGGCAACGCGCCACGGACCACGTCGGCGGCGGGGGCGAAGAGACGGGGCCGCCGCTGCAGGCGCCGCCATTCCTCGTCGGAGACATCTTGGAAGTTCGGGTAGCGCGCGACGTAGAACGTGTTCGTCCCGATGATGCTCGCCGCGAAGTCGTTCTCGACGTAGTCGGCCATCCCCTCGACGATCGAGACGACGGCGATGAGGAACATCACGCCGATCATCACGCCCGTCAGGGTGAAGAAGCTCTTCAGCTTCTGCACCCGGATGGTCTGCAGAGCGAGGCGGACCGCCTCGAGGAACGGCATCCGACTACAGCTGCGGCGCGTGGATCCCGAGCCGGGCGACGAACTGCGGCTGCGTCTCGTCGGAGGCGATCGTGCCGTCGCGCAGCACGACGATGCGGCGCGCGTGCGCGGCGATGTCGGGCTCGTGCGTCACCATGATCACCGTCTGGCCGGTGCTCGCCAGGTGCTCGAAGACGCGCATGATCTCCTCGGAGGTCTGCGAGTCGAGGTTTCCCGTCGGCTCGTCGGCGAGGAGGATCGAGGGGTCGTTGACGAGCGCGCGCGCGATCGCGACGCGCTGCCGCTGGCCACCGGAGAGCTCGTTCGGCTTGTGGTGCATCCGCTGCCCCAGCTGGACCTTCTCGAGCGCCTCCGTGGCGCGGCGCTTCCGCTCGGCCGCGGGGACACCGGCGTAGACGAGGGGGAGCTCGACGTTGGCGAGTGCCGTCGCCCGGGGGAGGAGGTTGAACGTCTGGAAGACGAACCCAATCTCCTTGTTCCGTACCCGCGCGAGCGCATCGTCCTGCATCGCGCTGACGAGTTGGCCGTTGAGCCAGTACTCGCCGGCGTTCGGGGTATCGAGGCAGCCGACGATGTTCATCAGGGTCGACTTGCCGGAGCCCGAGGGGCCCATGATCGCGACGTATTCGTTCCGCTTCACGGCGATGTCGACGCCGCGCAGGGCGCGGATGATCTCGCCGCCCATATCGTACTCCCGCTTGATCCCGCGGGTGACGATCACCCAGTCGCGGTCCGGCGCGGCCCCTGCGGCGCCGGTGACGGCCTGTCGTTCGGCGGTGGTGCTCATCGGAGCCTCCGTCGTGGTCGCGCTCACGGGGTCTTCGTCCCGGCGGCGGCCGGCTCCTGCGCTTCCTTCACCATCTGTCCCTCCCTGAGGTCGCGAATCGCCTGGTACGAACCGGCGACGATACGCTCGCCGCCCGTCAGTCCGCTGAGCACCTCGAAGTGCTTCTCGCCCGCGATCCCCACACGTACGGCGCGGAAGGTGACTGTGTTGTCCTCGCCGATGAGGAAGACCCCTTCGACATCCTTCTTCCCGACCTCGACGGCCGGGGTCCGGGAGGCCGCCGGCGAGGTGGAGTCGACCTCCGCCCCCGTCTCCTCGCGCACGGTGAGCGCGATGATCGGGACCGCGAGCGCGCCGGTGCGGGTGTCGGTGATAATCTTGGCGGTCGAGGAGAAGTCCGGCCGCGTCGACGGCGGCGGGTTCAGGATCCGCACCGTCACCTCGTAATCGATCGCCTGGTCGGTGGTGGACGCCCCCGCCGTGGCGCCGCGGACCGAGCTGTTGGAGATCTCGACGACCTGCCCGACGAACGTCGTGTCCTGGAAGGCGTCGATCTGAATCACGGCGGAGTCGCCGAGGCTGATCCGGCTCACGTCGGTCTCGTCGACCTTCACCTTGGTCTCGAGCACGCTCATGTCGGAGATCGTCATCAGCGTGGCGGCATCACGGTTCAGCGTTCCCATGATCGCGGTCTCGCCGGCTTCGACGTTCAACCGCGTCACGCGGCCGCTCATCGGGGCGTAGATCGTGGTGCGCGAGAGCTGATAGCGCGCGTCCTTCAGCGACGCCTCAGCCTGCTTCACATTCTCCTGCGCGGCCTCCACGAGCGCCTCATTCACCTCAAGCTGCGTGCTGAGCTGCTCGACCTCCTGCGCCGAGACGAGGGCGGCGTTCGTGCGTCGGATCTCCTGCTGCCGCTCGAGGTTGCGTCGCGCCTGCAGCAGGTTCGCCCGCGTCTGCGCGAGGCTCGCCCGTGCGTTCGCCAGCGCCGCCTCCGCGCGCTGCACCTGCGCCTCGAACTGCTGCGGGTCGATCTGCAGGAGCAGCTGCCCCTCCTTCACCTCGTCGCCGTCCTTCACCGCGAGGCGCGTGATGCGCCCCGTGATGTCCGACGAGATGTCGACCTTCGTGCGGGGGATCACCTGGCCGCTCGCCGTCACCGAGGCGACGAGGTCCTGGCGCCCGACGGTCTCGATCCGCACGTCGACGGGCTTTACCCGCTTGCCCGACGCGATCTTCCCGCCGATGCCGGCGACGACGAGGAGGGTCACGCCCCCCAGGAGGTACTTGGTCCGCTTGGTCATCTGTTCCTCAGGTCAGCGCAGGGTTCGTCCGACGGCTGCTTCCAGCGCCGCGAACGCCCGGTGGAATTCGTAGACCGCGTCGATGCGGTCCGTCTCGGCCCGCTCGTACTCGGCGCGGGCCGTGGTCAGATCGATGAACGTGTTCGTGCCCACGCGGTACCGCTCTTCCGCGAGCTGCAGCGCCTCGCGCGCCGTCGAGGCGTTCCGCGCCTGCAGCGCGACGGCTTCGTAGGCGGCCTGCAGCGTCACCTGCGCCGAGGTGACCTCGGCGGTGAGCGCGAGCTCCTGCCGGCGCACGGTGTAGCGGGCGTCGGTGCGCGAGGCGGTCGCCTCCTGCATCCGCTGTTCCCGGGCGAAGCCGTCGAAAAGCGGGAGCGAGACGCCGAGGGAGAGGTTGTACGGGTTCCGCGTGAAGCCGAACGGGAAGTTGTCGTTCGCCGAGCGGAGCGCCGCCTCCTCGGCCGCGCCGAAGCTGATGGCCGCGCACTGCGCCGTGATCCGGGAGAGTCCCGCGCCGGCGCGGATGGAGTCGGTGGTGAGGCAGGTCGCCTGCCGAGCGAACGCGCTCGCCTGTGCCTGCGCGATCGCCGGCGCGAGATCCTGCTGCCGCTGGGCGAACCCGCCGACGTTCGCGGAGAGGGAGAGCGTCGGGGTGTACTCGCCGCGCGCCGCCTTGACGCCGACTTCCGCCGCGCGCTCACGCGCCTGCAGGGCACGCAACGTCGGGTTGCCCTGACGCGCCGTCCGCAGGAGGTCCTCGAGGGTCTGCGTCGGGACCGTCACCGGGAGCTCGGCGGTGAGCACCACGCCGTCGGGCATCTCGACGCCGAGCTGCTGGAACAGCTGCAGGCGGGCGACGGCCGCGGTGTTCCGCGCGCGAAGGGCCGCCACCTGCTGCGTGCCGACCCCGACCTCGGCGCGCTTCACGTCGAGGGAGGTGAGCTGCCCCACGCCCGCCCGCGCCTTCGCGAGATCGAGGAGCAGCTGCTGCTGCAGCACCAGCGTGTCCTGCAGCGCCGCGCGCGCCTGCGCCTGCAGCGCGCCGAGGAACTGTGCGGTCACCGTGCTTCGAAGCGTGTAGGCCGCCGCGTCGAGCTCGGCCTCAGAGGCGTCGAGGGCCGCGTTCGCCCGCCGGATGGTGTTGAGCGAGTTGTAGCTCAGGCGCGCGTTCGCGCCGAGGTTCCAGCTCGAGGCGATGATGTCGGAGGTCGCGCCGAAGGCGACGCCGCCGAAGAACTGCGGCCGACCCTCGCGGTAGCTGGTCCCGAAGCTGGCGTCGGCGCTCGGGAGCAGCGCCCCGTAGGCCGCGCGGACCGCCGCGACGGCGCGGGTCCGTCCGGTGATCGACTGCAGGTACGCCGGGTTGTTCTTCCGGGCGATCTCGAGGGCGTCGTCGAGGGTGAGGATCGGGCGGGTCGCCTGGGCCGCCAAGGGCAGGGCCGCGGCGAGCGGGAGGAGCGCGAGCAGGGAACGTCGGAGCATCGACGAAGGATTACGCGGTGAATGGGGCGAGGGACTGCTCTGCATACGTCCGATCCCCCGAAAGGGTTTCAGGTCCCCCCGAGGGTGGAGGGGCCTCGTCCCGGATGGCCTCCATTGATTCGCCGGGGGCCCGGACTCGGAGGAGCCGGCCGGCCGGATCGATCCACGCCTCGTAGAGGACGGTGTTATCGGCATCGAGCCGTACCGTGAAGCGCCGGGCTTGGATCTCCGCGAGTCCGATGGCGAAGGCCTCCGTCCCCGCCGCCTCGACGCGCACCGTACGCGACTGCAGGGTGCGCGGGAGGAGCAGTGTGGTGCGGCGCCCGACGGGGGCGAAGCGGAGCACGAACCAGAGGTGGTGCATCACCCCCGGTTCGACCGCGATGGTCCCGGGGGCCAGCCGGAACTCCCGCGCGGACTCGCCGAGGGGATTCACCGCCCGACCCGACCAGAGGCCGCCGCGCCACTCGCCAGTCACCGTCGCGGCGGACTGGCCGGCGGCGAGGGTCTCGTGCTGGAAGCGGAGTGGGAGGCCGAGGGAGTCGGTCGAGGTCGCCACACTCACCCGACTCTCCCCGATGAGCACGTTCGCCTGCGCGACGTACGCGGCCTGGGCCGACGCCGGGGACCGCCGGATGCTGAAATCCTCACGCCCCACGCGGGTGCCCTTGAGGAGCAGGGTGAAGGTCCCCTCGTCGACGAGCACGACCTGCGCCGCGAGGAGGCGGGGCAGGAGGGTCGACAACAATAGGAAGGCGGTCCTTCGCATCCCCGTAATCTAGTGGGAGCGGCGTGGCTGACGGTCCACTGGCGTCCGGGTATTATCCGCTCGTGCCCTCTCGTACGTGGACCCTGCTCGCCGTCGGCTTCGTGGTCGCCGCGGCCGTCTGGCTGCGCGCCCCGGCGCTCGGGTCGGTCGCGGTGCTTGCGGCGGTGGCGATCCCCCTGCTCGCCGGCGTCGGTGGGCGTGCGGCGCGCCGGCGCCGGGCGCTGGTGCGCCTTGCCAGCTTGGGATTCGTCGCTGTCGCGGCGCTCCATCAGCGCGCCCTCGCGCGGATCGGGTCGTCAGACGCGTCGTCCCGGGAGAGCCGTGCGGCGGCGGTCGCGCTGCGTGACGCCGTCGCCGCGGAGGGCACGCGGCTCGAGGCGCTCGCCGCCTCAGCCCTCGCCGTGCCGGCGGATCGTCGGGCGGCGTTCGATGCGTTGGACCGCGCCCGGCCTTCGGGGGCGGACCGCGCGATCGTCGTCGCCGAGGATGGCCGGCCGCACGCGTGGACGGGGCGATTGCTCGTGCCGCTCGATTCCCTGGCGGCGCCGCGCGGGCTCCTGATCACACCGTACCACGTCGTGGTGTATGCCGCGGCCCGGGCGGGACGTCGCGTCGCCGTGGCGACGACGCTGCTCCACGCGGTGCGCCCCGCGCTCGCGATGACGACGCCCCTCGATGCCGCGCTCGCCGCGCGGCACGGGCTCG